>DATIZY010000017.1:0-69246 GCA_035516895.1 Thermoanaerobaculia bacterium | reverse complement strand
TCTGCTCCCACACCGGCTCCCGTTCCCGCGACGCCACGCCCGGTCGCAGTGATCTCCAACGCCACGCCTCTTCGCGGCGCCGCGGGGAAGATCGCCCAGAACATGGAAGCGTCGCTGTCGGTACCGACGGCGACCTCGGTGCGCACGATCCCGGTCAAAGCGCTCGAAGAAAACCGCCGCATCATCAACAATCACCTCACGCTGAACGGCCAGACGAAAGCGTCGTTCACGCACCTCGCCGGCTGGGCGATCGTCCAAGCGGCGAAAGAGTTTCCGCGGATGAACGCCGCGTTCGTCCAGCAGGACGGCCAGCCCGCCCGACTCGACCGCGACGACATCAACCTCGGCATCGCCATCGACATCGAGCGGAAAGACGGCTCGCGATCGCTGCTCGTGCCGAACATCAAGCGCGCGCAGTCGATGGACTTCGCGCAGTTTCTCAAGGCGTACAACGACATCGTCCGCAAAGCGCGCAACAACACGCTCGAAGTCGCCGACTTCGAAGGCACGACGATCTCGCTCACGAACCCGGGCACCATCGGCACCGCCGCATCGGTGCCGCGGCTGATGCCGGCGCAGGGCGCAATCATCGCCACCGGCCAGATCGACTATCCGGCCGAATACTCCGCCACCGACGACGCGGTCCTCGCCGACCTCGGCGTCTCGAAAGTGATGACGATGACGTCGACCTACGACCATCGCATCATCCAGGGCGCCGAGTCGGGCGCCTTCCTCGCGCGCATCCACGAGCTGCTGTTAGGCGGCGACAACTTCTACGACGACGTCTTCCGCGATCTGCGCATCCCGTACGAGCCGGTGCACTGGGCGAAAGACCGGGCCCGCACCGGCGAAGACGCGCGGGCCCGCGAAGCCCGCGTGCTGCAGATGATCAACGCCTATCGCGTGCGCGGACACCTGCTCGCCGATCTCGATCCGCTCGAATACGCGGTCCATCGTCATCCCGAGCTCGATCCGGCGTTCTACGGCCTGACGATCTGGGACCTCGATCGCGAATTCATCTGCGGCGGCCTCTGCGGCGCGATGACCGCGAAACTGCGCGACATCCTCGACACGCTGCGCGAGACCTACTGCGGAAAGATCGGCCCCGAATACATGCACATCCAGGAGACGGTGCAGAAGAAATGGCTGCAGGACCGGATGGAGCCTTCGCGCAACCACGACGCGCTCGACGGCGCGACGAAGCGCCGGATCCTGATGAAGCTCAACGACGCCGAGGCGTTCGAGAAGTTTCTGCACACGAAGTACGTCGGCCACAAACGCTTCTCGCTCGAAGGCGCCGAAGCAGTGATCCCGATGCTCGATTACCTGTTCAACTCCGCCGCCGATGCCGGCGCGGTCGAAGCGGTGATCGGCATGGCGCATCGCGGCCGATTAAATGTACTCGCTAATATTTTAGGAAAATCGTACGAGAAAATATTTCATGAATTCGAGGGCGACATCGACCCCAACTCCACTCAGGGCTCCGGCGACGTCAAATACCACCTTGGCGCCGAAGGCACGCACGAGGCGCCGAGCGGCGCGAAGCTGCGCCTGACGCTCGCCTCGAATCCGAGCCACCTCGAGGCAGTCGATCCGATCGTGGAAGGGATGTCGCGCGCGAAGCAGATCCTCGTCAGCGATCGCGAGCACATGAGAGTGCTGCCCGTGCTGCTCCACGGCGACGCTGCGTTCGCCGGACAAGGCGTCGTCGCCGAGACGTTGAACCTGTCGCAACTGAAGGGCTATCGCACCGGTGGCACGGTGCACATCGTCATCAACAACCAGATCGGATTCACCACCGGTCCCGAGTCGGCGCGCTCGTCGGTGTACGCCACCGACGTCGCGAAGGCGGTGCAGGCGCCCATCTTCCACGTCAATGGAGACGATCCCGAGGCGTGCATTCGGGCGATTCGTCTGGCGTACGAGTTCCGCCAGCAGTTTCACAAGGACGTCGTCGTCGACATGCTCTGTTACCGCCGCCACGGCCACAACGAGGGCGACGAGCCCTCGCTGACGCAGCCGCGGATGTACAAGGCGATCAAAGAACATCGTTCGGTCCGGAAGATCTACACGGAGCAGCTGCTGCGCAAAGGCGACATCGATCCGAAAGAAGCGGAACAGTGGCTCGATGCGTTTCAGGCGAAGCTGCAGGAAGCGTTCGACCGCACGCGCGAAGACAGGGAGCCGCCGTCGAATCCGCGCGCGCCGCTGTGGACCGACGAGGAGGTCACCGGATTTCAGAATGCGCCGTCGCCCGACACGTCAGTCTCGCACGAGGAGCTCGCCGAAGTCGGGCGCGTTCTCACCGCGCTGCCGCAGAACTTCGCGCCGCATCCGAAGCTCAAGCCGATCCTCGCAGCCCGCGCCGCGATGGCCGGCGGTGAGAGGCCGATGGACTGGGGCTTCGCCGAGATGATGGCGTTCGGCACGATCATGCTCGACGGCTATCGCGTTCGCTTGTCGGGACAGGACAGCGGCCGCGGAACGTTCTCGCATCGTCACGGGATCCTCTTCGATTACGTCACCGGCGACGGTTACGTGCCGCTGAACGCGCTCGCGAAAGAAGCGTCCGCGCGTCCCGCGGATCCCGTCGTGATGCGCAACGCATTATCAGAGGATGTGAACGAGACGAATGCCGAGGTGACGTTCGCGGTCTACGACTCCCTCCTCTCCGAATACGGTGTCCTCGGTTTCGAATACGGGTATTCGGTTGCCGATCCGGGCGCGCTGGTGATGTGGGAAGCGCAGTTCGGTGACTTCGTCAACGGCGGACAGATCGTCGTCGATCAATTCATCTCCAGCGCCGAAGAGAAATGGGGACAGCACAGCGGCCTGACGATGCTGCTCCCGCACGGTTACGAAGGACAGGGGCCGGAGCATTCGAGCGGCCGCCTCGAGCGCTTTCTCACGCTTTGCGCCGAAGGCAACATGCAGGTGATTTATCCGACCACACCTGCGCAGTACTTCCACGCGCTGCGGCGGCAGATGAAGAACGATCCGCGCAAGCCGCTCATCGTGATGACGCCGAAGTCGCTGCTGCGTCATCCGCGCGCGACGTCGACGCTCGACGAGCTGACGAACGGCCGGTTCGAGCCGGTGCTGAGCGATGGAGCACCGGCGTCGGGCGGCCGCGTCATCATCACAAGCGGCAAGATTTACTACGACCTCCTTGCCGCGCGCGAAGATCGGAAGGCGGACGTGAGCATCATCCGGCTCGAGCAGTTCTATCCGTTCCCGCAGCAGATGCTCGCGAATGCGATCGGCGATGCGAAGGACATCGTTTGGGTGCAGGAGGAACCGCAAAACATGGGCGCGTGGCCGTTCCTGGCCGAGCGTCTGCCGCACGGCACGCGGTACGCCGGCCGGCCGAAGAGTGCGTCGCCTGCGACCGGCTCGCATCATCGCCACGAGGATCAGCAGAAGGCGATCATCGACCACGCGCTCGCATAGCGGCGGCGCCTTCAGTGGAGCGGCGGCCTCTCAGCCCGCCGGACTGATAACTGCGGCGCTCCGCGCTGCAAGCGAACCCGGCAGTTGTGTATCCTGCGCGGATGCGATCTGTACTCTCGATGTCCCTTCTATTCATTGCCGTTCAGGCGTTCGCGGTCAGCGGTCCTCCGGCGCCATCCTTCTCCCCGCGCGAGCTCGATGACATCGTCTCGCGCGTTGCGCTCGATCCCGATCCGCTGCTCGCCCAGATTCTGACCGCTTCGACATACTGGGATCAGATTCCCGACGCTGCCAACTGGGCCGACGACCACCACGGTCTTCACGGCGAGGCGCTGATAGCTGCCATCTCCGAGGATCAGCTGCCGTGGGACCCGAGCGTTCAGGCGTTGCTGCCGTTCCCGTCCGTGCTCGAGACGATGGCTTCGGATCCCGACTGGACGCAGCGGCTCGGCGAGGCGTTTCTCGCGCAACCCACGCAGGTGATGGATGCCGTGCAGCGAATGCGGCATCGGGCCTACGAGTACGGCTACCTGCGATCCAACAGCGACATCGTCGTCAACAGCGGACCGTACATCGAGATCGTGCCGGCGCGGCGCGACTATATCGTCGTGCCGTCGTACGATCCGGTGATCGTGTACGCGCCGCCGCGACACGGCTTCACGATCGGCGCCGCCATCCGCTTCAGCGCCGGCGTGACCCTCGGCGCCGTCTTCTCGCCATGGGGCTGGGGCACGAGCCGCTTCGGCTGGGGCACGCACGTCGTCTACATCAACAACGCGCCGTGGCGTCGCACGTGGGTGAACCGCAGGACCTACGTGCACCATTACGACTTGCACCGCTATTCAGGGCCGGTCCACGAGCATCACCAGACGGTCCACCACTCGACGCACGATCAACACGGCCAGCATTCGCACCAGGACGACAAGAACCAGCACAAGGACAGCAACGGTCACCACGGCGACGACAAGGACCAGCACAAGCACCACGACCGGCGCTGATGCGTCGGGCGCTACTTCGTTTTTTCGGGTGGCGGCGCGGCTGAGTCGTCGGGGGTCGTTTCGTCCGGCGGAGGCACGACGACGTTTGCTTCCTTCGCGATGATCGTCGCATTCCCGGCGATCACCGTGACCGACGGGAGCGGCGTCGCAGCGCGCCGCTCGGCGACCTCGCGCGCGGTCTCGATCAGCGCTTCGGCGACTGCATTGATATCAAACGGTTTCTTGATGACGCGCCGGACCATCGAATCGTCGAGGCTGGCGACGTCGCCGTTCATCAGCGCGGTGGCCACGAGCACGACGGGCCGCGGCTGCAATGTGCTGATCTTCTGCACGAGGTCGTAGCCGCTCATGCGCGGCATCATCAGGTCGATGATGGCGATGTCGTACGGCTTCTTGTCGAGCATTTCCACCGCCTGCACCCCGTCCTTCGCGACGTCGGCGTCGAAGCCCGCGCGCTCGGCGACGCGCGCGAGAAGGCGGGCGACGGCCTTGTCGTCGTCGACGATCAGAAGCGGGGGCTTCTTTGGCAGGGCAGTGCTCACGCTGCTGATCTTTTGCAAGGGCAGTGCTCACCGAAGTGTCTGATTTCACGCCAGCAACGCGCGATGCCACGACGCTTCGGCGGCGCGCTCCCAGGCGCCGCTCCGAACCGCACTCAGCCGCTCCGCGATCGTGTCGAACACAACCGTGTGGCGGTCGCCGCTGTCTC
Source organism: Thermoanaerobaculia bacterium (assembly GCA_035516895.1). Classification (GTDB taxonomy): domain Bacteria; phylum Acidobacteriota; class Thermoanaerobaculia; order Gp7-AA8; family Gp7-AA8; genus Gp7-AA10. The sequence continues at coordinate 64,089 of DATIZY010000017.1, read as the reverse complement.
GAAAATGCGCGCGGCTCATCGCAAGCACGGCGCCATCGCCGCCGCGGTAGAAGACGCGATTGGCATCGAGGATCGAGACGCCGAGCTCGCGCTCGAGCTGTTGCAGAAGTCCGAACATTCGATCGATCGAGCAGCCGGAGGTCTCCGACCGACGATCGACCGCGATGACGAGAAAGCTGCCGTGCAGCAGATCGCGCGCGGAGACGATCGGCTGGCCGTGCGCGGCCCAGCGGTCGAGGAACGAATCGACCTCGGCCGTGAGACGCGCGGATTTGCGATCGTCGAGCGCGGGCGAGATGCCGAAGATCCAGATGCGGGAGTCGTCGGGAAGATGCGAAATGTCGACGCGAGGCATTCGTTTAAACTCCAGTGGTGAGCTTCGCAAAACTGATGCAGGTGTTCAAGAGCCGCGCCGAAGAAAGCGGCCCGCGCCAGGACCCGCTGCGCCTCGCCACCGCCGCGGTCCTCCTCGAGATCGCATATGCCGACGGCCAGTTCTCGCCGGCCGAGGATGGAGACGTAGTCGGGTTTCTGAAGGGCGCGTTCACACTGAGCGACGACGACGCGCGCATGCTGATCGCGCAGGCCGACGAGCTGCGGGGCCGGACGATCGATCACTTCGCGCTCACGAATTATATTCGCAAGAACTCGTCGCTCGCCGAGCGCATCGAGATCGTCAGGACGATGTGGCGCATCGTCTACTCCGACCGCAAGCTGACGGACTACGAGAACTACCTCGTCCGCAAGCTCGCCGACCTTCTCGGTCTCGAGCATCACGTCATGATCGACGCAAAAGTCAGCGTGCTGCGCGAGCTGGGCATGAGCACATGATCGAGTCGCATCCTGTTGCGGTGATCGGCGCGGGGCCGATCGGACTCGAGCTCGCCGTCGCGTTGAAGCAAGCGGGCATCGACTACGTGCAGCTCGACGCCGCGCAGATCGGCTCGACGATCGAGTGGTATCCGCCGCTGATGCTCTTTCATTCGAGCTCCGACCGGCTCGCGCTCGCCGGCATGCCGATCCAGACGGCGAATCAGCAGAAGATCACGCGCGAGGAGTTCCTCGCCTACCTCCGCGCGCTCGTCCAGCATTTCGGCCTGACAGTCCGGACGTATGAGCGCGTCGTCGACATTCAGAAGAGGCCCGGCGGCTTCGAGCTGGAGACGACCCGGGCCCGCATTCGCGTCGAAGTGGTGGTGCTGGCAATCGGCGCATTTCACGCGCCGCGGCTGATCGACGTCCCCGGCGAGGACCTCCCGCACGTCTCGCACTACCTCGGCGATCCGCACAAGTATTTCGGCAAGCGGCTGCTGGTCGTCGGCGGGCGAAACTCGGCGGTGGAGGCGGCGGTGCGCTGCCATCGCGCCGGAGCCGACGTCACCCTCAGCTATCGCGGCGACGACTTCGATCCGAAAGTCGTCAAGTTCTGGCTGCTGCCCGAAGTTCGCGCGCTCGTTCGCGACGGCCATGTGCGCTTTCTGCCGCGAACATGCGTCGACGCGATCCGTCCCGATTCGGTCGTTCTGTCCGGGAAAGAGCTCCCGTTTGATTTCGTGCTGCTGATGACGGGATACCGTCAGGATCCGACGCTGTTCGAGATGTTAGGCGTGCAGCTGCGGGGCCCCGAGCGCGCGCCGCTGCACGATCCCGAGACGATGGAGACGAACGTGCCGGGCGTCTTCATCGCCGGCACGGCCGTCGCCGGGACGCCGCCGCGAAAGGTGAGCGTGATCGTCGAGACGTGCCATGTGCACGTGCCGCGTATCGTTGCAGCGATCAGCGGGCGCCGCGTTGCCCTCCCCGACGGCGCCCTCGACGACTAGGGGGTCAGAGCTGTACTTGTGATTTTTCTACAAATCGTAGAGACGATCTGCTGAAGCCTGGCATCGCGCGTCAGCTCCCGCTCACAGCGCCGTACGAGCCGAGCGACATAACCCGCACAGCGAAACCGAAGGCCGGCAGCAATCTCGGTCGCCGTGAGCTGACCCTCGTGCCAGGCGACCCAGGCCGCAACGGTCCGCGCCAGACCGCCGCGTCCAAAACGGATCTGGGTCTCCTCGATCGAAAAGGCTTCGGCCACGCGCCGGATGATCTCTGCCATGGTTGCCGATGGAAGGAACCGCTGCGATCGCCGATGATCGGAAGAGCGCGGCTTCAGATCGACGCGTTCGCGCACGCGCTGCATCCACCCTTCACTGCCGAGGTACATCTGTCCGACGAGGTTCGCCCAGGGCGATTCCGTCGATCCGATCGCCGCATCGACGAACTCGCGATAGGCGGCGCGAGCGAGGTCGCGCTCCGATCCGAACTGCATAAGCACGTCGTCGACCGCCAGCCACTCCGGAGCCGTCGCGACCCCGAGCACCGCGCGATGGCTGCTCCACTCGTAGTACTCCGGCTTACGGACCATGCGCGCGCGAACCGGATTCAGCACAACGTAGCGCAGCACCTCGAGCGCGTACGTTTCGTGATCGATGAGCCGGATGTCAGGCCGTCCCTGGAGCACATGTCCGGAGCGGCCATGATCGCGATTGAACGCCGCCGCGTATTGCGCGTTCAGCCACTGCATGCCGCGCGAGAGATTCTCATCCGTCAGTTGAGCGACGAAATGAAAATGATTCGACATCAGCACGTACGCGGTCACGATCCAGTCGAAACGTTTGACCGCAGTGCCGAGCAGATCGAGAAAGCATTCGCGATCGGCGTCGTCGAAGAAGATGCATTGACGCGCATTGCCGCGAGAGGTGACGTGGTGAACGGAGCCGGGAAATTCGAGTCGAAGCGGTCGTGACATAGCGACCGAGAGTACCTCGGCACTTTCGGCACTCTACGCATCGTAGAAAAATCACAAGTACAGCTCTGACCCCACTACAATGCGCGGGCGAGAGATGCTGCATCGCTATCCGCAGGAAGCCGTCCTCCGCGACGGTACGCGCGTCATGCTCCGGCCGTTCGGCGAGCATGACGTCGATGCGCTCTACGACTTTTTTCACCGACTGCCGGACAATTACAAACGCTTCGCCTGGGACATGGTCGACAACCGCGCGCTCATCGAGCAGTGGGGACAGAACATCGACTTTGCAAAGGTGTTCCCGCTTCTCGCGCTAAAGGGAAACGAGATCCTCGCCGACGCGACGCTGCACCGGCTCGGCGGACCGCTGCGCCTCGTCGGCAGAATCAAATGGATGCTCAACCCGCAATTCCGCGGCCGCGGCCTCGGCACCCTGCTCGTGAATCACCTGATCGATATCGCACGCGACCGCGGCCTGCGCCACGTCAATGCGATGCTGATCTCCGACCTCGAGGCCGACGCCGTCCGAACGCTCGAGAACCTCGGATTCAAGGCGTTCCCCCAGCCCGGTTACGGAACCGATCCCGACGGCAATCAGCACGACATGACGAAATTGATTTTGAGGTTGTAAGAATGACTGCACCCGTTCTTCTCAAGACTGCCGCTCACGAGGAAACTTTCGCCGGCGTGACCTACCACGTCGACGGCGAGCTCGTGCCCGTCCTGACCGTCGACGTCTCCACCGTGCCGGTCTACTTCGAGCATCACATTCTTCTCTGGAAAAATCCGACGGTCGGCATCGGCGTCCGCCCGATGGCCGGCGCGTTCAAGCGAATGATGGCCGGCATGCAGATCTTCATCACCGAGACCACCGGCCGCGGGCAGATCGCCTTCAGCCGCGACGGCGCCGGACACATCTTCGCGATCCACATGGAGCACGGCGACGAGATCCACGTGCGCGAGCACCAGTTCCTCGCCGCGACGGGCAACATCGATTACGACTTCGAGCGCGTCAAAGGCGTCGCCAACATTCTCTTCGGCGGCACCGGCTTCTTCATCGATCGCTTTCACGCGCGGCAGGGCAGCGGAATCCTCTGGCTTCACGGCTACGGCAACGTCTTCGAGAAAACGCTCGAGCCGCACGAGCAGATCGACGTCGAGCCGGGCGGCTGGCTCTACAAAGACACGCACGTCAAGATGGAAACGATCGCGCAGCGGCTCTCGACAGGCTTGTTAGGCGGATTCACTCTGTTCATGAACCGCTTCACCGGACCGGGCAAAGTGGCGATTCAGTCGATGTACGTGCACATGCCGAGCGCGTGACTCCGGACCCACGGCCCGCACTCACCCCTCACGACGGATCAGCCGAGCCTCTCGACCATCTTCTTCGGAGCGACGGCGCGATAGCTCTCATCGAGCCACGCTTCGAGCAGCGAGATCGACGGCTTCGATTTTCTCGTGAAGTGCGCGCTCACCCATCCGTGCTTGCCCAGACCGTAGCGCGTCGGCTCGGCAAACGGCAGATCGTGCGCCATGTCGCGCGAGTTCGGCAGCTTGAATGACGCGCCCTCTTCGCCGAGGAACACGAACACTTTGCCGTTGACTTTGATGGCCGTGTCGCCCCAGGGATGATCCTCGACGGCGCCGGGATAGGTCAGCGCTTTCTTTCGCAGGCGATTGAAGATCTGCTTCGCCGTCATTGCGTCGCGAGGGCGAAGCCGATCATCTTGTAGAGCAGGCGCGCGCCGACGTTCGCGTCCCACTCCGTTCTTCCCGGCGCGACTTCGCACAGATCGAGGCCGACGATCCGCTTTTTCGCCCGGAGGATCGCGCGCAACAGGCCGATCGCTTCGTTCCACGAGAGTCCACCCGGCACCGGCGTTCCGGTTCCGGGACAGAGCGTCGGATCGAGCCCGTCGATGTCCCACGACAGATAGACGTCGTACGGAAGCTCGTCGACGATTTCCTCGGCGATGTCGCCCCACGGCACGCCTTGTTCCTTGCGCGCGGCGAGCTCGTCGTCGAAAAACGTGCGAATGCGGCCGAACGAGTTGTCGATCAGGCGGATCTCGCGGCTGCCGACGTCGCGCACGCCGACCTGCACGAGCTTTCTCAGCCGCGTTCGCATGATCACATTGTGAAAGATCGACGCGTGCGAGTACGTGAACCCCTCGTACGAATCGCGCAGATCGCAATGCGCATCGAGGTGCAGGATGCCCATGTGCGGATAGCGTTCGCCGTACGCGCAGATCGCGCCGAACGGCACCGAGTGATCGCCGCCGAGGACGACGGGCATCTTGCCGGCGTGGAGGAGGTCGCGCGTTGTCTCGTAGACCCAGTTGTTGACGGACTCGCTGATCGCATTGATCGCGCGGACGCGCTTTCGGCCCGACTTCTTCGCCTTCGCGTTCCAGTTGACGACCTTCCGCGGGATCGGAAGCATCGCGATGCCCGCCTCGTACGGCCGGCCGGTCTCGTGATCGAGCAAATCGACCTGCTTCGATGCCTCGAACACCGCCGCCGGACCGCGCGACGTGCCGCCACCATACGAGGTCGTCGCTTCGAAAGGCACCGGGATGATGACGACCTTCGCCTCGTCGGGCGTGAACGGAAGGCCGTAGATGCCGGAGCCTTCCGACGCCGCCGCATCGGGATCGAAGTGCTTCTTCATGGTTGCCGTTTGCCGGTTTCCGCGCCGCGCGACATCGGCGACCGGCAACTCAATCGAGGTCCAGCGGATTGATGAGCGGCTTGTCGGATTTGTCGGCGCGCTGCATCGCCTCTTTGAATTTTTCCTCGAGAATGCGGGAGCGGTCCTTCTGGCTTTCGATCTGCTTCTCGAAAAACTTCTCCATCTCGCCCTTCTGCGTCTGGAGATTCGAGACCATCGACTCGAGCGACTGATTCGCTTTCTTTTCCTTCGCCTTGTGCAGAAGGATCTCGCCGGTCATCCGGTCGACGACGATCGTCGCTTCGCAGCAGGGGCATTGGATCTCGAAGTTCTTCATGGAGTCGTTCGGTGTCAGTTGTCGATCGCTTTCTCTGACAACTGACAACTGAAAACTGACAACTATTCTAGCGCCTGATCGAGGTCGGCGATGAGGTCGTCCCTGTGCTCGAGGCCGATCGACATCCGAAGCAGGTTCGGCGGTGTGCGGGAAGCCGGCCCTTCGCTCGACGCGCGATGCTCGATGAGGCTTTCGACCCCTCCGAGCGACGTCGCGCGCGTGAACACCTTCACCTTCGCGGTCACCGTCAGCGCTTCCTCCCGCCCGCCCTTCACGCGGAAGGACATCATCCCGCCGAAGTCGGACATCTGACGGGCGGCGATCGCGTGGCCCGGATGCGACGCGAGGCCGGGATAGTGCACCGCCTCGACGCGCGGATGCTTCGCCAGAAACTCCGCGACGGCGCCCGCGTTCTCGCAATGCAGGCGCATGCGCGGAGCGAGGCTGCGAATGCCGCGCAGCACGAGCCACGAATTGAATGGCGACGCGACGCCGCCGACGATCGTGCGCACATGCTCGACCTTCTCGAACCGCTCGTCGCGGCGCCGGAACGCGAGCGAGCCGCCCTGCACGTCGCTGTGGCCGCCGAGGTATTTGGTGGTCGAGTGCATGACGAGGTCGGCGCCGAGCTCGATCGCACGCTGCAGCGCGGGCGTTGCGAAGGTATCGTCGGCGATGAGAATCGCGTTCGCGCGATGGGCGACGTCGGCGAGCGCGGCGATGTCGCAGATGTGCATCATCGGATTCGACGGCGACTCGCACCAGATCGCGCGCGTTTCCTTGCGGATCGCTTTGCGCACGGCGTCGACATCGGTGAGCGACACGAGATCGTGCGTGAGCCCCCAGCGTGGGAAAAAATCGTTCGCGAGGATCCGCACGGCGTAGTAGCCGTCGCCCGGCAGAAGAACGTGCGAGCCGGGCGGCAGCGATTGAAAGAGCGCCGACACCGCCGACATCCCCGAGCTGAACACCAGCGCCGCCTCGGCCGAATCGATCGCCGCGAGCGCCGCTTCGAGACGCGTCTGCGTTGGATTGTGATCGCGGATGTAGCTGTAACCGTGTGCCGGTTCGCCGTCTTTGCCGCTCCGCTCGAACGTCGTCGAGAGCTCGATCGGAGGCGCGATCGCGCCCGTCGATTCATCGGGTTTGCCGCCGACGTGCACGGCTTTCGTCTCGAACTTCATGCGGAAAGCATATCGGGTTCGCAGTTCGCGACATCGGCGAACGGCGAACTTTTCGCGTAACCTACGCAACCGTGGGGCGCATTCACCTCGGCTCGATCCTGGGCACGACGATCGATCTCGACTTCAGCTTCCTCATCCTCCTCGCCTTCTGGGTGATGAGCGATGTCGGCGGCGCGGGCGGCATGAAATACGCGCTGCTGTGGATTCCGGTCATCGTCATCAGCGTGCTTTTTCACGAGCTCGCGCACGCGGCAGTGATCGGCGCGTTCGGCTTCGGGCCGAGCCGCATCATGCTGCAGGGCATCGGCGGCGTGACGATGAACGAGCGGCGCGCGCGACCGTGGCAGGACCTGCTGATCAGCGCGGCCGGGCCGTGCTCGAGCTTTCTGCTCGCGTTTCTGCTTCGCATCGTGATCGTGTCGTTTCCGCGGATGTCGCAGGACCCGTTCTTTGCCGCGCTTCTGCCGCTCCTTGCGGAGGCGAACATTCTGTGGGGATTCTTCAATCTACTGCCCGTAGCGCCCCTCGACGGCTACGCGATGGTCCGGCATTTTCTGCGGCTCTTCGCGAGCGAACGGACCTCGTTTCTGATCTCGATCTGGCTCTCGATGATCGTCGGCGCGCTGCTGACCATTGTCAGCATGTTCCTGCGCCAGCCTTTCATCGCTCTGCTGATGGCGTGGTTTGTCTGGTCCAGCTATCAGCAGTGGCAGTTCTTCCGGTCGTACAATCGCCCGGAAGACTAGTTGTCAGTTGTCAATCCCGCCGCCGGCAGCCTCCCGCTGACAACTGACAACGCGCCGCCGCAGCGGCGCTTTTGACGGAAATTCATCTAAAATAAGTAGCTTTTCTCGATGAGCCTCCATCTGCCCGAGTACTCTCGTCCGCGCTCGTCGCGGCTGGCGAAAGCGCGCCGCGACTTTGCGCGCTGGTTCCGCGCCCTGCGCGCGGCAGGGCTGCGCTCGCCTCGAACGACGGTGGCGGTCCTCAAGGCGCAGCAGGAGGCGATGCTCGACGGCGTGCTGGTCGTCGATCCCGACGGCAAGGTGCTGTCGTACAACCGCAGATTTCTCGAGATCTGGGGCATTCCGGAAAACGTGGCGGCGAGCGCAGATGACGAGCATCTGCTCCAGTACGCGGCGCAAAGGGTCGCCGACTGGAACAGCTTCATCGACGAGGTCACCTACCTCTACAAACATCCGAACGAGATCCGCACGGGCGATCCGATTCCGCTCAAAGACGGCCGCACGCTGATGCGAGGCTCGGTGCCGGTGATCGCGGACGGCAAATGCGCCGGCCGCGCGTGGCACTTCCGCGACGTCACCGAATCGCGGCGCGTCGAGGGGCTGCAGGCGGCGCTCTTCCGCATCGCCCAGATGGCGCGCGAGACGAGCGATCTCGCCGAGTTTTATCCCGAGATCCACGCCGTCATCCAGACGCTGATGGAGGCGAGCAACTTCTACATCGCGGAGTACGACGCGGCGCGCAACATCCTCAGCTATCCATACTTCGTCGACGCCTACGATCCGGCGCCCGAGGGCGAGCCGCCCGGCCGGGGATGCACGGCGTTCGTCCTGCGGACCGGCAAACCGCTGCTCGCCACACCGGAGGTCTTCGACCGGCTGTGCGCCGAAGGCGAGATCGAGCTTGTCGGACATCGCTCGATGGACTGGCTCGGCGCGCCGCTCAGGACCGGCGAGCGGACGTGGGGCGTGATCGGCGTACAGACGTACGAGGCCGACAAACGGCTGACAACGCGGGACAAGGAGATCCTCGTATTCGTCGCGCAGCAGGTCGCATCGGCGATCGATCAGAAGCGCCAGGAAACCGCGCTGCGCGAAAACGAGCGCCGTTACCGGCAGATGTTCGAGAACAACCGCGCCGTGCAGCTGATCCTCGATCCTGACAGCGGCGCGATCATCGACGCGAACGTCGCGGCCTCCGAGTACTACGGATGGAGCGTCGAGCGCCTGCGCTCGATGAAAATCTGGGACATCAATCTGCTCGAACAGGAACACATCCGCAGAGAAATGGCGAACGCCGCACGGCAGGACCGCTCCGTGTTCGAGTTCCGGCACCGCGTCGCGAACGGCGCGATCCGCGACGTCGAGGTGCATTCCGGCCCGGTCGAGATCGGGCCGCATCGCTACCTCTACTCGATCATTCACGACGTTACCGAGCGGCGTCAGGCCGAGAAAGCGCTCGCCGCTTCGGAAGAGAAGTACCGGAACATTTTCAACTTCGCATCCGTCGGCATTTTCCAGGCGACCGTCGACGGACGCCTGACCACCGCGAACAACGCGCTGGCCCGCATGCTGGGTTACGACTCGCCCGACGAGCTGCTGCGGATGAACCTCGCCGAGGTCTACCTCAATCCGGAAGAGCGTCACGCGGATCTCATCGCGCATGCAGCCAGCGGCGAAGTGGCCGAAACACAGGTCCTGTGGCGCAAGAAGAACGGGACTCCGCTGTGGGTGCAGATCAATGCGCACATGGTGCACGATGAAGACGAGCCGCCGCTGTTCGAGAGCTTCGTCTACGACATCACCGAGCGCAGGATGGCCGAGCAGCAGCTCGCGTCGGCGAATGCGCAGCGCAAAGCGGTGCTCGATGCGGCGACCGGCGTCTCGATCATCGCCACCGACGCCGAAGGCATCATCACCGTGTTCAACTCCGGCGCGGAGAGGATGCTCGGCTACAAAGCCTCCGACGTCATCGGCCGGCGCTCGGTCATCGACTTGCACCGGCCCGAAGAGCTCGAGGACCACGCGAACCGGCTGCAGAGCGAGTTCGGATATCGCCTCAGCGGATTCGACATCGTGGCGCATCGCGCCGATCGCGAAGGCATCGAGGAGCGCGAGTGGACGTACGTCAAGAGCGACGCGACCGCGATCACGGTGCTGCTGTCGGTCACCTCGCTGCGCCGCGACGACGGCTGGCTCACCGGCTTCCTCCACGTCGCGAACGACGTCACCGAGCGGAAGCGCGCGGAAGAAACACTGCAGAAGCAATCGGCGGCGATGACCGCGTCGATGGACGGCATCGGCATCGTCAACCATCGTCTCGAGCTCACCGTCGTCAACGACGCGCTCGCGAAGCTGTACGGCTATGCCGATCCGAGGCAGATGATCGGCCTCTCGCTGCACACGCTCTACGAGCCGTCGACGTACGAGCGTTTCACCTCGACGATTCTGCCGATCGTGAAGCAGCGCGGAAAGTGGCGCGGCGAAGCGCCCGGCCTGCGTCACGACGGCCTCACGTTCCCGCAGGAGATCTCGATCAGCGCGATCGAGGGCGGCGGCTTCGTCTGCGTCGCGCGCGACATCACCGAGCGCACCTACGCCGAGGAGCAGATCAAGCACCTGGCGTATCACGATGCGCTGACCGGGCTGCCGAACCGGCTGCTGTTCAAAGACCGCCTGACCGTGGCGATCTCACACGCGCAGCGCGAGCGGTCGAAGCTCGCGGTGCTCTTCCTCGATCTCGACCGGTTCAAAGTCATCAACGACTCGCTCGGCCACAACATCGGCGATCAGCTGCTGCAGGCGGTCTCCGCGCGCGTGCAGTCCTGCGTCCGCGAAAGCGACACCGTCGCCCGCCTCGGCGGCGACGAATTCACGATCCTCCTGCCGCACCTGTTCCAGGGTGAAGACGCGGCGCTCGTCGCGCAGAAGATCATCGACGCCGTGCGCTATCCGTTCCAGATCGAAGGACGCGAATTCTTCATGACGACGTCGATCGGCATCAGCCTCTATCCCGACGACGGGTTCGACGCCGAGACGCTGATCAAGAACGCCGACACGGCGATGTATCAGGCGAAGGAGCAGGGCCGCGACAACTACCAGCTCTTCAACGCGTTCATCAACGCGAAAGCGCTGCAGCGCATCGCGCTCGAGCATGGGCTGCGCAAAGCGCTCGCGAACAACGAGCTCGCGGTCTACTACCAGCCGATCTTCGATTTCCGCACGGGCCGCATCAGCGGAATGGAAGCGCTGCTCCGCTGGAACCATCCGACGCTCGGGATGATCCCCCCCAGCGTCTTCATTCCGCTCGCCGAGGCGATCGGAGTGATGATTCCGATCGGCGGCTGGGCGTTGCGTGCGGCGTGTGCGCAGGCCAAGGCATGGCACGACGCCGGCCATCGCGCGCTCTCGCTCGCGGTCAATCTTTCGGTCGTCCAACTGCAGCAGCCCGACCTCGTGCAGAGCGTGCGCGAAATCCTGCAGGAAACCGGACTGCCGCCGCGGCTGCTCGAGCTGGAGATCACCGAGAGCAGCGCGATGCAGAGCCCCGAGACGAGCGTGCGGACGCTTTACGAGCTCAAGAAGCTCGGCGTTCGGATCTCGCTCGACGACTTCGGCACGGGACATTCGTCGCTCAGCTACCTCAAACGATTCCCGATCGACACGCTGAAGATCGATCAGTCGTTCGTCCGCGACATCACCCACGATCCCGACACCGCGGCGATCGTCACCGCGATCATCGCAATGGCGCACAGCCTGCGCCTCAAAGTCATCGCGGAAGGCGTGGAGTTCACCGAGCAATCGTCGTTCCTCAAGAAGTTCGGCTGCGATCAGATGCAGGGCTACCTCATCAAGGCGCCCGTTCCGGCGGAGAAGTTCATCGAGCTGCTGACAGCAGCGCCGGACGACGTCAGCGCCGGCTGACCGAGCGCCTCAATGCCGTGCTGCGCGGCCCCGCACGGTGTCGCTGATCCCCACGGTGATCCTGGCGACCGAAGTCGCTCCGGCGGCGTCGTGAGCCGTCAGCGTCACGGTGTAGGTGCCGACGGCGGAATAGTGATGCTGCACCGTCTGGCCGCTGAGGGAATCGTTGTCGCCGAATTGCCACGTGTAGGTATAGCCAGGCGTACCGCCGCTGGCGCTTCCGCGGAACGTGATCGTGTCGAACGGCCGCGCCAGCGTGCGATCGACGGCAATCGATCCAACGAGCGGACAGAGGCTGACGAGATACGACTCGCCGCCCTGCTGAATCGAGAGGAGTCGCGCGATCGAGGCGACGTAGCCGTTGTTCAGAAAGACGATCGGAAAGCGCGCGGGCAGAAGATCGAAGATCGCATTGGGCGAGAGGAACGTGTCGCTCGCTGTACCGGAAAGCGTCTGGAAGCGGCGAAGGTGCACCTCGCCGGGGAACTCGTTGAAGCCGACGACGGAATCGGCGTACACGAGCGCCCATTCGGAGAGCGCGGGATTCCACTGCAGCGACAGCGGAGCGATGTCGACTCCCTTGCCGCTCATCATCGACGCATCTGCTGAAGTGACTGTGCCGGACGCGTTGACAATGAAGTCGCGCAGCTCCGTCCCGCCACCGCTCTTCGGCGATTGATAAATCACCAGAATCGAGCTGCCGTTCGTAGCGATGACCGGACCGTCCAACTGCTGCGACGTGACCAGCGTCGAATGTGTGACCGCCCCGTTGCTGACGAGCGTGACGAAGGTCGGACCCGGCGAGCCGGGGCGCGACCACAGGACCGCGGCGGTGCCATCGGGCAGGACCGCGACGCGCACGCTTCCGGTTGCGAAGAGCGTGACATTCGTATCGGAGACGATGCTGCCCGACGGCGAGACGAGCGTGAGCCAGGCGCCGAGGTCGGGGCCGCTGGTGACGAGGTGAGCGAGGGCGTACGCGCCCGCGGCCTTGTCCCACACCACCTGGAAGTCGTCGTTGAGCGACCAGTTGTGCGGCATCGCGATCGGAGCTCCGATGGGATTCCCGCTTGCATCGATCCGTTGCAGCATGAGGACGCCGTTCGTTTGCTGAAAGAACAGACCGAATGCGTTCGAGGAGTCTGCGTAAAGGAGCGCCACCGGACCGTTGAAAGAGCTCGTGGCCACCTGCCTGTCGGCCGAGATCGGATTCAGGCTCGTGTCGTAGAGGGAATAGTCGACGCCCGGAGTCGAGGTGCTCGGATCCGTTTTGCCGGCGACGACGATCGATCCATTCGTGGCAATCGGACCCGCCACGAGATTCGGAAAGATCGACAACTGGCTGACGCTGCGGACAGTCGAAACGCAATCACCACGCGCCGCTGCCGCGACCAGCAGGAGGACAACTGCAGCTACCTGGCGCAACCCCTGAATCTCTCGCATTGCCCTCAACCCCAGTTCGCGGTGCACGTTGCTGGGCAGAGGGCGCGGAGTATATCAAGCATGTGGTACCGTGCCGCGGCCGTCGATGGAACCTGTACCCGGGCAGAGTAACCGTCGTTATCTCCTCGTCCTCTCCGTTGGCGCGCTCGGCGTCGTGTACGGCGACATCGGCACGAGCCCGCTGTATGCGCTGCGCGAATGCTTCCGGCCCGCGCACGGCGTCCTCCCCACTCCCGCCAACGTCCTCGGCACGCTGTCGCTGATCATCTGGTCGCTCGTGGTGATCATTTCGATCAAGTACCTCGCGCTGGTGATGCGCGCCGACAACCGCGGAGAAGGCGGCATCCTCGCGCTGATGTCGCTCGTCGGCGCCCGCGGCGACCGCCGCCGGCGGTTCGTTCTCGTCAGCCTCGGCCTCTTCGGAGCGGCGTTGCTCTACGGCGACGGGATGATCACGCCGGCGATCTCGGTGCTCAGCGCGATCGAAGGCATCGAGGTGGCGACGCCGGTGTTCACGCCGTATGTCGTGCCCATCACGGTCATCGTGCTGGTGGCGCTCTTCGTCGTGCAGCGGTTCGGGACTGCGAGAGTGGGTGCGGCGTTCGGACCGGTGATGGGTCTCTGGTTCGTGGTCATTGCGCTGCTCGGCATCTGGCACATCATTCAGGTTCCGCGCGTGCTGCTCGCGTTCGATCCGCAGTACGCAATCGACTTCTTTGTCCGCAACGGCCATCGCGGGTTTCTCGTTCTCGGCGCTGTGTTTCTCGCGGTCACGGGCGGCGAGGCGCTGTATGCCGATATGGGCCATTTCGGCGCGAAGCCGATTCGCATCGCCTGGTTCGTGCTCGTCTTTCCATCGCTCGTTCTGAATTATCTCGGCCAGGGCGCGCTGCTGCTGCATCATCCGCGGGGCACCGAGCATCCGTTCTTCCTGCTCGCTCCGCGATGGGCGCAGGTTCCGCTCGTGATTCTGGCGACGATGGCGACGATCATCGCCTCGCAGGCCGTCATCTCCGGCGCGTACTCGCTGTCGCGGCAGGCGGTACAGCTCGGCTACTCGCCGCGGCTGGTCATCCGCCACACCTCGGCACGGGAGATCGGGCAGATCTACATCCCCTCGGTCAACTGGATCCTGATGATCTGCTCGATCGGCCTCGTCCTCGCCTTCCGTGCGTCGACGAACCTCGCCGCGGCGTATGGCGTTGCGGTGACGACGACGATGGCGATCACCACCGCGCTCGTCGCCGTCGTCGAGCGGGAGCTGTGGCGCTGGTCGCTGGCGACGATCATCGCCGTCACCGTGCCCCTTCTGACGATCGATCTTTCGTTCTTTCTCGCCAATATCGTCAAGGTGGCGGAGGGCGGGTGGTTTCCACTCGCCGTGGGCATTGCCATCTATACTTTGATGACGACGTGGCAGACTGGGCGGCGCATTTTGAATCAGCGGCTCGGGCAGCAAGCGCTCTCGATCGATGATTTCCTCCGTGATCTGGCCAGCAACACCGTTCCGCGCGTGCCGGGCACGGCGGTGTTTCTGTCGCGGTCGCAAACAGGCATCCCGACCACACTGCTGCACAATCTCAAACACAACAAGGTCGTCCACGAGACCGTCGTCCTGCTCAACGTCGAGATCGACGAGACGGCGCGCGTTGCCGAGGGGCAACGCTACTTCTGGAAGGACCTCGGGAGCGGCGTGTATCGTCTCGTCGTCCATTTCGGATTCATCGAGGAGCCCGATCTGCCGAAGCTCCTCGCGAAAATCAAAGGCCCCGTCACGTTTGCTCCGATGACCACGAGCTACTTCCTCGGACGCGAGACGCTGATCGCCACGCGCGCGCCCGGCATGGCGCTGTGGCGCGATCACCTCTTCGGCTGGATGCTGCGCAACGCTTCGAGCGCATCGACCTACTTCTGTCTCCCGCCGAATCAGGTGCTGGAGCTCGGCGCGCAAATCGAGATTTGATGAGCGAGAATCCGGAAGGAGAAGAGACGCGGATCCGCCGTCTGCGGCGGATCGTGATCGGAAAAGCGCGCAACGTCAGCGATCCGGAGATCTTTCACCACACGTCGCTGATCGCCTTCCTCGCGTGGGTCGGTCTCGGCGCGGACGGCCTGTCGTCCTCGGCGTACGGCCCCGACGAGGCCTACCGCGCGCTCGGCACCCACACGCACCTGGCGATCATCCTCGCCGCGATGACCGCGCTGACGATCACCGTGATCTCCACCGCGTACGCGAACCTGATCGAGTACTTCCCGGGCGGCGGCGGCGGATACCTCGTCGCCACGAAGCTTCTCGGCAACCGCGTTGGCGTCATCTCCGGCTGCGCGCTGCTCGTCGATTACGTCCTGACGATCACCGTGTCGATCTCCGACGGATGCGAGCAGATCTTCTCGTTCCTTCCGATCCGCGTGCATCACTTGAAGATGCCGGCGGAGATTCTGATCCTCGCGTTTCTCGTCGTTTTGAATCTTCGCGGCGTGAAGGAATCGGTCAAGCTCCTCACGCCGATCTTCGTCGCGTTCGTGATCATGCACGTCCTTGCGATCTCCTACGCGCTGCTCGTCGACTGGCGCGGCCTGCCGAGAGTCTTCACCGACGCGGCGCACGACTTTCACGTTTCGGCGCAATCGCTCGGGTGGATTCCGCTGATGCTGTTGATCCTGCGCGCCTGGTCGATGGGCGGCGGCACGTACACCGGCATCGAGGCGGTCTCGAACGGCGTGTCGATCCTTCGCGAGCCGCGCGTCGTCACGGCGAAAAAAACGATGGCGCTGATGGCGGCATCGCTGGCCTTCACGGCGGGCGGCATCATCTTCGGCTACCTGCTGACCGACGCCCGTCCGGAGAGCGGCAAGACGATGAACGCTGTGCTGCTCGGCAACCTCTTCGGCCATTTCTCCTTCGGCGCGACCGTCATCGTCTTCACGCTCATCACCGAGGCGGCGCTGCTGTTCGTGGCGGCGCAGGCGGGATTCCTCGATGGTCCTCGGATCCTGTCCAACATGGCAATCGATTCATGGATGCCGCATCGCTTCTCCCAGTTGTCCGACCGTCTGGTCACCCAGGACGGCATCCTGCTGATGGGCCTCGCCGGTCTCGCGGCGCTGCTCTACACGCGAGGCGACATCACGACGCTCGTGGTCATGTATTCGATCAACGTGTTCATCACGTTCTCGCTGTCGCTGCTCGGCATGGCGAAACATTGGATCCAGGACCGAAAGAAGGAGCCGAAGTGGAGGAGCCGACTCGCGATTCACGGCTTCGGATTCATCCTGTGCGTCAGCATCCTCGGCATTACGATCATGGAGAAGTTCCGCCAGGGCGGCTGGATCACCATCGCGATCACGACCGTTCTCGTCTTCATCGCGTTCGCGATTCACAAGCATTATCAGAACGTCAGCGCCGGGATGCGCAGCCTGGACGAGATTCTGGCGACGGTTCCGCCGGCGCCGGACGTCAAATCCGCGCCGCAGCTCGAAAAGAACGCGCCGACGGCCGTCATCATGGTGAAGTCGTTTTCCGGTTTCGGCATTCACGAGGTGCTGTCGATCCACCGGCTCTTTCCGCGCATGTTCAAGAATTTCATTTTCGTCAGCGCCGCCGTTGTCGACTCCGGTACGTTCAAGGGCGCGCAGGAGATCGAATCGCTCGACAGTGAAACGCGCGCGAATCTGCAGAAGTACGTGCGGTGGGCGCAGAGCCAGGGCATGGCCGCCGACTACCGCATCGCGATCGGAACGGAAGCCGTCGACAGCATCACCGAAGTGTGCAAGAAGATCGCGGAGGAGTATCCGCGCGCGATCTTCTTCGTGGGCAAGCTGATCTTCCGCGACGAAAAGTGGTACTACCGGCTGCTGCACAACGAGACGCCGAACGCGATCCAGCGGCGGCTGCAGTTCGACGGACTTCAGGCGATCGTGCTGCCGATCCGCGTCCTGCCGACCTAGCGCCGCCACTGGAATAACGCCCGCTGAATCAGCCGTTTGGGGTGCCGCATGCAGGCAAATGATCTACGCAAGGGAATGGTCGTCCTCTTCAACGGCGACCTCTGCAAGGTCCTCGATTTCCATCACCACACGCCCGGCAACCTCCGCGCGATGGTCCAGGTCAAGATGCGCAACCTGCGCACCGGCAACCAGTTCGAGCATCGTTTCCGATCTCAGGACGAAATCGAGCAGGCCTTCATCAACCAGCACGAGATGGAGTACCTCTACTCCGACGGTCATGCGCATCACTTCATGAACACCGAGAATTACGAGCAGATCGAGATCTCCGAAGACGACCTCGGCGACTCCGCCGCGTGGCTGTCGCCCGGGGTGAAGCTGCAGGTGCAGTTCTACGAGGGAAGGCCGCTCGGCATCGAGCTGCCGAAGACCGTCAAAGCGAAGATCGTCGAGACGCAGCCGATGATGAAGGGCGCCACGGCGTCCGCGTCGTACAAACCTGCGACGCTCGAAAACGGCGTCGTCGTGCAGGTGCCGCCGTTCGTCACCGCGGGCGAAGAGATCATCGTCGACCCCAGCGAGAACCGCTACATCGAGCGCGCGCGATAATCCGCGCGTGGCCTCCGTCCACTTTCTCTGCCCGAAATGCGACGCGCGCCAGGCGCGCGAAGCGGGCGAAACCGCGCGTCTCTGCGATCGGTGCGGCGCGCCGAACGACGTGATCGCTCCGCCGGACGGCTCGATCATCGGCCGCTGCGCCGCCTGCGGTCACGACCAGCTCTACTTTCAGAAAGATTTCAACCGCACCACCGGCATCGCCATCGTGGTCGTCGGATCGATTTTCGTTCCGTGGACGTACGGCCTGTCGCTCCTCGGCGTTACGATTCTCGACTACATCGTCTGGCGCATGGTGAAGGACGTGATCGTGTGCTATCGATGCCAGGCGGTGCACCGCGGATATCCGCCGAATCCGGCGCTCCACGGATTCGATCTTGCAACGCACGATCGCCACGTCTACGGTGCCGCGCCACCCGGTGCGGAGGAATGAGGCACGACATGAAAACGATCAGCGCCGCCGGGAGCGGCACGTTCAAGCTCGGCGGAGACCTTCCGGTTCACCGCCTCGGATTCGGCGCCATGCGCCTAACCGGCGACGGCGTCTGGGGACCGCCGAACGATCGCAGGGAATGCATCGCGGTGCTTCGGCGCGCGATCGAGCTCGGCATCAATCTGATCGACACGGCCGAATCGTACGGGCCGCACGTCAGCGAGCAGATCATCGCCGAGGCATTGCATCCTTATCCGAAAGGTCTGGTGATCGCGACGAAAGGCGGCCTCGATCGCCCCGGTCCGGGTCAGTGGGTGCCGAACGGCCGTCCCGAGCGGTTGCGCGAAGAGATCGACGGCAGTCTGAAACGTTTGCGGCTCGAACGCATCGATTTGTGGCAGCTGCATCGAATCGATCCGAACGTGGCGGAAGAAGATCAGTTCGAGGCGATTCAGCAGTTTCAGCGCGAAGGAAAAATCCGCCACGCCGGACTGTCGGAAGTGAACATCGAGCAGATCGAGCGCGCGCGAAGATTCTTTCCGGTCGTTTCGGTGCAGAACAAATACAACATGCAGGAGCGGCAGTGGGATGACGTCGTCGATTATTGCGAGCGCGAGCAGATCGGCTTCATCCCGTGGTTCCCGCTGGCCGTCGGCAAGCTCGATCCGGGCGACGCACTGGCGTGGCTGCTCGATCGGTCGACCGTGATGCTGCCGATCCCCGGCACGTCGAAGGTGCAGCACCTGGAGGAGAACGTCGCCGGCGCGCTACAGCGGCAGATGACCGAGCGCCGACAGCCACGCGCCTAACACCTCGCCGATGACGACCGCAACGACGTCGACGTAAAGAATCCCCGTCGCCGCCATCGTGGAGCGAATCTTCACCGTTCCCCAAACCATCGGGTAGAGCGCGAGCGGCCCGACCAGTCCCCAACCGGCGCGCATCCAGAAGAAGATCCCCTGCCGGATCGCGATCGCATTCCAGACGCCGGGCATGAGGAGCGCGATCGCAACGACGATCACGCGCACGATCGAGGCGGCGAGCGTCGCGTGCGTCAGCCGCTTCAGCGGATCGATGCTCATTCCGCGCACGACGAGATACCAGTGGCCGAGGAGCATGGCGAGGTTCACGCAGCCCAGCAGAGCGATGCTGGAGATCGCGCCGGCGACACTCCACGCCCACGACGATCCGGTCGCGGCGTGCCAGAGCGCGATCGCATCTGCGATGTACGCCATGCCGAGCAGAACGACGGGAACGCGGAAGATGAGCCGCTTCGGATAACGCAGCGTCGAGTACACGATGAGCGTCAGCGCGATGATGATCGAATCGATGACGGTCCAATGCCCGATCAGCGAGCAAAGGACGAGTGCGCCGCTGACGACGAAGATCAGCCGATAAAACTTCACGCCGGCGTTGCGCCGGCCGACGAGCGGCAGGAAAAGATAGAGACCCGCCGCGAGATCGATCAGGAAAAGCGCGAGAAGCATCCGTCGGTGGCCGGTGACCGCGACCCGCAGGCCGAAACCGATGCTCGGCGAACGGCCAGCGGTGAGCGGCGGACGATCATCGCACGGCCTGGCTCGCGCGAACGAACCGGAATCCCTCGCGCCGCAGCGCCGGCGCCTCGGCCGTGAGAACGCGGATCGTCGACGGGTACATGTGACCGATGCCGATGGCGACGCCGCGCGCGTGTGCCTCGCGCGCGAGCTCCTCGAGCTGGCGCCGGATCGCGTCGTCGTGCGGCACGTCGTCGAGAAATACATTGCGCGTCGCTGCGGGAATGCGCATCCGATGCGCGAGAGATGCGGCGACGGAATCGGGCGTCGTTCGCGAATCGATGAAATACATGTCCTCGGGCAGCGCAGAGAGCACCGATTGCATGACCCGCGAATCCGCGGTCGCGCGCGAGCCCATGTGATTGTTCACGCCGCGAGCGTACGGCACGGATTCGACGTTCTCGATCGTCGTGCGCGCGATCTCTTCGTCGGTCATCGACGTCAGCACCGCGCCCGATCCGGGCGAGACTTGCGGAAAGTGCTCCGGCTCCATCGGCAGATGGCAGAGAACTTCGAAGCCATGCTCGTGCAGCAGCGTGGCCACCTCACGCGCGTGCGCCGCGTTCGGCAGCACGGAGAAGTTCAGGTTCGGATCGATGCGCATGGCCTCCTCGACCGGCTGATGGTCGAAGCCGACGTCGTCGAGGATCAGCACGATGTCTCCCCGATGCGGCACGGCGGCGGCCGGCGGCGGCGCGGGCCTCAGCGGCGATTTGTGCGCGGCGGGAAGCGGGAAGCGCACGTTCATCGCGATGAAGCTCCAGACGAGAATCGCGAGGAGCGCGAAAACCGGAATCAGCGTGAGGAGGGCGATGGTGCGGAACGAGCTTCGCCGCGACGTGAGCCTGCGTCTCCCCTCCCGTCCAACGATCACGCTTCCATTCTAAACCGCGATCGCGCTGCGCCACAGCCGCGTGACGGTGAGCATGCCGACGATGCGATCGTCTTCGATGATCGGCAGCTCGCTGCCGCGAGCGAGATCGGCTTCGACACCTTCCTCGACTTCGAGGACGACTCGCGCGCAGCCGCCGGGCTCCAGCGACGGCGGCCCTTCGATGAAACGAACGCGCATCGATCCGGCGCGCGGGCGATAGGAGCCCTCGCGCGGCGCGATCGGCTCGCTGCGGCCGCCGGCGTCGATCGGAAGCAGCAGCGCCGTCGCTTCGAGAAACGCGGTCATCGACGAAATTGTAGCGCGCGGATGCGCGTGAGGAGCTGCTCCGGAAGACTGTCGAACGTCGATGCGATGTTCGGCGCGTAAATCGCGTCGTGCAGCGTTCCGCTCATGTCCGCGAAGATCGCACGCACCGGCTCGGGCAGTCCGCCCCAGGTCTTCCGTCCCGGCGAAGAAGCGATCGACGGCGCAGCAATTCGCGTCGGTGCGTCCGAAATCCGAGGCGAGAAATTCGACGAGCGCCTCGAGGTCGCGCCCGAGCGATGGGCTGCGCTCGACGAGATCGCGATGCACGCTTTCGACGAGCGGCCGCAGGTTGCGTGCGACCGGGCGATGGTGGACCGCGTTCGTCCAGAGCAACTCGAAACTCATCGGAGTGGAGAGTACGTGCGTGCGAGGGATGTGCCGGTGCCGCTTGATAGGCGAACCTCGGCCCAGCGGCGCCGGTGTAGTATCACGCGACCGCTTCGGAACGTTCGTCTCGACATGCCCAGGACAAACCGCGTCGCCATTCTCCCCGATCCAAACGATCGGGAGGCGCTGAGAGAGATGACAACGGTCGAGGCCGATTTTGGCGCCGGGTTCATTCTCATCGGAGCAATCGGCCAGGACTCCGTGTGTTCGCGCGTCGCCGCGATCGCGGACCGGCAGCATCGTCTGCTGATCGAACGCATTCATTCCGCGAGATCCGATCGCGACGCGCGTCGCGTTGCATCCGCGAGAGTACGTCAGATGGCGGGCCCGACCGCAACACTCTACGTGCGCGGCGCGGCGGACGCCTACGCGCGCGTCTGCCGATACCACGCTCGCACGACCTCGCCGTTTAGGGCGCGGTTGTCGGCACGTTTCGCGGGCGGCCGACGCGACTTCGAAATGCGACACTCCCCGGGTGCCCGCCGGTGAGCGGAGCAGAGGAGCTGGCGTTCCGCGTCCGCGGCGTCACGCGGGGAACGTTGGCAACGATCGCCGGCCGTGGCTTCGATGTCCTCGCCACCTATGTCTTCTACGCGACCGTTGCGCGTTCGATTCCGGTCGATGAGTTCGGACGCTTCGTCGTCGGATTCACCATTCTTCAGTTCGTCGCGCCGGCGGCGCGGCTGGGTCTCGATCAAGCGCTTCTCGCAATCAATCCCGACGGTGCAGCGAATCGATTCGGTGCGATCGTCGTTGTCGCCACTTCCACGGGAATCGCCGCGGCCACCGTTGCCGGGTCTTTGATCACGGGTCATGCGCTGCCGACGTTCGGCCTCTGGCTCGCGGCGGCGCTGCCGTGCATGGCAGCCGGTCAATATGTCGCGGGCGCGTTGCGCGCGAGCGGTAATGTGGTCATCGCCGCAGCGGCGGATTCGGTCGTACAACCGGCGGTCGCGGCGGCGGGCGCGCTGATCGTGTCCGCCCAATCGCCCGCCGCATCGAATTTCGCCCTTGCGTTTGCGATCTCGTGGGCGGTGACCCTGCTCTTCGGATTCCACGTGCGATGGCGCGTCGGCCGGCTCGACCGCAGCGCGTTCCTTCGCAGCGGCCGGTCGATGCTCGGCGTGGTCGTGATGCATCAGGCCGCGGCATCGGCAGACATTCTGATTCTCGGCGCGTTTGCTGCGACGACCGAGGTGGCTCGCTACGCCGTCGCGCAGAAAATCGCCTCGGCGTTTCTGCTGCTTCACGGCGCGATCACGACGGCGGCCACGCCGTTCATGCGCACGCTGACGAGCGATCGCACGCTTCTCGCGCACTACTACCATTCGGCCGCGCGATGGATGCTGACGCTGGCGCTGCCTCTGCTCGTCGTCTGCATTGCCGCGCCGCAGGTGATGCTCTCGATCTTCGGCCCGGCGTACGCGGGCGCCGGCGGCGCTCCGCTCGTGCTGCTCTCGGTCGCCGCCGCTGTTCTCGTCTCGAGTGGACCGGCCGGCTCGACGCTCCTCTGCACCGGCCACGCGCCCGAGCTTTTCCGGGTAACGGCGCGCGGAGCCGGATCGACGATCCTCGCGGTGGCGCTCCTCGCGCGCTTCGGCGCGATCGGCGTTGCGGCGGGAGTCCTCATCGGCAGACTGATCGGACGCGGACTCCTGATGACCGCGATGCGGCGATTCGCGAAGATCGGCCTCGCGGACGCACCGCTCCTGTTCATCGGCGCGGCGGCTCTCATCGGCGTCGGAATCGCCCGAGTGAGCGCACCGCTCGGAGCGATCGCCGCGCTCGCCCTCGCCCTCTTCGTTCTGGTCCGGAGCGGAGACGTTGCCGTGATCCTCGCCGAGGTCCGGCGGACGTGACGCGGCCGAATTTTCTCGTCATCGGCGCGGCGAAGGCGGGCACGACCTCGCTGCACCACTACCTTCGACAGCATCCCGCGATCTACCTGACGCCGGTCAAGGAGACAAACTTCTTCTGGACCGAAGCGCGAGAGCACGGCCGCGAGACTGCACAAGCGCTCGCCGACTACGAGCGGCTCTTCGATGGCGTGACGAATCAAACCGCGATCGGCGAGATTTCACCGAACTACCTCGACAGCGCGACCGCCGCGGAGCGCATCCGTCGCGATCTGCCCGATGTCCGGATCGTCGTTTGCCTTCGAAATCCCGCGGACCGCGCCTGGTCCGACTACCTCGGCTTGACGCGAATTTTGCGTGAGCACGGAAGCTTCGAGGAGGCCACGGCGCCCGGCCGGCCCTGCCGCGAACGGGGCTTTTACTTTCCCCGGCTGCAGCGCTACTTCGATCGGTTCGCGCGCGATCGGATTCACGTCATGCTCTACGACGATTTCGCGTCCGGGCCTCGCATCGCCCTTCGATCGCTGTTCGCGTTTCTCGGTGTCGATCCCGACGTTCCGATCGATCCTTCACGACGACACAACGCGGCCGCCATCCCGCGTTCGAGGGCGCTCAACCGCGTTCTCTGGCCGTCGGTCGTCGCGCTGCAATCGCTCGTGCCGCGGCGCTGGCGGGGAACGGGGATGATCGAAGCGCTCCTGGCCCGGACGTACCGGCCGGCGCCGCGGATCGACCCGGAGGTTCGCAATCACCTGATCGGCATTTACCGCGACGACATCGTCGCAACCGGCCGGCTGATCGGACGCGATTTATCGGGATGGCTGGAGTGACGCGTAGTCCCTGACGAGGCCTGCGAACTCGGCCATCTGCGCGCGCATCGTCGCGGCGAGCTCGCTGCGCCGCTGCGCCGTCGCGTCTCGAATCGCTGCGTAGTCCTCGAGCCTCGCACATCGTTTGCGGACTTCGGCCACGACGTCGCCGCTGCGAATCAGATCGATGTCCCAGCTTTCCATGCCGATCGTTCGCACGAGGCTCATCGACCGCTCGTCGTAGCTGAGATTGATCGCGGGCGTCCCGAAGCTGACGCATGGAAGAAAAGCGTGGAGGCGGAACGTGACCACGAGACGCGCTGCCCGCAGCATCGCCAGCTGCGCGTAGACGTCGTCCGCGAGGACGTACTCGATGTCGGCGAGCGACGCCGCAAACGCGACGTCGCGCGTGTCGTGACAGAGGATGCGAACCGGGCCGAATCCGTCCGCCTCCAGTGCGTTGATGAGATTGACGAGCGTGGCGTGCAGCCGTGTCTGGTCGCGGAGCGGCACGCTCATGAGCGCGGGATGACGGATTGCCAGAAGACAGCCGGGAGACGATGCCGCCGGAATGTCAATGTCGTTCACGAGCAGCGACGGACATCCGCCGAGGATCGGACGGTCGAACGAGAGGGAGCGGAGATACGCGAGCGTCGCTTCGTCGCGTGCGACCGAGATCGCAGCCTGCCGGTGCAGCTCGATGACCAGCGGCTCCGGCATCGCGTCGGTGCGCCGGACGAGCTCGTGGCGGCTGTCGTAGACGCGGCCGTAGGACAAACTGAAGAGCATCAGCGGAGGACGAAGCGCCCGAAGGGCGTTCGGATCAACGCGCAGCTGACCGTTCTCGTACAGATTGCCACCGCCTACCACAACGCCGTGACCGTACAGGTTCATCTCGTGAATCGTGCGCGCTTCGAGCCCGCTCTCGCCCGGAGCGCCGCCGGCAGCCTCGATCTGAACGATGTTCACGAGATCGTCGAACGCGCCGCGCAGCAGATGGCGAAGGCCGACGAAGATCGTATCGTTGCCGACGTTCAGGCCGCGCGGACGAACGCAGAAGAGCGTGATCACGTTCTCTCCCGAGCGGCGAGAGCGCGCCGCCACACGGCGACACGGGACGCGGCCATGTGTGCCATCGTATAGCGCGAGCGCCAGCGTTCGTGCGCGCCGGCGCCCAGTCGCGTCGCAAGCGCCCGGTCGCTGAGGACTTCGCGCAACGCCCCCGCGAGCGCTACCTCATCCTCGGCCGCAACGAGCAGTCCGCTCTGGCCGTCGATCAGCGCCTCCGGCAAGCCGCCCACGCGCGACGCGACGACAGGTTTCCCGACGGCCATTGCCTCGAGCGTCAGGCGGCCGACCGATTGCCGCCGGCTCGGAATGGCGATCACGTCCGCGGCCCGCAGCCAGAGGGAGATATCCGATCGATGCCCGAGAAAGTGCACCGGGACGCGCTGTGCCGCGGCGATCCGCCGAAGATTCCGCTCCTCCGGTCCGCAGCCGGCGATCACCAGATGCACGTCGTCGAGAGCGATGTGCTCGAGGCAGCGGATCAGCACATCGATCCCTTTCTCATGCCGAAGTTGCGCGATGCTGCCGACGACGTGCGCGGCGTCATCGATGCCGAGGGCGCGCCGCGCCGCGGCGACGTCGCCCGGATCGACGTCCGCGGGCACCGTTGACCCTGTCGTCGCGATGTCGACGAGAGCGGCACGCGATCGGTCGTCGGTGCACGCGAGTGCCCGCATCGCCTCGCACGAGACGATTGTCCGGTGATTGAGCCCCGCCGCGACGCGGCCGGCAAGCCGCACTCGCATCCTTCCGCCGGCGTGCTGGCGGCGATAGATCACCGCCCGGGATGCTCGAAGTCCCACGGTCGCGAGTCCCGCCGCGATCGCGGGCATCGGCTCCGTCGCCTCGATCACGTCGGGCCGAAGCCGCCTCACGAGTCTCCGCAGCCCGGCCGCGGCGAAGGGAAGGCGCGTCACCGATTGCGCGGCCGGCGGCAGCGCAGTCGGCAGCACGAAGGTGGATATGCCGGCGGCTTTGAGATCGGCGGCGAGCCCTCCGCGATCTCCGAAGAGTGCAACCGATGCGTCGACATGCAGCTCGCGGAGGCGGTGGAGAAAGTCGATCTCGCGCCGCGCGAGCACGGATCGCTCCTCGTCGCTGTCGGGCCCGTTCCAGACGAGAAGAACGTTCATCAGTCGTGCGGCCAGACGTCGATGCGGCTGGAAATCGCGTAGTACAGCCACCGGCGGCGTCCGCGCAAACGCACGATGGGCCGCGGGCCGTGAAACGCGCCGTTGGTGTTGAGGAAAATCACACCGCTGTTCGCCCGCGGAGCATATTGCGTGACGAGCTCCGGGTCGTGGCACCAGCGATCATTACGGAAATCGCGGTCTCGATAGAACGCGAGCTCGCCACCTTCGAGGTCTTCTTCGGCAGCATCGGAGAAAAAAAGTATGCCGCCGGTGATCCGCCGTGCCCAGTCGAGATGGACGAAATCACGGTAGCCCCCCGCTTTCTTCGACTGGAAATCGAGACGCGTGAAGATCTCGTTCGGGTCGGCGGGATCCGAAAGCGTGCGCATCGCCTTCTCCGCGCGCGATTCGCTGAAAGGGACCAGCCGCGCGCGGCGGGCATCGACGAGGCAGCGTTCGCGCTGCATGTCCACGGCGAATGCGCGCAGGACTTCCATCACGAACTGTTCCCCGCACAAATGATCGTGCAGCGCGCGCCACCCCGGGTCCTCGAGCACCTTCGCGTACGCGTCATCGCTCGCCGTAATGCCCCAGGCCTCACCATCGGCGATCAGGTGGTCGGGAAATCGAAGCGACGCATAAACGTCGGCCGGCAAGATTTCCTCGATGATTAGATGTGGCTGCGGCGCGCTCTCGTACCGGTGGATCATGGAAACTGACGCGAGAAGGTTAGCACCACCCTGCAAACGGCGCCGCGTGCACGAACTTCGGGTCTCGGGAACGACGCGGTGCCCGGTCGGGCCGCCCTACAGCTGTCCGCTCGCCGGCGGGTAATCCTCGGCGCGGATCAGGATCTCGCGCGGCTTCGAACCCTGCGACGGCCCGACGATGCGGTTCGCTTCCATGATCTCGATCAGGCGCGCGGCGCGCGAGTAGCCGAGCTTCATGCGGCGCTGCAGATAGGACGCCGAAGCCTGTCCGGTCGAGAGCACCACGCGAACGGCGTCGTCGTACTTCGGATCGTCGAGGTATTCGATTCCGTCGGCCGCGGTCTTTTCTTCCGCGACTCTCGTGATCTCTTCGAGGAACTTCGGCTCGCCCTGATTCTTCTTCACGAAATCGACGATGTCGTTGATCTCTTTCTCCGAAACGTACGCGCCATGGATGCGGCGAATGCGCGCGGTGCCCGGCGGAAGGAACAGCATGTCGCCCGAGCCGAGGAGCTTTTCGGCGCCCTGCGTGTCGAGGATGGTGCGCGAGTCCACTTTCGACGCGACCTGATAGGCGATGCGCGACGGGAAATTCGCTTTGATCACGCCGGTGATGACGTCGACCGACGGCCGCTGCGTCGCGACGATCAGATGAATGCCGACCGCACGCGCCTTTTGCGCGAGCCGGGTGACCGAATCCTCGACGTCTTTCGGCGCGACCATCATCAGATCCGCGAACTCGTCGATGATGATCACGATGTACTGCATCGGCTCGGGAGTCGGCGTCGGATCGTCCGGCGCCGCCTTGCGCGCGCGGCGATGCGCCTCGGGGTCCTTGAGCAGAGCGTTGTACTGATCGATGTTGCGCACGCCGCATTCGGCGAGCGTGCGATAGCGATTCTCCATCTCGGCGACCGCCCAGATGAGCGCATTCGATGCGAGCTTCGGATCGGTGACGATCGGATGCAGCAGATGCGGGATGTCCTCGTAGATCTTCAGCTCGACCATCTTCGGATCGATCATCAGCATGCGGAGCTGCCGCGGCAGCGCTTTGTAGAGCAGCGAGACGATCATGGAGTTGAGGCCGACCGATTTGCCGGAGCCGGTCGCGCCGGCGACGAGCAGATGCGGCATGCGGGCGAGGTCCGTGACGATCGGCTCGCCGTGAATGTCTTTGCCGAGTGCGAGCGTGAGGAGCGTCGTCGAGTTCGCGAAGCTCTCGTGATCGATGACGTCGCGCAGCATGATGCGGTCGCGCTTGCGGTTCGGAACTTCGATGCCGACCGTCGACGATCCGGAGATGCGCTCGATGCGGATCGACTCCGCTTTGAGCGCCATCGCCAGGTCGTCGCCGAGATTCACGACCTTCGCGTACTTCACGCCGGCGGAGGGTTTGAACTCGAACGTCGTGACGACGGGACCGGGATGGTAGGCGGTCACCTCGCCGTCGACCGAAAACTCGCGGCACTTCTCCTCGATCAGATGCCCGATCTCGAGAAACTTCCTGTGGACTTCCTCGTTGATCTGGTCCTGCTGCGGTCCGGCGGTCAGGAGACCGACCGACGGCAGCTGATCGCTCCACGAGCGCATCTCCCGCTTCGCCGGTTTCGCCTCTCGCTTCGGCGCGGGCCGCGGAATCGGCGGCTTCGGTCTGAGAAACAGCGGCTCCTCGAATTGCTCTTCGATTTCTTCGCGGTCGCTGGAGGCGGCGGCATTGAGGGCGCCGTTCGACGGGCTGAGGCCCGTCGCTGCACCTTCGCCGCCGTACAGCGAAAACGGATCGGGATTTTCCTGAAGCGCTTCCGCGGCTTTCCGCAGATCGGCTTTCGTCACTTTGCGGATCTGAAATCGGCCGGCGCCTTTCACCTCGCGCACGACGGGCCCGCTCTCCGGGGCCGCGGCCGGCATCTCGTCCGGCTCGACGAGGCGAAGCGCGTGCTTGCGCACGACGGCCTCCTTCATTTTCTCCTTGCGCCGGCGCTCCGTCAGGCGGGCCCACTGCAGCGACAGCGCGCGCAGCCCTTCGACGATCTTCTTCTGCAGCGCGCCTAACGTCGCCGCGAGGCTCATGCGCGTCGCGAGCAACAGGCCGACGAGAATCAGCGTGGCGAAGAGAATCGCCGCGCCGGGGCGATTGAGATTCGCGGTTGCGGTGCGCTCGATTTCCTGTCCGAGGTAGCCGCCGGCGGCGAGGAGCGCGCCGCGGACCCAAACGCTGCCGAAAAGCAAATGCAGCATCGGCGGGACGGAGACGACGAGCGTGACGAATCCGATCAGCTTCGTCTGCAGGTACTCGAGCTCTTGTCCGACGAACTTCTGCCATCCGATGATGAGCAGCGACAGCGGGAAGAGCAGGCTGCCGAAACCGAAGAATCCGACGAAGATCCACGCGACGCTCGCGCCGTAGTAGCCGATGGCGTTCGAGATCGTGGTGTTCGTGGAGGTGTAGAACGCGGAGGAATCGTTCGGGTGGTACGTGAGGATGGCCGCGGCGAGGCTGATCCCGGCGGCGAGAACGACGATTCCGATCAGCTCTCCGCCGCGCCGGCTCTTTGCGAAATGCAACAGCTCCATCACACCCGCCACGTTCTGCGCATGGAACAGATTAGCAGAAAGAGCGGGCGGCGGGCGTGGCGTGCCCGCCCTCAGTTCAGACCGGCGCGCGTCAACCTCGAGGCTGACTGTTGCCGGGCCCAAGGGCAGGCACACTCCGCAAACCCGCCCCGCCGCCCGCCCGCACGATCAGTAGTGCGGGCCTGTGCCGTCCGACGATGAGCCGACGTCGAATGTGCCGGCCATGCTGTAGTGACCAGTACCACAGCTGGGATTCGTGCAGAAGTACGTGTACGTCCCGTTCGCGGTGACGGTGAACGTCTCGTCGATCTCGTCGCCGGGGTTGAAGATCACCGGGCCGATCAACACCTCGCCGTTCGGATCGATCAGCTCGAAGCCGTGATCGGAGTCTCTGACCGAGATGTGCAGCGTCACCACAGCGCCCGGCTTCAGATCCTCGGGAAGAATCGACGGGCTGATCGTGATCGAGAAGCTCCGTTCCGTGACGTTGTACGACTTCCCCTGCGGAGCCGGCGGCCCCGCCGCGATCCCGCCGCTGTCGGACGCTCCTGCGACATACGTTCCCGCATTGTTCAGATTGTCGATGACGGAGCCGTACGCGAGGATCGGCTGATCGGAGGAGAACGTCACCCACGTGTCGCTGAGGTCCGCCGAGGGCGATCCGGGAGCCTGGAACGCGGAGATCGCCGACGGTCCGATGACCGCGAGCGGCGGCATCGTCTGCGTGAACGGCTGGCCGACGAGATTGTTGTTCTTGTCGTAGACGCGCCACGTCACGTTCGCCGCGCTGGTGGTCGGATTCACCACTCCGATGTTCGTGCGGAACGTGCGCGCCTGACCCTGTGAGCCGTTCGACTTCATCTGAATGACGACGCCGTTTTTCATCGCAGCCGTTTCGTCGACGCCGGCGACGAACTGTCCGTTCGTGCTGCCATCGGCCGCGGTCGAATAGACGCGCTGCGTGGCGATGAAATTCGAAGATGCGCTCAAACGAATGCCGCCGAGTCCGGATGCGCCGAAGAGCGAGCTCACGACATCGTCGTAGACCGCCATCGAACGCGCCGGAACGGTGATGGTCTTCGGCTGGACGCCGGAGTTGTCAACGTTGCCGATCGGCAGAAGATAGGCCTGAATCTGAATGGGCTGCGTCGACGGATTGAAGATTCGCATGTCGGTGCGGAACGCGCCGACGCTGCCGCCGATGCTGAGGTCGATGGCTGTCGGAGTGGAGCTCGCGACATCCGGGGCCGCAGCGATGTACGTACCGGCGTTGTTCAGGTTGTCAATGACCGAACCGTACGCGATCACCGGCTGGTCGGAGGTGAAGCTGATCCACGTGTCGCTCAGGTCGGCGGACGGCGTCCCGGTATTCTGGAACGCGCTGATGGGCAACGGCTGCACGACGCCGAGTGGCGCGACCTTCTGCGTGAACGACTGACCAACCTGGTTGTTGTCCTTGTCGTAGACGCGCCAGGTGACGTTGGCGGCGGTCGTGTTCGGATTGACAAGGCCGAGATTCGTGCGGAACGTGCGCGCCTGCCCGGGCGATCCGTTCGACTTCATCTGGATGATGACGCCGTTCGTGAGCGCGTTCGCGCCGTCGACGCCAGCCACGAACTGGCCGTTCGTACTTCCATCCGACGCGCTCGAGTACACGCGCTGCGTGGCGACGAAGTCATCGGACGAGCTGAAGCGAATGCCTCCGAGACCGGTCGTACCGAAGAGCGAGCTCACGACGTCGTCGTATTCGAGCATCGAGCGCTTCGGTACGGTCATCGACGTCGGCTGCACGCCGGTGTTGTCAACGTTGCCGGTGGGAAGCAAGTACGCCTGGATCTGAATGTCTTTCGTCGACGAGGGATTGAAGATTCTCGTGTCCGTGCGGAACGAACCGACGCTGCCGCCGATGGCAAGATAGACATCATTTGCAAATGCTGAAGTTGCAAAAATAGCAATTGCAAAAATTAGCTGTGGGCGAAAACGCATTCGAAAAGCCTCCGAGGCAAAGGATTCTACAAGAATTCCATTGCGAAGGTGATCCAAATCACGTTTCGCGATCCTTCACCAGCGCGTGGGATAGGAGCCGAGGATGCGGACCATTTCGGCCATCCCGATGAGGTTGTCGAGCGCGCGCGACACTTGTGCGTCATCCGACTTGCCCGCGAGATCGAGATAGAAGGCGTACTCCCACGGCCGTCCGGCGACCGGCCGCGACTCGATCTTCGACAAATCGATTTCGAAGATTGCAAAGGCGCCGAGGGCGCGAAACAGCGCGCCGGGTTTGTTCGCGACGCGAAAGACGATCGACGTCTTCCAGCGCCGCGGTGTCTCGCGCAGAACGACGTCGCGCGCGCGATCGGCCGCCGTCAGCAGAAAAAATCGCGTGTAGTTCTGCGCGTTATCCTCGATGCTCTCGAGCAGGACCCGTCCGCCGTAAATCTCCGCGGCGGTGGCCGACGCGATTGCGCCTTCATCGTCGCGGCGGCGGTCCATCACCATCCGCACCCCGCCCGCGGTGTCGTGCACCGGCACGGCTTCGAGATGGGGGTGCGTCGTGAAAAAGCGCGCGCATTGCGCGAGCGCGACCGGGTGCGAGTAGACGCGGCGGATGCGATCGAGCGCGGCATCGGGCGGCGCGATGAGGTTGTGCACGATGCGCATGCTCGTTTCGCCGGCGATCGTCAGCTGCGATTCGAGCAGGAGATCGTAGTTGCGATGGATCGAGCCGGCGAGGCTGTTCTCGATCGGCGCGACGCAGCAGTCGGCGTCGCCGTCGCCGACCGCGGCAAACATCCGCTCGAACGAATGGCAGGGCACGCCGACGATGTCGCCGCCGAGGATCCGCCGTGCCGCCGATTCACTGAATGCGCCTGCTTCGCCCTGGTACGCCACTCTCATGATTTCCTCCGAAAACAAAAAGGCCCGCTGCCTTGCGGTAGCGGGCCTCGATTCTGTTCGCGAACGTTTGTTAGACGGTCACCGAGCCCGCTCTGTCGCGGCTAAAAAACAGCGCGAAGATTCGGGCAGTGGTGATCATGTGCGAGAGATGATAGCACTCATGCGAGCTAAAACAGCGCGGGCTCCGCGTAGGTGCCGAACACTGCGCGGAGCGCGTCCGAGACCTCGCCAACGGTCGCGTAGGCTCTCACCGCGTCGATGATGAACGGCATCGTGTTCGCGTCTTTGTCGGCCGCGGCATTGCGCAGCCGCTCGAGCGACTGCTCCACAGCGCGCGCGTCGCGCGACGTCTTCACCCGATTGAGGTTCGCGATCTGCTCCGCCGTCACCGACTCGTCGATGTAGAGCGGCTCGTACGGCTCCTCGTCCGCGCTCTGGAACGCGTTCACCCCGACGACGATCTTCTCGCCCGAGTCGATCGACCGCTGGTATTGATACGCGGCGTCCCAGATCTCGCGCTGCGGGAAGCCGGCTTCGATCGCTTCGATCATCCCGCCGAAGCGGTCGATCTTCTCGAAGTAGTCGAACGCGCCCTGCTCCATCCGGTTCGTCATCTCCTCGACGAAATACGAGCCGCCCAGCGGATCGATCGTGTTGATGACGCCGGATTCGTGGGCGATGATCTGCTGCGTGCGCAGCGCGATGCGCGCCGCCTGCTCGGTCGGAAGGGCGAGGGTCTCGTCGAGCGAGTTCGTGTGCAGCGACTGCGTCCCGCCCAACACCGCCGCCAGTCCCTGAATCGCCACGCGAACGATGTTGTTGTACGGCTGCTGCGCGGTGAGCGAGCATCCCGCCGTCTGCGTGTGGAAGCGGAGCATCCACGAGCGCGGGTCCTTCGCATGAAAACGCTCGCGCATCACTTTCGACCAGATGCGGCGCGCCGCGCGGAACTTCGCCACCTCCTCGAACAGATCGTTGTGCGAGTTGAAGAAAAACGAGAGACGCGGCGCGAAGTCATCGACGTGCAGGCCGGCGCGGATGCCGTACTCGACGTACTCCATTCCGTCGCGCAGCGTGAACGCGAGCTCCTGCAGCGCCGTCGATCCCGCTTCGCGAATGTGATATCCGCTGATCGAGATCGTGTTGTACTTCGGCACTTCCTTCGCGCAGAACGCGAAAATGTCGGTGATCAGCCGCATCGAGGGACGCGGCGGAAAGATGTACTCCTTCTGGGCGATGTATTCCTTGAGGATGTCGTTCTGCAGCGTGCCGGAGATTTTTTTCCAGTCCGCGCGGTGCTTCTCGGCGACGACGAGGTACATTGCCAGCAGGATCGGCGCCGTGGAGTTGATCGTCATCGAGACGGTGACATCCTCGAGGTTGATGCCCTCGAAGATCGTCTCCATGTCCGCGAGCGTGTCGACCGCAACGCCGCACTTGCCGACCTCCCCCGAGCTGTGCGGATGGTCGGAGTCGTAGCCGTACAGCGTCGGCAGATGAAACGCGGTCGACAGCCCCGTCTGGCCGTGCTGCAGGAGGTACTTGAAGCGCTCGTTCGTCTGTTTGGGCGTCCCGAAGCCGGCGAACTGCCGCATCGTCCAGAGCCGTCCGCGGTAGCCGCTCTCGTGAATGCCGCGCGTGAACGGGACGTCGCCCGGGTCGGCGAGATCGCGCCCGTAATCGAGGCTCGCAACATCCTCGGGCTTCGCCAGCGGATTCACTTCCATTCCGCTGACGGTGGTGAAGTCCTTTTTCCACGGCGCCTTCGCTTGCTTCGGAGGCGTGAGAACGGCGGCTTTACGGTCCTTCATGACGTCTCATTCTAACTTTCGTGCGACCAGCAATAGTCCGGGCCCGAACGGGACCCAGCCGAACAGCCGATCGACTGCAAAGGCCGCGCGCACCAGCCCGACGAGCGCGCGCGAGCGTCCCGCCCGCGCCACCGATTGCAGCGCGGCGTCGCTCGCAACGCTTCGCCGCGCGCGGCGTTTGTTCATCGGCAGCAGAAACAGCGTGTCGTACGTGAGTACGACCGGGAACCCCCAGTAGCGCGCGCGGCGCACTGTTAGGCCGGCGCGGCGAAACAGATTCGCGAGCTGCTCGCGCGAGTAGCGGCGGCGATGCTCGTAGTAATCGTCACTCGCCGACCAGAGCGACTGCAGTGCGGGCACGGTGGCGATCACCGATCCGTCCCGCTTCAGAACGCGGCCGATCTCGCCCGCCGCGCCCGCGTCGTCATCGAGGTGCTCGAGCGTCTCGCCGGTCGTCACTCCGTCGAACACGCGATCCCGAAACGGCAGCCGCGTGAGGTCGCCGAGGACCACCGGAATCGCCGTGGTGCGGCGGACGTGGAGCACGGCCTCGAACGACGCATCGATCCCGACCGGCCGCAGGCCGCTCGCAGCCAGACGATCTGCAAGCTGACCGAGGCCGACCGCGGCATCGAGGACGCGACCGGCGGCCGGCAGGCACCGGGCCTCCCTCAAAATAATTGCGAGCCGGTGCTCGTGCCTCGGCCCGAACATCTCAGGCTGTGTTCCCCACGCGTGTGTCGTCATTACAAATTGAGGTACAATATTTTCGTTCTGGTTATTTTCGGCAGGGGGGAAGGCGATGGCAATTCGTGTCTGGGCGCCATGCGTGCTCGCGCTGAGCATACTGTCGGTTGCTGCATTCGCTCAAACAACGGGAACGCAGACAGTTACCTTGACGATGAAGAGCGACAGCGGTGACTTCATCGGTCAGGGCTTGACCTGGAACATAACTCAGAACGACGGCGCCTGGACCGCAGACTTGCAGGGAGGCGCCTCGACGAGCACGATCGATACTGTGGAGTTCAACTTCCAGGCGTCGTCCACAGGCGGCGGTGCGCCGGGAGTCGGAACTAATTGGGACCTGGTTTTCTCGACCGCGATGCTCAACGAGGCGCTCGCGGCCGGGACATACACGAACGCGATGCGGTGGCCCTTCGAAGACCCCGGCCACCCGGGACTGTCCATTACCGGAAACGGGCGCGGTTGTAACACGGACACAGGTACGTTCACGATTACCAGCCTCACGATCGACTGCAAACAAAACGATGCCGGCACTCTCAATCCGCACGTCGCCGAATTCAGCGCCACGTTCGAACAGCATTGCGAAGGCGGAGCGACTGCGCTGCGCGGCACGCTGACGTACGCCGATACGAGCGGAGTCGATTGCGGCGGCGGTACGACGCCCGGCGGCTCGCCCGCCCCCGCGCCGCCCCCGCCGCCGAAAAACGTGACCGTGGTCCTCCCGAGCTCGGTCCGCCAGCAGCCGCTGTATTTGCCGAACGGTGCCGAGACGACGGTTCTGATCTCGACGGCCACGCTTCCGACCTTCAACGGAGACGTCGCTCTCGCAGCAACGAGCAACGCGGGGCCGAACGATGCGTTCACGGTTTCGATCTCGCCGCAAACGATTCCCGCTCCCGGTATCGGCGACGCGGTCGTGACGATCCATACGGAAGCGATGACGTTTCCGCGCGTGTATCAGGTCACGGTGACTGCGAGTACGCCGGACGGCACGCAATCCTCAGCCGTGTTCCCCGTCGGCATTCTGTGCGATCCGCCTCGGATTCTGGGCATCAATCAGCCGCACAGCTCGCGGTTGAACCGCGGCGAGACCGCATCGCTCAAAGTCGCGGTCGAAGGAACCGGACCCTTCGTGTATCAGTGGTACCAGGGAATTCCCGGTGTAACCACAGCACCCCTCGCAAGCGGCACGACCGACACGATGACCGTCACCGGCCTCAAGGACCCGACGATGTATTGGGTGCGCGTATCGAACGCATGCGGAACGGTCGACTCGTTGCCGGCGACGATCACACTTCAGCAGTAGCGGACAAGAGCTCTCGCAGCGCGCCCTGCGCGCTGTCGAGAGCGTCGTCGAGCTTGCCGGCGTCTTTTCCGCCGGCCTGCGCGAGATCGGCTTTGCCGCCGCCTTTGCCTCCGACGATCGGCGCGAGCTTCTGAATCAGCGTGTTCGCCGGCACGCGATCGACGAGGTCTTTCGTCACGGCGGTCAGCAGCGTGACTTTGCCTTCGTTCGTGCTGCTGCTTCCGATGACCACGACTCCGGCGCCCTTCAGTCGGGACCTCTCCTGATCGGCAAGGTTGCGCAGATCTCCGGCGCTCATGTCGTCGATCCGCAGCCGGACGAGCCACACGCCGTCGACCTGAATCGGACCTTCCGACGCCTGTGACCCGGCGCCTGACGCCAGTTTCATGCGCAGCTGCTTGACCTCGCGCTCGAGCTGCTTCTGCTTTTCCTGCAGCGAGCGGACGAACGCCGGCACCTCGGGCAAACGCGCGTTGAGCTGCTGCTGGAGCTCGTGCGCCGATTCGTCGAGGTTCTGGAAATACGCGAGCGCGCCGCGTCCAGTGAGCGCTTCCATGCGCCGCACGCCGGCGGCGAGCGATCGATCGGAGACGATCTTGAACACGCCGATGTCGCCGGTGCGGTCGACGTGGCATCCGCCGCAGAACTCGCGCGACCAGTCGCCGGCCGCGACGATGCGCACACTGTCGCCGTACTTCTCCCCGAACATCGCCACCGCGCCGCTCTTCCTCGCCTCGGCGATGGGCATGACGGTCTTCGTGACCTGCACGTTCTCGCGGATCTTCTCGTTCACAAGATCTTCGATGCGCTTCGTCTGTTCATCGGTGAGCGGCTGGTGATACGTGTAGTCGAAGCGCAGACGATCGGGCGCGACGAGCGATCCCGCCTGCTGCACGGTCTCGCCTAACACGTCCTTCAGCGCTTTGTGCAGCAGGTGTGTGGCCGTGTGATTCGCGGTGGTGTCGAGGCGTGTCGGCACGGGCACGCTCGCGCGGACCGTGCTTCCGTGCGCGAGGTGGCCTTCGTCGACACGTACGCGGGAAACGACGAGATCGCCGACCGGCTTCTGCGTGTCGAGCACGGTCGCGCGGCCGCCCTCCCACTCGAGCGTTCCGGCGTCGCCGATCTGTCCGCCCGATTCGGCGTAGAACGGCGTCGGCGTGAGGACGACGTCGCCTTCCGTGCCGTGATGCAGGACGACCTGCTCCTCGCCGTCAATGAGAATCGCTTTGACACTCGATGGCACGTCGACGAACTGCTCGTAGCCGACGAACTCGACCGGCCCGACTTTCTCGGCGATGCGCGCGAATGTCGCCGCGTCGGTCGAGCTCTTGAACTTCGACGACGCTTTCGCTTTCTCGCGCGCGCCGGCCATCATCGTCTCGAATCCTTCGCGGTCGAGCGTGACGCCTTCCTCTTCGGCCATCTCGCCGATCAGCTCGATCGGAATGCCGTACGTGTCGTAGAGGCGGAAGACTTCCTCGCCTGAAATCGTGCGCTCGCCGCGGGCGCGAATCTCGTCGAGAAGCTGGCCGACCCGCTCCATGCCGGTGGTCAGCGTTCGCGAGAAGCGCTCCTCTTCGGCCGTGAGCGTCGCGAGAACAGCCTGTCGCCGCGATTTCAGCTCGGGATATGCGCCTCCCATCGCTGCGATCACCGACTCGACGAGCTGCGACAGCAGCACGGCGTTCGGCAGCTTTCGTCCGAAGCGGATCGCGCGGCGGATGATGCGCCGCAGCACATAGCCGCGGCCTTCGTTCGCCGGAATGACGCCGTCGCTGATGAGGAACGTCGACGAGCGCGCATGATCGCAAAGCACGCGCATCGCGGTGTCGAGCTCGTCCTCCATGTCGCCGCCGTATGCGCGCCCGGCGCAATCCGCGATCGCATTCATGATCGTGCGGAACGAATCCGTGTCGTAAACCGTATCGACCCTCTGCAGCACGCTCGTCAGGCGCTCGAGGCCCATGCCCGTGTCGACCGACGGCGCGGGCAGCGGCGTGAGCTTGCCGTCCGCATCGCGGTCGTACTGCATGAACACGAGGTTCCAGATCTCCATCGTGTCGTCGCCGGGGCCGTTGACGAGCGCGGCGGTGTTCTTCGACATGTCTTCGCCGCGGAAGTAATGGATCTCCGAGCACGGCCCGCAGGGACCGGTGTCGCCCATCGACCAGAAGTTGTCCTTCTTGCCGAAGCGCAGCACGCGATCGCGCGGAGCGCCGACGTTCACCCAGAGATCCGCGGCTTCGTCGTCCGCCGGAACCGCATCGTCGCCTTCGAACACCGTGAACCACAATCGGTTCTTGTCGAGCTTGTAGCCGTTGACGAGCAGATCCCACGCGAAGCGGATCGCGTCGGCTTTGAAGTAATCGCCGAACGAGAAATTGCCGAGCATCTCGAAAAACGTGAGATGGCGCGCGGTGCGGCCGACGTTTTCGAGATCGTTGTGCTTTCCGCCGGCGCGCACGCATTTCTGCGACGTCGTCGCGCGCTTGTAATCGCGCGGCTCGCGGCCGAGGAAAACGTCTTTGAACTGGTTCATGCCGGCGTTGGTGAAGAGCAGCGTCGGGTCGCCGGCCGGAACGAGCGACGAGCTGGCCACTTCGCGATGTCCGTTGCGGACGAAGTAGTCGAGGAATGTTCTGCGGATCTCGTCAGCGCTCGGCACCGTGCCTCCGGCGAGGGGCGGCCGGCGAGCGGCAAGCGGTGTTCAATCGTCCGCTCGCTGCTCGCCGCTCGCCGCTCGCTTGATCAAATCAGCGACCACATCGTATACGAGTGACGCTTCGTAACCCTGCTTCAACAAATACGCGCGCAATTTGTTTCGCACGTCCTCCGACCCGTAGCGTCTGGCGAGAATCGGCAGCCGCTTTTGCGCCGCCGCCGCCGCGCGCTCGCGCTCGCCCTCGGCATCGACATTCTCCGCGACGGCGTTCGCAATCGTCGCGTCGTCGACGCCCGCTCCCATCAGCTCGCGGCGGATGCGCCGCCGCCCCTTGCGCTTGAGCGCCTGCGTGCGGACGAACGCAGCGGCAAAGCGCGCGTCGTCGAGCCACTTCTCCTCGCGCAAACGCGCGAGCGTCGCTTCGATCGTTTCGCGATCGAAACCTTTCGACCGCAGCTTCCGCCGCAGCTCGGCCGTGCTGTTGAAGCGATACTTCAGGATCCGCAGACTCGATGCGTAGCAGAGGTCGCGATCGTCCACGCCGGCAGTCTACCGCGCGAGCGACGACGCGAGCGCCTCGTACTGCGGAATCTCGCTCGCCTTCGGCAACCCCCTCCGCGCCTCGGCGAAAAGGTCGCGGGCGCGGGCGAAGTCGTGATCGCTGAGCGCGCCGACGGCCGCGATGTACGCGAGATAGGGATCGCGGCTGCCGCGCGCACGCGCGCGCAGCGCGATGTCCTCGAGCCAGAAGTCGCTGCCCATCACGAGGCGCGGCAGCGCACGAAGGTTCGTCTGGGTCACGAGCGCTCGGACGAGCTCCGGCGATCGCGGCGACTTCATGCCGAGCTCCGCGTAGAGAGTCGCGTCGAAGACCTGCTGCGCGCGAAAGTCGGACGGAGCCGCGGCACGAATTCGCGGCGGCAGAATCCGGCGAATGAAATCGCTCGTGAGAAACGCGCGCGGCGCGTT
This sequence comes from Thermoanaerobaculia bacterium, assembly GCA_035516895.1. Classification (GTDB taxonomy): domain Bacteria; phylum Acidobacteriota; class Thermoanaerobaculia; order Gp7-AA8; family Gp7-AA8; genus Gp7-AA10. The sequence continues at coordinate 24,316 of DATIZY010000017.1, read as the reverse complement.
GCCGGTGACTTCGTAGATCAGATCGCAGAGGCCGACCGGAATCTCGGCGCTGAGCCGCAGCGGATGATCGTCGGTGAGCGGCTTCGCATTCGCGGTGAGGCGCTCGAGGATCGGCGCGTCGGCGAGAAATGTCGTCGCCATCTGATCCGGCCGCTCCACACCGATGCGGACGAGCGACGCGCGGGTCGCCGGATCGCTCCACTGCCGCGAAAAATCCTCCTCACTGGGCGCCGTATCGGCTCCCCGGCTGCCGACGAGAATCCACTCCGCGCGTGCGCCCGTCCAGAGGCTGCAGTCGTCGAACACATCGCAGAACGCGCGGATGATCGCCAGGTTGTCGGATTGCGACATCTGATAGGCCGGCAGCCAGTACGACGCGATGCCGCGATCGGTCAGGCGGTCGTGCATGAGCTGGAAATACTCGCGCGTGTAGAGATTGACGATGCCCGCATTTTTCGGCGGCGGCGGCTCGGCAGTGATCAGATCGAAACGTTTCGGCGTGGCCAGCAGAAAGAAGCGGCCGTCCTCGACGTGCACGTGCACGCGCGGATCGGCGAGCGGATACGACGCGCCCGGCCAGATGATGCGGCCGTGGTCGAGGATCGAGCGGGAGATGTCGACGACATCGATCGATTCGAGCTGCTTCGTCCGCGTGAGAGTCTTCGCGGTGATGCCGACGCCGTAGCTGATCAGCAGCGCGCTCTTCGTTTGCGGACGCAGCGCGATCGGCAGATAGACGAACATGCTCATGTAGCGCCGTGAGGGAAACGCGGTGCCCGACATCGAAAACCCATTGGTGTAGAGCGTGTAGACGTACGGATCGCCGGCGATGTCTTCTTCGAGGTACACCGCGGTCTCCGTCGGCGCCTCCGACACCGCGACGATGTGCGTCTGGCGGTACGGATGCGTCGCGAGCGGAAGGAAGTAGTTCCTCCAGAGGTGCCACGGAAAAAAGACGAGCGTGAGCGAAGCGATGGCCGCGGCGGCGATCGCGACGCGCAGCGATCGCATCGTGAGCAACGCGACGACGACGTACAGCACGCCGATCGCGAAGAACGACGCTTCGATGCCGATCGACGGAATCAGGGCGAAGCCGGCGACGAGCGGGCCGAACGCCGCACCGACGGTGTTCGCGAAGGTGACCAGGGCCGCCGCGCGCGATTCGTCGTTGATCTCGCGCTCGAGGGCACGTCCGATGAACGTGAAGAGAATGCCGGAGAGGATGCTGACCGGCAGCATCAGACGCGCGCCGTCGATGAACATGCTCGACGCGAGATGCCGGACCGGCATCGGCGAAAAGCCGCTGTAGCAGAGCACGAGTGCCGCCGCCGATCCCGCGGCGACCACGGGCGTGTACGCGTCGGCGTCCGGAAAGCGATTCCAGATCGTCGATGCGATGAGCGCGCCGATGCCGATCCCGGCCAGGACGACCGCCAGCATTACGGCGAACGCGATGCTCGTCGAGACGACGAAAAACAGGACGAAGCGGAACCAGATCACTTCGAGCGCCAGCAGGGCGAAGCCGGAGCAGGCGGCAGCGAGGAGAAAGCGTATCGGGGTAGAGCCGCTTCTGAACCGGCTCTGCGCCGGCTGAGAGCCGGCGCCACGCAGTCGTGACGCCAATACGCCCGCCGTGATCGAGCAGAGCGCCGCAAACGCGCCCGTGCCGCGGACGCCCAGCGCGCGAATGAGAATCAGCTCGCCGGCGAGCGCGCCGGCGACCGCGCCGATCGTATTGAACCCGTAGAGCAGGCCGAGGACGCGGCCGAAGCTCTCGTCGCGCCGAGAGAGCGCGCGAACGAGCGTTGGCAGCGTTGCGCCCATTCCGGTGGCCGGAATCACGAGCAACACGAACGCGCCGACGAGGCGCGCCGCGTTGAGCATCGGCGAATCGAGGAGATGCCGGAACAGCGGCGCGAATGCGGGCGAAAGCAGCGGCAGAACGAGGACGAGAAGAAAGCCGCAGACACCGATCGTGATCTCGATCGCAGCGTAGACGCGCAGCGGCTCAGCGCGAAGTCCTGGTGCGATCAGGTTCCCGATCGCCAGGCCCGCCATGAACGCGCCGAGGACGATCGCGGAGGCCCAGGCGCTGTTGCCGAAGACGAGACCGCACTCGCGGAACCACAGCGTCTCGAACAGCAGCGACGCGCCGCCGGACAGAAAGAAGATGCCGGAGAGCGCGAGATGAAGAGTGATCCGTTGTTCGTGGTTTGTGGTTCGTAGTGTCATTGACGAACCACCTCACGAAGCACGAACACGAAGATCGATCAACTAGACCTGGTTCGAGAAGTCGAACGGCGAATCGTCCGAGAACGGATCGGCCTCGCCTGCGCTGCCCACCGTGAGCTTCTGCTCCATCTCTTCCTTGGAGATGTCCGAGGTCGACTGAATGCCCTGCAGCTTGAGGCGGAATTCGTCCGGGTTCGAGGCGCGGCGCAGCGCTTCGTCGAGCGTGATCAGTCCGTTCTTGTAGAGCGTGTAGAGCGACTGGTCGAACGTCTGCATGCCGTATTGCGACGTGCCCTGCGCGATCGCGTCCTTGATCAGCTTCGTCTTCTCTTTGTTCTCGATGCAGTCGCGGATGTACGCGGTCGAGATGAGCACTTCCGCCGCCGGAACGCGGCCGAGGCCGTCGGCGCGCGGGAGAAGTCGCAGGGAGACGACGGCTTTGAGCACGGCCGCGAGCTGCAAACGGATCTGCTTCTGCTGGTGCGGCGGGAAGACCGAGATGATGCGGTTGACCGTCTCGGTCGCGTCCATCGTGTGCAGCGTCGAGAACACGAGGTGGCCCGTTTCGGCGGCGGTCAGCGCGGTCTCGATCGTCTCGTAGTCGCGCATTTCGCCGACGAGGATGACGTCGGGGTCCTGGCGCAGTGCCGATCGGAGCGCGCCGGAGAACGACTTCGTGTCGACTTCGACTTCGCGCTGATTGACGATCGATTTTTTGTCGCGGTGGAGGAACTCGATCGGGTCCTCGACCGTCATGATGTGCTCGGTGCGGTGCGTGTTGATGTAGTCGATCATCGCGGCGAGCGTCGTCGACTTGCCCGAGCCGGTCGTTCCGGTGCAGAGAATCAACCCGCGCCGCTCTTCGGCGATCCTTTCGAGGACAACGGGCAGCATCAGCTCGCGGATCGAGAGGATCTTGACCGGGATGACGCGGAGGACCATGCCGACCGTGCCGCGCTGCTGGAAGATGTTGCAGCGGAAACGGCCGAGGCCGGGGACAGAATAGGCGATATCGATTTCGTAATTATTTTTGAACTTTTCCTTCTGCCGCGAAGACATGATCGAGAACGCCATGGCGATCGTGTCTTCCTGCATCAAACGCTTCAGCTCCACGAGCGGAGTGAGCTCGCCGTCGACGCGGATGACGGGGTGCGAACCGACCTTGATGTGGAGGTCGGACGCGCGCCGTTCGGCGGCAATTTTCAGCAGGTCGTTGATGTGCACGGATGTCTCCTCGCTGGATTAAGGCATTATTGTACAGCGAAATGCGCGAAGGCGAACTCTCACTGCGGTATGAACTTAGGGCGCCAGACGGGGCCGTTGATTCGACCGAACTTCCGCTGGTGATCGTGCTGCACGGCCGCGGCGCCGATGCGAAGGATCTGAGCGACCTTGCGCCGATGATGGGCAGCGGCTGCCGCTTTGTTTTTCCCAACGCGCCGGAGCCGTTCGAGCCGGCGCCCGGGTTCACATTCGGCTACACGTGGTTCGACGGCTGGCCCGCGGAGCCGGGCTCGCTAAAACGTTCACGAGAATTGTTAATCAAATTCATAGATGAACTTCGTGACCGCTACGCCACGCCGCCGGATGCGATGATTCTCGGGGGATTCTCGCAGGGAGGGCTGATGTCGCTCGACGCCGGCTTTCGATTGCAGAAGAAGCCGGCAGGAATCGTCGTCATGAGCGGCGCGCTGAACGAGGACGACCCGCCGCCGTTCTCGCGCGACATCCCCGTGCTCATCGTGCACGGGACGGAGGACGAGGTGATTCCGGTGCTCGCGGCACGGCGCATGCGGCGCGTGCTCGAGAGTCACGGCGTCGAGCCGGAGTATCACGAGTTCCCGATGGGGCACTTCGTGACGCCGGAATCGATCGCGGTCGTTGCGGATTTCATCGCGCGGCAACTACACTAGCGCCCTCGTCCAAAACGAGTCGGGGAGTCGCGGCAGATGGACATTCGACCCGGTGGAGTGGTTTTTCGGCGCGCATTCTGGACAGGTCTGATTCTCTGCGCTGTCCCGATTGCGTACGCGATCGTGAATGCCGTCCCCGCGATGGTCAGCGCCCTTCCGACGCAGACCACTCCGGCCGTCGCAGTCACGCTCACCTATGCGACCGGCAGCGTCAATGCCACCGGAACCGTGGTCGTCGGCGGACTGCCGGCCGGCGTCAACACGCTGCCGTCGCCGGTGACCTATCCGTACACGCTCAACTCGACATCGGCGTCGACATCGTTTCGATTCGCGGTCGGCGCCGGCACGACCCCAGGCACGTATCCCATCACTCTCCGCGATGCGTTCGGCGCGGGCACGACGACCGTCACACTCGTCGTCAACACTCCGTCGTACACCGCGAGCGTCGCTCCGAACCCGACGACGCTGGTCATCGGCGGGACGGCGCAGTCGGTGACCGTGACGACGAAACCCGATCCCGGCTTCGGCGCGAAACAGCTCACGTACTCGTTCAGCGGATTCCCGTCGTTCATCAACGTGCCTCCGGCGCAGACGACGCCACAACCGTACAACCCGCTGACGTTCACGTTCTCGTTAGGCGCAGGGGCGACGCCGGGAGCGTACAGCGGCACGCTCACTGGCGTCGACGAGCTTGGAGTTCAGAAGGTATTTCCGAACGCGCTGACGATCATCGTGCAGCAGCCCGACATCTCGGCGATCTTCAGCAATCCTGCGATCAACGTTTGTCAGGGCGGCGCGCCGGCCTCCGATGCGATCAATCTCGCTCCGGTCAACGGCTACAGCGGCACACCGCGCGTCGCGTTCACCTCGATTCCAGCGGGGGTCAACATCAGTGCGCTTCCCGCCGCCGCGGCGATGCCGCCGAACCAGTCGCTTCCGTTCAACGTCGACGCGGGGACTGCCGCGCCGGGGACGTACATCGCGGTCCTGAACGTTTCCGATCCCGCCGCGAACATCAACAAGAACGTCAACCTCTCGATCACCGTCACCGCGCCCGACTACACGCCGGCCGCCATCCCGAACGCGATCACGCTGACCGCCGGCGGCGGAGGACAATCGATCAACGCGTCGATCACGCCGAACGCGTGCTTCACCAGCACGGTCACCGTCACGCCCGCCGCTCCGCCGGGAATCACGTTCACTCCGACGAGCAGCGCGGCGCCGGCGACGTTCGTCGCTCAGGCCGCGAGCAACGTCGCGCCGGGAACGTACACCTCGACGTTCACCTTCACGCCGGCATCCGGCACGACGAAGACGCAGAACGTCACGATCACAGTCGTCGCTGCGCCCGATTTCCGACTCACCGTCGCGCCGCCGAGCGTCACGATTGCTCCGGGGCAGAGCACGACGGTGAACGTCTCCGCCGCGGGAGTGAACGGATTCGCCGGCAGCATCACGGTCAACGCGCCGGCGCTGGCAGGCATCGCGTTCTCGCCGCAGACGTTCTCTCTGCTGCCCGGCGCCTCGCAAACCGTGACGATCAGCGCCGCGACCAACGCGACGCCGGCGCTGCACAACGGCGTGTTCACCGGAACCGCGCCCGGCATCACCGGCTCGCGCACCGCTCCGATCGCGGTGAACGTCGTCGCCGGCCCCGACTTCACTCTCACCGCTGATCCCTCCTCCCTTTCGATCGCCTCCGGCGGAACGTCGACGCTCACCGTCTCGACGCAACCGCTGAACGGATTCACCGGTTCCGTGTCCGTCACGTCGCCGGGCAGCGCCGACGTCACCTTCACGCCTTCGGCCTTCACGATACCGGCCGGCGGATCGCAAACGGTCACGGTGAAGATCGCGCCGGGCGCGGCTCCCGCGACATTCAGCGGCGTGTTCACGGGCACCGCAACCGGCGTCGGCACGCACACCGCGCCGGTCCTCATCACGATCACCGGGTCGCCCGACTTCACACTCTCGGTCTCGCCGTCGATGATCTCGCTCGCGCAATCGGCGAGCATGCAGGTGAGCGTGCTGGCGACGGGCCTCAACGGTTTTTCGGGTCCGGTCAGCGTCACAACGTCCCCGACTGCGGGCGTTTCGGTGACTCCATCGGCATTCACGCTGACTCCGGGCACTCCGCTCAACGTCACGATCTCGATCGGCACCTCCACACTCGTGAGTTCCGGCAGCGTGTTGTTCTCCGGAACCGCAGCCGGTGTCAGCGGCCCAAGGACCGCGACGCTGAACATCAACGTCAGCGGCCGCCCCGATTACGCGCTCACCGCCGCGCCATCCGCGACTTCGATCGCGGCCGGCAGCAGCGGCAATGTGACGATCGGCGTCGTCGGATCGAACGCGTTCACCGGCGGCGTCGCGATCACGGCGACTCCGCCTCCGGGCGTGTCGCTGAATCCGCCATCGTTCACGATTGCGCCAGGGCAGACGCAGCAGGTCGAGATCGACATCGCCGCGAACGCGACGGTGGGTCCGGCCACGCTCCGCTTCATCGGCAACAGCGATCCGACGCATTTCGTCGACGTCGCACTCAGCATTCTGCCTCCGCGTCCCGTGATTACCACCGTCGTTCCGCCGGCGGTCGCGACGGGCGAGCGCTCGATCGTCGAGCGTTTGTTAGGCCGCTTCTTCGAGCCGGGTGCACGCGTGTCGGTCGTCAACCCCGGCGTCCGCATCGAGAATGTCAACGTCATCACGCCGGAAATCGCCGATGTGACGATGAGCGTCATCGCCGAGGCGCCGCCGGGAGCGACGACGCTGATGCTGACGAATCCCGACGGCGGCAGCGCAACCGCGACGCTTCTCGTCTACCCGCGCGGCTCGATCGCCGCGCCCCTCGGCGTCACGACCGCGGCGATCGTTTTCCCGGCGGAAGGAACGATGATCGCGCCGTCGCAAAACGTCTTTCCCCGCGGCCTGCTGGCCACGACCGGAACGGGCACGATCATCGGCGTCTGGAAGTTCGACGGCGTGCCGTTCGATCGATTCACGGTGAACGTCGGCGGCGGATATCCGGCCGAAGTCCGCACGCATCTGCCGCTGCCGATCTCGTACGAGGGCGCGCACACGCTCGAGCTGCAGATCGAGTCGCCGCAATTCGCCGCCGCACCTTCGCTGCACGTGCTGATGGCGCCGAACAGCGTCTCGCGCCTGACGCTGCTCGCGCCGCGCGACGGCATGGTGATCGGAAGCGCGTCGCCGCTGTTCCGCTGGTCGCTCGTTCCGAACAGCAGCGGCTACGTCGTGGAGATCGACAACGATCTCCTGCCGCGCCGCTTCCGGCTGTCGGACGCGCAATGGAAGCCGAGCGCCCGGACGCTGCAGGAGATCGGGCCGGGCATTCATCGCTGGCGCGTCCGTGCCGTGTTCGCCGGCGAAACCGAAAGCGAGCCGACGGAGTGGCAGCGCTTCGCGATCGTGCCGCAGCACGTCGATCTCACCGCGACCGTGCAGCAGCGGCACGTGCGCTGGCGCGGCGGCGTCAGCGGGCTGCTGTACCGCGTGGACGTGCTCGATGCCGCCGGCAACGTCGTCTATTCGGCGCTCACCGCAGCCAGCGACTTCGCGATTCCGCCGGGCGTCGGCGGCACGTCCGTCCGTGTGACGGCGATCGGGCCCGGCGGCGTTGTGTTAGGCGCATCGCCGACGGCGAACGTCGGGCGCGCGCCCGCGAAGCAGCCGATCGCTCTCGTGCAGCAGAAGCCCGCCGTCACGAATCAGCAGCCGGCGGACGGATCGAAAGTCGCAACGAACCAGCCGCACATCAGCGCGACATGGAGCGGCACGGTGAAAGCGCAGGACGTCGCGATGACTCTCGATCAGACCGACGTCACGAATGTCTCGAAAATCGACGCGGCTTCGATCAACTACGACTCGCTCCTGCCGCTCGCAAACGGCACGCACTCGGTCCGGCTGTCGCTCGCGGGCGCGGTCACGACGTGGAGCTTCGACGTGGAGGTCGCTCCCGAAGCGGCGCAGCCTGCCGCGCCATCGCTGCAAAAAGATTGGGCGGTGACGCCGAACGGCACGATCACCGCCGCCGGCGGCGATGCGCCGGGACAGCCGAATGCCGCGCGCACGCAGTTCTCCGCGCAAACCGACCTCGCCGAGAACGCCAAGGGAGCGAAAGTCACCGGCGACATGTCGGTGCGCCACGATCTCGCCGACCCGAACAAGACCGTGCAGGAGAGCCGCAACTGGCTGACTGATTTCACGCGGCAGCAGGGCCTCGTGCAGCCGGAAGCGAAGATCGGTTACGCCGCGCCCGATTTTCTCGATCAGTCGGAGCTGCTCGCGACAGGCGTCGCGCGCGGCGGCGTCGAAGGCCGCCTCCACCTCTTCCACATGATCGCCTCGGGATATGAGACCTTCGGCACAAAGCCGGCCGGCGTTCTCGCGGGAGACTTCGGTCCGAAGACGATCATCCGCGCCGCGGCCCTGCAGACCGAGCCGAACGACAAGTGGGACTTCCGGCTGATGGGTTTCCGCGTCACGGACGACGCCGGCCCGAACTCCGCCGGCGGAGTCGGCAAAGCGTTCGGCGTCTTCGCGAAGTACATCTTCGATCCGAAGCTGACGCTGATCTTCGAAGGATCGCACGGCGGCTTCGACCCGAACCCCACCACCGTCGGACCGAAACACGAGGGCAGCGCGCTGCGGCTCGACGCGACCGGCAACTGGGGAACGTTCGCATATGTGCTCAATCTGCGGCGAACCGAGGCGGACTACGTCAATCCGGCGAACCGCGCACTCACACCCGGCGGCGTTCCCGATCGAACGGGCGCGAATCTCTCGCTGACCAAGGTCATCAATCGCACGTCGCTCTCGCTGCAGCTGCGAACGCTCCGCGACGGCAACTCGTCGGGCGCGATCCTTCCGCGCAATCGCGAAAATGGCGGAGTCCTGGCGGTCACGACCTCCATCGGCCAGCGAACGACGCTCGCGTTAGGCGGGAACTGGACGGCCGATCGCGGCTCGGGCAATCCCAGCTACGGACTGCCGGATCTCGATCGCACCCAATCGGGAGCCAACGGCACGGTGACCGAGGCGATCGGGATCTTCAATTTGTCGCAGACCATGACGGTGCAGAAACTTCACGATCGCATCACACCGATCTCCGACTCGACCACGAGCGCGGCGACGCTGACCTTCGGCGGCACTCCGACGCCGTACCTCAATCTGTCGGCTGTGCTGTCGGGCACGCGTACGGCGGGCAGCTCCGCCGTCGGGACCACGGATCAGTATCTCGCGTCACTGCAGCCGAGCTGGACGCTCCCAAACTGGGGAATCATGCTGCAGCCCCGCGTCAATTTCAGCCGTTCGAAAAATGACCTGACGAACCTGGAGTCGCGCAGCGAGGATTACCAGGCGCTCGTCACATGGACGCCGCAGCGCCTCACGCAGCACTTGTCCCTGCAGTTCTCAGCCGACGCGAACCGCAGCAGCTCCACAGGGCAGATCCCGCCGCCGAAGTTCATTCACCAATACGTCGGGACCATGTCGTTCAACTGGGGCGCGAGCAGCGGCCAGGCGATGAACGGAACGACGGTGGTCGCCGTGCCGGCGAGCATCAACGCAACCAAGACGAACAATCCTTCGACGACGTCCGCGGTGAGCCAATGAAGCGTCTCTTCTTCGTCGCCCTCGGCGCGCTGCTCATCGCGGCGTCGGTCGCCCTTCCGAAGGTCGCGCTCACGCCGTCCAGCGGCATCCAGGGCGAGACTCTCGACATCACGACAAACGTGACGTGGCCACCGGGCGGCGGGATCTCGTTCGAACCAGCGGGCAAAATCGCCGTTTCCAATCCGCGCAATCCGAACAGGTTCCTGCAATTCACGATTCAGATCTCGCCGACGGCGCCAACGAGCGCGTACACATTCGTCTACACGCCCGTGGCGACGGCTGCCGCGCCGACGCCGGTGCGCGTTGCGAATGCGTTCACCGTGAACCCGCAGCCGCAGCCACAACCACAGCCGCAACCGCAGCCACAACCGCAACCGCAGCCGCAACCACAACCACAGCCACAGCCACAACCACAACCGCAGCCGCAGCCGCAACCACAACCACAACCACAACCGCAACCGCAACCGCAGCCGCAGCCACAACCCACGCCTGTTCCTCAGCCGCAACCGGCGCCCGTTCCGACGCCGCAACCTCCTCCAGAGCCAAAGCCTGTTCCGGTTCCGCAGCCGACTCCGGTTCCGCAGCCGACCGGCGAACCGACGGCAGGAAAACTCCCCGGCACGCAGCCACAGCCGCAGCCCGCTCCCGTTCCACAGCCGCAGCCGCAGCCACAGCCGCAACCATCCGGCGAAGCGGCTGGCAGTCGCATCACGCCGCCCCCACCCGCACCGCAGCCCGAACCGGTGCCCGTGCCGCAACCGGAAGTGCCGCAGCCGGTGCGTCCGACCGAGATGGTGATCGGGCCGCGCATCGATGTCATCTCTCCCTCGAAGCTGCAGGCCGGCCAGCGATACACACTTCACCTCATCGGCAAGAACTTTTCATCGGAGACGACGATCACATTCGGCAAAGACGTGACGATCGTCGGCACGCCGCTGTTCACGTCGCCGACCGAAGCAACCGTCGACGTGCTTGTCTCATTGACTGCAGCACGCGGCCCGGTGGCCGCGGTCGCATCGACAGCCTCAGCATCGAACAGCGGTCCCGGAGCGATCCTCCTCGGCCCCGCACCGACGGGGCCGACGATCATCCCCGACGCGCCGTTCGACGGCGTGACGCTCGCCGGTCAGCTCGCGTTCTCGTGGCACGAGTCTCAGCCGGGCGCCGCGTCGTTTTTCGTCTTCGAAATTCTCGATGACACAGGCAGCGTGCTCTTCGCCGCGCAGACGCCGAAGACCTCGTTCCCGATGGTCCGGCCCGACATCGATCTCCTCCCACGCGGCAGGATCAGGAAGGCGGCCCGCTGGCGAGTTCACGGCATCGGCAATAAGACGGAAGTCATTGAAACGAGCGAAGAAAGGGCCATCGTTTTGCCCCCGCGTCCATGACGGGAACGTGGCCTGTCGATTGCTTGTTCATCGGTGGACATGACTTCAAATAACCGAGTCTGCGCCCTCGCCTTCTCCGCGCTTCTCTTCACCGCGCCGGCTCTTCAGGCTTCCTTGGCCGTGGCCGCTTCGTTCCAGCAGAAAGTCGACAAAGCCGCGGCCATCATCCTCGGCAAATGCGTCAGCCAGGAATCGCGGTTCGATCCCAGCGGCCGCTGGATCCTGACGTACTCGACATTCCAGGTCGAGAAGGCGATGAAAGGATCGGCCGCACCGGAAGTCACAATCGTGACTCCAGGCGGGCACATCGGTTCGCTGCATCAGACCAGCATCGGCGTCCCGGCGTTTCGTCCCGGTGCAGAGAACGTGCTCTTCGTCAAAGACTCGAACGTGGGGCCGACCGTGCTCTTCTTCGACCAGGGCGCGTACGACGTCACGAGCGACGAGCACGGCGATCGCGTTGTCGCTCCGGTGCCCTCGGACCTCGTGAAGATCGACACGCAGCGCGGCGTCGCGGTGCCCGCCGAATCGCCGCAGCCGCTCAAGCAGTTCGAGCAGCGCGTCAACGACACCATGCAGGACCTGCGGCAGGAACATACGCGCATGGACGTGCTCGCGCGGAAGCAGAACAAACCGCCGGAGCAGGCGTCGCTCTGGCAGGTGATCAAAGACAACAAGTGGACGATCCTGCTAGCGATCGCCGGCCTCGCCTATGCGACGCTGCTCCTGGTCCGCCGTGTCTTCTAGCTCCGGCACGCCTCGCTTGCGGAACTGCTCAACACTCCACTGCACCGCGGCCTCCCGATCGACGATGCCGCGCAACGAGATGTTCCGAGCGCCTTCGAGCTCGATCGCGTCGCTCGTCGCTCGAAATCCGCGGATCTCTTTCCATCGCACGCGGCGCCGGAAGAAGAGCCGAAGCCGGACCTCGAAACCGTCCTCGTCCGCTTTGAGGTAGCGCGCTTCGGCGATGCGGGCGTCGAAGATCGCGAAGACGAGCAGCACCGCCGGCGCGAGAAACGACAGCACGACAAACGAAAGATGATGACGGCCGCGCGTCCGCTCGACCGCCTCGACGAGCGTCATCGCCGCGCCCGCGATCTCGACCCACGCCACGCCGCCGTGATGGCCGTGGCGCAGTCGCTCGCGCACGAACGCAGCAATCAACAGCGCGCCGGCTGCGATTTCGGCGATCGCCAGCGGCGATCGGAGGCCGTGCTGCATGGCCGTCGTGATCAGCAGCGCCGCCGCGAACAGATGCTGCACCTTCTGCATCCGCCGCTGCCGCGCCGCGCGACGCGACTCTACGCGAAGAATCTCCACCGGCATGGCGCGCCGATTGTAGAGGCTGATGGCGACATGTCGAAGACCGCACCTCGAGCGGGCGTCCGCCGCGCGCTGAACCGGAAGCAGCTCGTCCTCTTTTATCAGCCCATTCACGAGCTCGATTCGCGAACGATCGTCGCGGCCGAGACGCTGCTGCGCGCGCGCCGTCCGACCGGCGAGATCCGCAGCGGCGTCCCCATCGCGCACGGAGCCGAGGAAGGTCCGGAAATGTTCCGCCTCGACTCGTGGATGATGCAGCAGGCTCTGCGCGATTCGGCGGGCTGGGACGGACTCCGGCTCAACGTGAATCTCTCGCCGCGCGAGTTCGAGCAGGGCCGCCTCGCGCAGCGGCTGAAAAAACTCGGCGGCATCTCGCGGCTCAATCTCGAGATCACCGAGACATCGTTCATCAGAAATCCGAAACATCTCCGCTCCGTCGGCGACGAAATCCGCTCCCTCGGCGCCGAGCTTTGGCTCGACGACTTCGGCACCGGCCATTCGTCGCTGTCGCACCTGCTGACGCTCGACGTCGACGGAGTCAAGATTCCGGGCACGTTCGTCAAAGGCGTCGAAGGGTCCGAGCGATCGCGCGCCATCACCCGCAGCATCCTCGATCTCGCGCACGAGCTCGGCCTCAAAGTGATCGCCGAGGGGGTGGAGAACGAGGAGCAGCTGGCGTTTCTGCGCGAACACCGCTGCGAATTCATTCAGGGATTTCTGTTCAGCGAGCCGATGCCGGCGGTCGAATTCACGAGCGTTCTCTCGCGGTCGTCGACGCAGTAGCGGTCGCGCCGCGCCTCGAGATCGCGAATGACGCTCTTCTTGAACTCGCCCGCTCCCCCTTTCGCCATCTGCTCGGCCATGTAGTCGGCGATCTCGAGGTTCTCGATCCGCATCTGCACCCGCTCGAACACGTTCGGCAAATGGCCGGGCACCTGCACGTGATGCAGACCGCCGCTGTACGCGAGCAGCATGCGCCCGCGCTCGATCGACAGCATGATGTCGGCCACGCCGCCGCGCACGGTCATCGGATTGCCCTGCAGGTCGAGGCCCGTCTCGCGCTTCATCCGGCCTTCCGGCGCGATGACCACCATCGACTTCGGATCGATGCGGTCGAGCACCGCGAACCACGTGTGATCGCGTTGTCGCGTGATCGGAACGACGTGGTGCGCCACGAACTTGAACACCATGCCGACGAGCGGGCGCTCGGTCGTTTTGGCCGCCGCGGGAATGACGCCATGCGCGGCGAGACGCCAGATGAAGCGGTTCGGCACTCCGCAGACAAACACCGGCTCGAAGAGGCTCGTGTGATTGAGAAACACGACGAGCCGGATGCCCGCCCATGGATCGCGCGGCGTCGGGCCGATCCAGCCGAAGTCGGGGCGATAAAAGATCCTGCTCAGCGCTTTCAGCAGCCACAGGAGCGAGAAGACCGCCACGCTGCGGAAGAGAGACACGAGCGCGAAGGTTAGCATGCGCATGCCGGAGTCCATTGCAACGAAGCCGCTGGTGTTGCGTCCGCCGCAAACCCGCATTCGCGTCCGCAGCGACATCGAATACGCGCCGGGCGTCCTCGCCGACGTTTACGCGCCGGACGACCGGCCGAATGCCGCGATCATTTTCATTCACGGCGGTCCGGTGCCCGACGGCGCCCAGCCGAAGAACATGCAGCTGTTCCGCGATTACGGCGCGCTCGCGGCCTCGTCCGGCTTCGCCGCGATGACGTTCAATCATCGCTTCTTCGGCAGCGCGATCGCGCAAGCGACGAAGGACGTCGAAGAGGCGATCGAGTTCGCATGCGTGCAGCCGGAGGTCGATGCCGAGCGGCTGATCTTCTGGGCATTTTCCGGCGGCGGTCCCTTCCTCAGTTTCGGCTTCGATCAGCCGAACGTGCGCGCGCTCGTTTCGTACTACGCGATCCTCGCGTCACCGCTCGAGCGCCTGCGCAGCGGTGCGCACTGTCCGCCGATGCTGATCGCACGCGCCGGCAAGGATCACCAGGCGCTGAACGCGTCGGTGGATGCATTCATCAGCGAAGCGCTCACACGAAACATCGAGCTCGAAGTGATGGCCCATCCGAACGGCGAGCACGGCTTCGATCTTTTGAATGATGACGACCGCTCGCGGGCGATCATCCGCCGCACGATCGACTTCATTCGCGAACACGTCAGTGCCTAGGCACTAGGCACTGATTCTGCGGCGAAACCGTTCGGCAAAGAGCGGCCCTTTCGCTTCGTCCTCGTGCTTGAAGAAGACGTAGGCCTCGCGCCACGGCTGCGCCTCGACGCGCCGCGCCCAGTCGTCGAGCGCGCGATCGTCGTACTCCGTGCGCCGCAGCCGCAAATAGCCCCACGACGCCGTCGGAATCACGAGCGCGTTCGGATCGGCGACCTCGTCGGTGTCGGAAAGGCACATCGGCACATCGCGCGCCCGCAGGATCGAGTCGATCTCATCATCGCACCATGAGTCGTGGCGAAACTCGAATGCCACCTGCGCCTTCGGCGGAAGAATGCCGAGAAAATCGCGGAGCTTCGCAGCATCTTTGCGCGCGAACGGCGGCAGCTGAAACAGCACCGGACCGAGCTGCGGACCGAGGGCGGTGGCGACGTCGAAGAGCTGGCGGACGTCCTCCTCCGCGCCGGCGAGTCTCCTCTGATGCGTGATCCGCTGCGGCGCTTTCAGAACGAACGTGAACGATGGCGGTACCTGTTCGCTCCATTTCGCGAGCATCTTCGTGTCCGGCATTCGATAGAACGTGTTGTTGATTTCGACGGTCTCGAAGCGGCCGGAATAATATTGCAGCATTTTATTTGCTGGTAAATCTTCTGGATAAAAGCTGCCTTTCCATTCCTTGTAGCTGTAGCCGCTCGTGCCGGTGCGGACTCTCATGCCGGGAGGAGTCTAATTGAATTTCGGATTTCGAATTTCGAATGAAGAATGCAGAATGAAGAATGAAGAGATCGCCGATTCGTCATTCTCAATTCGAAATTCGAAATTCGAAATTCGAAATTCGAAATTCAAAAAAGGCTCACGGCGAATAAGATGCAGACATGCGGAAATTCTTCCTGATCGCTCTCCTCGCCGCCGCCGCGCACGCTCAGAACCACCTCGGCACGATCGTTTTCCCGAACTCGGGCACGCCGGAAGCACAGCCGGCGTTTCTCCGGGGCGTGCTGCTCCTGCACAACTTCGCGTATCCGCAGGCGGCCGAGGCGTTCCGCGAGGCGCAGAAGGTCGATCCGAAGTTCGCCCTCGCTTACTGGGGCGAGGCCATGACGTACAACCATCCGCTCTGGAACCAGCAGGACATCGAGGGCGGCCGGCGCGTCGTCCAGGAGATGATTCCGCTCGCCGCCTCCGCCACTCCGCGCGAGCGCGGCTACATCGAAGCGGTCGAAGCGCTGTACGGCCGCGGCGAGAGGCAGCAGCGCAACGAAGCGTACGAAGCGGCGATGGAGCGGCTCGCGCGCGCGTTTCCGGCGGATGTCGAAGCGCAGACCTTCTGGGCCCTCTCGATCCTCGGCGCACGCGAATGGCATCAGCGCGACGAGCGGAGATCGATCCGCGCGGCGGCGATCCTCGAGGACCTGCTGCCGTCGCACCCCGATCATCCCGGCGTGCTGCACTACATGATCCACGCGTATGACGATCCAATTCTTGCGCCGCTCGGGCTTCGCGCCGCGCGCCGCTACGCGAACGTGGCTTCGTCGGCGCCGCACGCGCTGCACATGCCGTCGCACATCTTTCTGCAGCTCGGGATGTGGGAAGAGACCGCGCGATCGAATCAGGCCGCATTCGCGCTGTCGAAACAGTGGAAGCAGCCCGACATGCACAGCCTCTCGTGGCTCGAGTACGCCGATCTGCAGATGCACCGCTACGCCGAAGCGAAGAAGCTCATCGACGAGGCGACCGGCCGGCCGAAGGAGACGATGAAGGTGCGATACGCGGTCGAGACCGGCGATTGGGACAGCTTCACGTTCGACGAGCCGCTCGGCAAAACGCTGCAGTCGATCGCCGGCAAGCGGCTCGACGACGCCGGGAAATCGCTGCCGCAGATCGAATCGGAAACGGATCGCCTCGAAGCGACGGCGCTCCTCGACGCGGCTCGCGGGAACCTCAACGATGCGCTGCACCAGGCAGAGCTCGCCGTTGCCGCGGAGGAGACGCTCGGCGTGCCGTCGGGCCCGCCCGAGAATTTCAAGCCGGCGCACGAGCTCTACGGAGAGCTGCTCCTGCAGGACGGCAGGACGAGCGACGCGATCGAGCAATTCAACGCATCGCTGCTGCGGACGCCGAATCGCGCGGCGTCGGTGGCCGATCTCGCGCGTGCGACGGCGAAGGTCACAGCCGCGTCCTCGCGCTAGACGTCGAACATGAAAAAAGCGTTGGGCGTCGTGGCCGCGCTCGCCCTCGTCGTCTGGGTCATCTCCTGGTTCCGCGCCGAACGACCCGTTGCCGTTGCCGCCGCGCAGACGTGGCCGGCGGGGCTGGGCACGCTCGACTCCGTCGCCGGCCGGTACCCGCCGCTGTCAGGCAACGCGCCATCTGCGAAATTGGCCGTGCTCGGCGGCGCGCTGGCGAAAAGCGATCAACTGGATGGCTACGTCGCGCGGGAGATCGCGCGCGGCGATCTCACGATCGGCGAGCCGCCGGTCCTGCCCGACGTCTCCGCAATCCGCGAGCTCCTGCTGCGCGAGGGGATTGTCTGGAAGCGCAACGGCGGCATCAGCGGCGTCGGCAACAACGAAACGGCGGAGAGACGCGGGATGCAGATGACGATCGCGAGGTCGCTCATCGCGAGCGCGCTCATGAAAGCGGGAAAGCACGATCCGGGAGCCTGGGACGACTTGCACGCGGTGTGGAACCTCGCTCGTTCGCTCGAGCCGCAGCAGGAAATGATGGCGCAGACGGCGGCGCTGTCGATGCTGCGCATGATCAACGCCATCGGCTGGAAGATGCCGCTGCCCGCGCCTGCCTGGTTCGCCGAGCTGCAGCAGCGCGACGTCGTACCGCGGCTGCTCGAAGCGTTTCAATATCAGGCGGCGGCGTATTGGAAGAGCGGCGCCCAATTTTTTCCGACGAAGTGGCTCGCCGATTCGATCGAGCGCGATCGCCGCATCGCCGAAGGGCTCTTCCGCGAGACCCGCTGCGACGTGCACGCGCCCATGAACGACCTCGGCACCGATCTTTCGTCCGTCTGGCGTCGTGCCTTCCGCTACCGCGCCGAGCGCGAGGCGACGGCCAACGCGATTCGCATTCGCACGGGCAGAACGATCGAGACCATCTCACGCTGCAGCGACGGACGGTGGATGTCCGACGGCGCGACGCTGCGTTTCAGCCGCGACATCGCGACCGCGCGGCAGGACTGGGCGATGCCGCTCGTGCTGCGCGCCGGGCGATGAACGCTCACCGATGGAGCGTTCGGTCGCAGTACTTCTGGATTTCCTGGACCAAACGCGAGCACGGCTGGCTCCCCGGCATGCCGCGCCGTGAGCACTCGTCGAGCGACCAACGAACGGTTTTCATGATTTCACTGCGCGGCGGAACGCCCTCGCAAAGCCGCGGCGAGTCGGCGGCGGCATCGAGACAGCCGTCGAGAAACACGCGCGCACGCACTTCGCACATCAGCCCCGAACATTCGCGCAGACGCCGAATCGACTCCTCGACGCAGTCGGCGCCCGTTCGTCCGGCGGCGAACGTTCGGGCCTCCTCGCGCGCTTTTCTGCCTTCGGCCAGCCACTCGTCTTTGTGCCGGTTGACGAAGAAATAAACGCCGGCACCGACCGCAATCAGCAGCAGCACCAGCCCGCAGCCGATGCCGAAAAGCACCTTCGCCCATGTCGGCATGCGGCGATCATAACGCGGAGCCTCGACGGCCCTTCGCCGCTACCGAGAGCCCGCGCTCCGTGCGCGCACTTCGACATACCCGCCGCGCAGGCGCACATCGAAGCAGCGCGCCGGAAACGCGGTCGGGCCGTTCACGACATGACCATCGTCGAGCGCGAGCTGCGAGCCGTGCCACGGACACTCGATCGCGTCGCCGGCGATCGTTCCCTCCGAAAGCGGACCACCCATGTGCGGACAGGTTTCGGTGATCGCGAAAATGTTGTCGCCGCGTTTGACGAGCAGCACCGCGACGCCGCCGGCGAGCGCACGCGCCGGTTTGTTCTCGCGCAGATCGTCGATCTTGACCGCGCGCGTGAACGTCTCCGGCTTCTTCATGTCCGCGGTCGCGGTGTGATCGACTCCCACCTGCTCTGCGAATACGAGATGTCCGCCGAGGTACGCCGAGGCCATCGCGATGGCGTAGCCGAGGGTCGAGAGAGCGGTGCCGCGGCCGCGGGGTCGTCCGCTCGTGCGTGCGAGCAGTGACGCCGTGTAGAGCGCGGTGGCGGCGACATTCAACGTGCCGTGCAGCAGTCCGATGCTGCGCGCGCGATCGTCGGTCTCCGACCAGTCGGTCAGGCCGGTGAGGGCCGATGCGAGGGCGCCCGCGAGGCCCACGCCGATCGCCAAGGTCGCCGCCTTCTCTTCGCCGATCAGATCGTAGAAGAGCGCCGCGGTCCAGGCGCCGACCGGAATGTTGGTGACCGCGGGATGCAGCGGATGACCGAGCCAGGTGCCGTGCAGGAAGTTCCTGACGTCGCCCGGCAGCGCCTCGCGCACGACGTTCTGGATCGGCTCCGCCGCATTTTGTAATGATTTATTATCACCAATTCTTTCAATGAGTCTCGTCACGTCGCTCACGTCTGATGCCTCGCGCAAAAGTACGTCGTCCGACCTGCAACAACCGTGCGCCGGATCGTCCCGCCGCATTTCGGACAGCGATCGCCCTCCTCACGATGCTGGATGAGAAAGCGCGCGGGATACGTCTCGCCGCGCGATTTGAACGCGATCGTCTCGCGCAACACGCCGCGGATCTTCGTGAAGAGCGTCTTCACCTCGTCAGCGGTGAGCCGGACGGACGGACGATCCGGCCGGAGGCCCGACCGAAACAGCGCCTCGTCCGCGTAGAGATTGCCGACGCCGGCGATCACATTCTGCGAAAGCAGCAGCGCTTTGATGCGGCCGCGGCGGCCGGCGATGCGCTCGCGGAAGCGGCGCAGATCGATCTCCAGCGGATCCGGTCCGAGATCGTGCTCTCGAACATACGCCTCGGGCGAAGGCGTGAGGTCGACGATGCCGAAGAGGCGCATGTCCTCGTACGCGAGATGTTCCCCGCCCTCGAAATCGATGATGAGCCGCGCGAACCGGGGCGGATCGCCGTCGCGGTAGTACGCGAGATCGCCGCTCATGCCGAAGTGAATGTGCAGCCAGAGGTCGCCGGCGTCGGCGAAGAGGTGTTTGCCGTGTCGCCGCACGCGCCGGAACTCGCGGCCGGCGAGCTGCGAGAGCTTGCGCGTGCCGGCGATGCGCGCGTCGAGGACGCGCACGCGTGTGACGGTCTGTCCGAGTGCATGCCGCTCGAAAAAGCGTTTGTAGATCTCGACTTCCGGCAGCTCCGGCATGCGATCATTCTTTCATGGCCAGAATCTCGGGAGTCGATCCGGACAGCGTCGAGCCGCGCGTGCGCGCCGTGCTCGAAGCGCAGCGAAAACGATGGGGCGCGCCGCTCAACAATCACTTGATCTATGCGCGGCGGCCGTCGATCTTCTACGGCGTGCGCGCGATGTGGAGCGGCATCGACGCCTCCGCGCTGATCGATCCGAAGCTGCAGGCGCTGATCAACCGCCGCGTCGCATCTCTGAACGGCTGCGAATTCTGACAGGACATCAACGCTGCGGTCGGCAGCGGGCTCGGGATCAGCGATGAAAAGCTTCTCGCGCTGAACGACTACGCGACCTCGCCGCTCTTCTCAGCCGAAGAACGGACCGTCCTGGAATTTGCAGACGCCATCAGCACCACGGGCCGCGATGTGTCGGACGAGCTTTTTTCGCGCGTTCGCGCGCTCTACGACGAGGACGAGATCGTGGAGCTGACGGAAATCGTGGCGTGGGAGAACGCGTCGGCAAAGTTCAACCGTGCGCTTCGCATCGCGTCGCAGAATCTCTGGAGAGGCGATGAGACGGCACGCGCGTGAGTGCGCCCGGACGGCCGGCGTGCGCGCTGCGCTCTGGGTCAGCGGCGCGCTCGCTTGAAGGTGCATCACCGTTTGGAGTACGGCATCGGCCGCGAGGCGCTTCCCCGAATCGGAAAAGCGGCAGCTCGTCACAAGCAGAAGAATCAGAATCGCGGCGGGCCGTCTCATCTTGTACATTGAGACGCGAACATGGCGGGAAAGTTAGCGCGACACAGGAATTTGACGCCGCCGTAACCGATGACACAAGGCCACCGAGCTCTGATCGTCGAAGACGACCCGGCGATTCGCAAGCTGGTCGAAAAATTACTGCTGCGCAAGGGAGTCGGCGTCGACGCGGCGCACGACGGCCGCCAGGCGATCGAGAAGCTGCAGGCATCGAAGTACTCCGTCGTCGTCCTCGACCTCATGATTCCCGAGGTGAACGGGTTCGAGGTGATCGAGTTCGTGAAAAAGAACAGGATCGACGTGCCGATCGCCGTCGTCTCGGCGGTGTCGCATCAGTCGCTGACGAACCTCGATCTCGATGTCGTCAAGCTCGTGATCTCGAAGCCGTTCGACGTCGACGAATTCACGAAGGCGATCCTCAAGCTCTGTGAAGCGAAGGCGACGGGCTGAGAGCCGGCTCGCACGATGCCTCGCTCGCTCAGGCTGAGTGCTGCGCGCCTTCGGCGCTTCGCCTCATTTCACCGCGACGCTGCGCGCGTGCTTGATGTCGGTGACGCCCTTGAGCGCCTTCTCGAGCGCGTCCTGCAAGAGCGTGCGCATGCCCTGCTTCATCGCGAGCGCGCGCAGCTCGTCGATCGGCGCGCGACGCTGCACGGCTCTCTTGATCTCGTCTGTTCCGACCAGCAGCTCGTGCACGCCCATGCGGCCTTTGTAGCCGGTGTTGTTGCAGTTCGGGCAGCCCTTCGGCCGGTAGAGCATGTAATCAGGCGAGTACTTGATGCCCATCGATCCGAACCACTCGCGGCCGTAGACCTCCATGATCTCGTCCCACTCCTCTTCGCTCGGGTGGTACGCCTCCCTGCATTTCGCACAGAGGGTACGAATGAGCCGCTGCGCCATGATGCCGAGGAGGGCGTCGGCGAAGTTGAAGGGATCGATGTTCATGTCCAGCAGACGGGTAATCGTCTCCGGCGCCGAGTTGGTGTGCAGCGTCGAGAAAACGAGATGGCCGGTGAGCGACGCCTCGATGCCGATCGCCGCCGTCTCGTGATCGCGCATTTCGCCGACCATGATCACGTCCGGATCGGCGCGGAGAAACGATCGCATCGCCGCGGCGAAGGTGAAGTCGATCTTCGGCTGCACCTGCACCTGCCGCAGGCCCTTCTGCGTGATTTCGACCGGATCCTCCGCCGTCCAGATCTTCATGTCCTCGGTGTTGATGAATCCGAGCGCGGAGTGCAGCGTCGTCGTTTTACCGGAGCCGGTCGGGCCGACGACGAGGCAGATGCCGTACGGTTTCTGCAGGATCTCCTTGAACTTGGTGAGATTGCGCTCGGCGAAGCCCATCTTGTCGATCGGCAGCGGTTTGGACGCGGCCAGGATACGCATGACCACGTCTTCGTTCTGGTTCGCCGTGGGAATCGTCGCGACGCGGAGCTCGATCACGCCTTTCGAATACTTGAAGCGGATCTTGCCGTCCTGCGGCTTGCGCTTCTCCGAGATGTCGAGCTTGGCCATGATCTTGAGGCGCTGCACCAGCGCGTTGCGGTGCATGCCGGGGACCTCCATGAACTTCTGGCAGTCGCCGTCGATGCGCAGCCGGATCAGACAGGGATTCTTCGGACCGTCGGGCTCGATGTGAATGTCCGAGGCGCCGCGGTTGAACGCTTCGATGATCAGCTGGTTCGCAAGCCGCACGATGCCGGAGTCGGTCTCGTCGATCTCGGGCGTATCATCTTTTTTCTCGTCCTCGACTTCGCCGTCTCCTTCGCCGAGCGAATCGATGATCTTTGCGAGGTCGCCGCTGTCGGGCGCCGTTTCGGCCGATTCTCCGTAGGAGTTCAGAATGTACGCGAGGATCTCGTGCTTCATGCCGACCCAGAAGTCGTAGCGCGGCGAGAGGTTCATCGCACGGATGCCGTCGAGACGCGTGAGGTCCTGCGGATCGTCGACCGCGACGACGAGCACACCCGGACGCCGCTCGACCGGAGCGCACGTGTACTTCTTCCACATGTCGGAGGGCACGCGCTCTTTGAGGTCCTGCGAGATCGTCTGCATGCCGTCGTAGCTGAAGAACTGCGTCGCGTAGAATTGCGCCAGCGATTTGCCGACCTCGTCCTTCGGCACGTTGAAATCTTCGATCAGCACCTTCTCAATCGTCGTGTTGTTCACGCGCGCGTTCGAGACCGCCTGTTCGATGTCTTTCTCGGAGATGATGCCTTTGTCGATGAGCCCGCCGAGCCTCGACGGCTTCGACTGCCGCGCCGCGCGATGCTGGTTGTAGAACGCGATCCCCAGGATCCGCGCGATCTCCTCGGCTGCGTCTTCATCCTGCGCGGTGAAGATCGTGCCGTGGCGCTTGTTGATGAGCTGCAGCACGCCTAACAGATATTTTTCGAAGGCCACCGGCACGGCGAGCACGGACTTCGTTCGAAAGCCGCTCGATTTGTCCCAGCGCTGGTCGAAGCGCAGGTTCGGATGAAACTTCGCGAGCTCGGCGGCGTCGTACGCGTCTTTGATGTTGATCGTTTTGCGCGCGAGGGCGGTGAAGCCGGCGATCGACGCGAACGACTTCGGAACGCGGATCTCTTTCGGCACGTCGCCGATCTTCTGGATCGAATAGAGCTCCTGGTTTTTCGTGTCGACGGCGTAAATCGTGAGGCGCTCCGCGTCGAGCAGCTCCAGGATCTTGTCCTTGAGCGACAGCAGGATGTGCGGGATCGATTCGGCCGAATTGAGCTGATTGGTGATGGCCGAAAGCTTCTTCCGGTACTCGAGCTCCCGCTCGACAGAGGACGAAGTTGCTTGGACGGTCATGCGTGGTCTCCGATTGATTTAAGAATAACAGGCGCTAGGCCTTAGGCGCTAGGCACTGGGCTTCTGCGTGAGGTACACTCCTGGCACCACACAAATCGGCCGTCGCTCAGCTGCCGTTCGCCTCAAGCATGGGCAACTTTAACGAACTCAACGTGTGGCAGAAGTCTGTCGATTTTGCGGTGCGCATCTATCGCGAAACGCGGTGCTTTCCGAACGACGAAGTCTTCGGTCTGAGGTTGCAGCTCCGGCGCGCCGCTGTTTCGATCGCGAGCAACTTGGCCGAAGGACAGGGGCGAAGAACGAACGAGGACTATCGTCGCTTCGTAGTGCATGCACGCGGTTCGGCGTTTGAGATTCAAACTCAGATCTTGATCGCAGAGCAAGTTGAGTACTTCGATCGCACAGTCGCAAGGGATTTGCGAGACGCCGCCGGCGAGATCGCGCGAATGTTGAATGGCTTGATCGCCTACCTAACGCCTAGCGCCTAATGCCTAGCGCCACGCGTCAGCGAACCCTCGACCTTCTCTTCCTCGCCGCCACCACCGCGCTCGGCGCGTGGCTTCGGCTCCGGCTGCTCGCGGCGCCGAGTCTCTGGCTCGACGAGATCATCGACTACGACGTCGTGACGATGATCGCCCACCAGCCGCTGTGGCGCTGGTTCGACATCTTCGAGGGCGAGCATGGGCCGCTGTTCTACGCGACCGAGCTCGCCGGCCGCGTCCTGCCCGGGCCCGAGCTCTCCTCGCGCATCGCGCCGGCGC
>DATIZY010000016.1:0-3557 GCA_035516895.1 Thermoanaerobaculia bacterium | reverse complement strand
CGATCGAGCCACGCTTCCAGTCCGAACGCCGCGAGAAGCGCGAGAGCGAAGGCGGCGGCGAACGCGAAACGCTCGTTGATCGCGATGTTCAGCCCCAGAATCGGGCGCATGAGTGCGCCGAACCATCGCAGACCGAGGCGTGCGGGGATCGCGAAGAGGACGACGGCGAGGAAGAACCAGCGCTCGTTCGTGCGGCCGCGCAGCAGTCCGTAGAACGCGAGTGGAAGAACGAGGCTGCCGACCGCCATCGAATCGAACGGCACCTGCGTGATCGTCGCGTCGCGCCAGTGCCGGCCGAGGAAGTAGGGGAAGAGGTCGCAGAGGAGGCGCGCACGCTGTTCGCCGGGGTTCGCCGCATGCACGATGTGGCGCCAGTACCCGTGGCGGTACTGATACTCCATCGACTGCGGCATCGCCTCGATCAGCGGCAGAAGCTGCACCGCGCTGAGCGCGAGCGCGACGATGCCCGCGGCCGCGGCGAACGCGATCGCCCGAACGATGTCGTGTCGTTTGCGAACGAGGAGGTAGATGCCGTACGGCGCCGCGATCGCGACGGTATGCACGAGCGTCTCGGGATGACCGGTAGCGATCATCAGTGCGAACGCGATCATCAGCAGCGCCGCCGATCGAACCGACGGCTGCAGCGAAACGCGACGCGTTGCGAGGAGGACGAGCGGGAAGAACGCAAAGGCCTGTCCGTCGGGCCAAAGCACGAAGATGGTCATCGCCGTCGCGAACGTGAACGCCGCCGCAGCGAACCACGCCGTCAGGCCGCGGCAGCCGAGCTCGCGCGCGAAGAGAAACGCGGTGAGCGCGGCGATGAAGTGGTAGAGGACGGCGCTGTACGTCATGCTCACCGCCGGCTGCGCGATGAGCAGCGCAATCCACGTGAACGGGCTGTACACCGCCGGCTGCGCGGTTGCCGCAAGGATGTCGCCCGAGAAGATGAACGGATTCCACAGCGGCCATACACGCTCGATCACCACGTTCCGCACCGCGGCACGCCACGGCAGCATCTGACAGACGACGTCGGAGAGGTAGCCGTTGATGTGCGAGACGCCCATCAGCGCCTTCATGCCGCTGAACGGCGGAGCGACGTAGATCAGATCGACGGGCGCGTAGACGCCGCCCGTCAGCAGCGCTTTCCCGGCGAAGCAAAACGGAAGAAGAAAAAGGATCGCCGCGGAAATGCGGTCGAGCGGCGTCACGTAGCGGTGTGAGAGCCACAGCAAAGCGGCTGCAGTGACCGCATACAGGAGCAGCGCCATTCGCTGCGAATATACGTTAGCCGCGCGAAGGACGTCGCCGCGCCGCCGGCGAAACGGTGACCGCCGCGCTGTTGACGTTTCCGCATGGCGAGGTGACATGGACCCAGAACTGCGCCGGTGCGGTGATCGGCGGCGTCATCAGCGACGGCGAGCTGCCGCCGACCGGCCTGGTGAAGTCGAGCAGTGCGCCCTCATACCACTGGTATTGCAGCGAAGTGCCGCTCACGCCGAGGTGCAGGATCGCGCTCGACCCACTCGCTACGCTTTGATCGGCAGGCTGCGAGACGATCGACGGAGCGCGGCACGATGTGACGACATTCAGCTGCGCGGCCTGGCTGTCGATCGTGCCGCAATCGTTCGCGATGCGCACCCAGTACGACGCCGGCGAGGCCAGCGCCGGCGTGGTAAACGAAGGAAACGCGGCGCCCGGAACCGGTTTCGACGTATCGCCCGCCGCGCCTTCGAACCATTGATACGTCTCCGGCTTCGTTGCGGTGTCGGTGACGAAGAGAACGACGCTGCTGTTCGCGAGGACGTCGCCGCCCGACGGCTGCACGACGATGTTCGGCGCGTTGCACGGCTGGACGGTGATCACGACGACGTCGCTATCCGCCGAAGCGCCGCAGCTGTTCATTACGCGCACCCAGTAGTTCGTCGAGACGTTCGGCTGCACCGTGATCGTGCTGCTGTTGCCCGCGGGCGTCGTCGTCGTTCCCGGATTTCCGATGAACCACTGATACGTCAGTCCGTTGCCGGCAGCGCTCGCGGTGAGTGTCGTGCTCTTTCCCTCGATGATCGTCGCGCTCAGCGAGAGCGAGTTGATCACGACCGCGGGGCATCCGTTGACGGTCACGGTCACGGTGGCGCTATTCACACTGCCGCACTTGTTCGCGACCTGCACCCAGTACTGCGTCGTTGATTGCGGCTGCACGGTGAGCAGCGCCGCCGTCGCGCCGGCGATCGGCTGCGACGTGTTGCCGCTCGTTCCGATGAACCACTGAAACTTGAGCGGAGCGTCTCCGGTCGCGGTGACGTTGAGATTCGCCTGCGTGTTGATGATCGATACCGATTGCGGCTGCGCGGTGATCGACGGCTGGTTGCACGGAGGCGGCGTCACGGTCCCGCTGCCGTACACCGCATCGACGGCCTCGAGGTCCCACGCCTGCAGGTTGGAGCCAATCGTGTCGTCGTTGAAATCGACGCTCGAATCCATGATCGCGTTCGTCGAGCTCGTGCCGCCGGGGGGCGGTTGATCCGAATGGCGGAGGCCGAGGGTGTGGCCGAGCTCGTGAGTGAGGACGTGGTCGAAGCCATTGCCGGCGAGGCCCACCGCGCCGCCGCCGGTATTGATGCCATCCTGCACCACGACGTCGGCTTCGACGATCGTCAGAAACGTGTCGCCGAAAGCCTGGTGCGTGCTGCCGTCGTTCCACGCACCGCCGACGGCGAGCGTCGCGCCGCCTTGCAGCTGAAACGAGCCGGGGATCTCGTTCGACGGATCGTTGAACTGAACGGTGTTGACGCGATCGGCACAGCAACCGGAGATCAGGCCCGTCTGCGAGACGGACGTGATGCCGCCGTACTGGTAACGGATGTTCGCTCCCGAAGCGTTCGACCAGGCGCCGAATCCGCGCTGCATGGATGTCAGGCCGCCGTTCTGCGCGCCCGGCTGCGATCCGTGGCTGAGAAACGTCACCGGCGTCGGAAAGAGGTTCCAGCGCAAACCGCGGCCATCCGACGCCTGCAGGAGATACGTGTTCGGATCGGCTGCTTGCGGAGCAGGTTTCAGCGACTCGGCCGAGATGCGATCGCTGACGATGTAATCGGCGTGAGCGACGCGGCCTGCAGCGACGTCGCGCACGTACGCAAGGAATCGCTCCGCGTCGCGCAGCGGCTCGCGATGCGACTCGCCGGTATCGACGTCCCAGCCGAAAAGCTCCGAAGAGTCGCGGACGAGATGCGAATCGGAGAAGGCGAACTTGCCGACGGCCATGTTCTTCGACACCCATTCGCCGCGGTCGTTCGTTTCGAGAAACAGCAGCACGCGTTCGTCGTTCGCGTAGCGCGGACTGCCGGGGACGACGTACGTGATTCCGTTGACCGTTCCGCCGAGCTCGGTGACGTCGATCGCCGCGCCGGGATGGCCCTTGATCGCTTCTTCGACTCGAATCGAAGTCACGGTTTCGATCCAGCCGCCGGGCGCGTATCGCGAGTACGAATGGCCGGCGGTGCCGACCACGATCGCTTTCGAAGCGCGGACGAGCGCGTCGTCGGAGGGGACGAGGAACG
>DATIZY010000015.1:0-4879 GCA_035516895.1 Thermoanaerobaculia bacterium | reverse complement strand
TGGTTGTGGAGATGGTCGTTCGTGGTTCGCCGCTCGTGGCTGGGAATCCGTGGCGCAAAGTACAAACCCCGAACGACGAACCGCGTCACAAAGTGGCTCGACATCACTTTCCGCTCGCTCAAATACCTGATCCTCGGATTCTTCGGCTGGGCAATCGCGCACATGTCCGCCGGCGAAATCACGGAATTCATGCAATCGCCGTACGGCCTGATCGCCGATGTGAAGCTGCTGAATTTTTTCCGCTTCATCGGGACGACGGGGCTGGTCGTCATCGCGATCATCGTCGTGCTGTCGCTGTTCATCGAGAACTTCTGGTGCCGCTACCTCTGCCCGTACGGCGCGCTCCTCGGCCTAACAGCTCTCGCCAGTCCTGTGCGGATCCGCCGCGACGCCGGCGCGTGCATCGACTGCGCGAAGTGCGCGAAGGTCTGCCCAGCGCGGCTGCCGGTCGACAGCATTCCGCAGGTGTTTTCCGCCGAATGCGCGATGTGCATGCAATGCGTCGCCGTCTGCCCGGCGAAGGGCGCACTCGAGGTGAAGATCACGAAGAGACGGGCTCTGCCGGCGTGGAGCGTCGCGGCAGCGATCGCATTCCTCTTCGTCGCGGCCGTCGGCGTCGCGCGCCTCAGCGGACACTGGAACACGAAGATTCCGTTCGAGCTTTACCATGAGCTCGTCACGAACGCGCAAACCGTCTCCCACCCGATGCCACGATGACCGGCATTGGGGTCAGGTCTGCCCTTCGTCCTTTTTTCTACCGACAGTAGATGCCTGTGAACGTCCGCCGACGAAATGGTGTTGAATCAATGCCTTACTGCCGTGGACCGCAAGACGAGGACTGACGCAAGCCGCACGGCTTCCTCTCTCGAACATCTACAATTTGTAGAAAAAAGGACGAAGGGCAGACCTGACCCCAATCAGAGCCGGCGGCGGCCTTCGTCGGCTTCGAGCACCAGCTGCTCGATGCTCCACCGCGTCACCACGGTGTCGACGTGCGGCGCGACGCGCACCGGCGGAAAGGCGCGCACCCTCTCCATCACGGCGCCGACATTCATCGTGTTCTCGGCGATCTCGTAGAAACCCTCGCTCTCCTCTTCGAGCGGATTGTGCGCGTCGAGGATGGCGCGGATTCGCTCCATATCCGTGCGATTCGGCGGCGGCACGAGGAGGGCGCCGAGGGCCGCGTGATCGCGGTGAAGCTGCCGGATGAGCTCCGAATCACCGATCGCTGTGCGCACGATCGGAAAGAGAATCTTTTCTTCGATGCCGATATGCCAGAGCAGTCCGCTGCGAAATTCGTTGTATGCCCCGATGTCGCCGGCGATCGCGTTGGTAAGCAGGCTGTCGAGCCGCTCATGATCGCGCTTCAGAAATTCCCACAGCTCGCTCACATTCGCATTATGACGAAAGTCATAGCGCCGATTGCAGCCCGTTCTTAACGTGACGCCGGGGGTTTTGTATGAACGACACCGCGAAAGGCAACGTCACACAATTGACGCTCGGCACGGGCGCGTTCGCCGTCTGCTTCGCCGTCTTCGGCTCGATCTCGGCGATGATGCCCATCCTCAAAAAATCGATGCACCTCGATCCGGTGCAGGTCAGCATCGCTCTCGCCCTTCCTGTCCTCCTCGGCAGCCTCGGTCGCATTCCGCTCGGCATGCTCACTGATCGCTTCGGCGGGCGGCTGATCTTCTCGCTCGTGATGGCCTCGTCGGTCGTCGCCGCGCTCGCGATGGGATGGGTCCACACCTACCCGACTCTCCTCGTATTCGGATTCTTCATCGGCATCGCGCTGGCAAGCTTCTCGGTCGGCGTCGCGTTCGTCAGCCGCTGGTATCCGCCCGAGAAGCAAGGCACCGCGCTCGGCATCTACGGCGCGGGCAACGCGGGACAATCGCTCGCCGCGTTCGGCGCGCCGGTGATCGTCGCGGCATTCGGATATCGGTGGGGATTCTGGACGTTCGCCGTTCTGACGTTCGCGTGGCTGCTGTTGTGGCTCGCGTTTGCGAAGAATCCTGCGGCGATCCGCCCGAAATCATTCGCAGAAACAGTCGCGCCGCTGAAAGAATCGAAGAGCTGGATCCTCAGCCTCTACTACTTCCTCACCTTCGGCGGATTCGTGGCGATGTCGGTCTATCTGCCAACGTTCCTCACCGACATGTTCAAGCTGACGCCGGTCGATGCCGGCCTGCGCACCGCCGGATTCGTGCTGCTTGCGACCGCGATGCGCCCCGTCGGCGGCGTGCTCGCGGACAAGCTCGGCGGCGAGAAGATTCTGATGTTCGTCTTTCCGTTCACGGCATTGATGGCGATTCTGATGGCCGCGCCGGCGCACATCATCACCTTCTCGATCGGCGCGCTCGGGATGGCCGCTGCGATCGGTCTCGGCAACGGCGCCGTGTTCAAACTGGTGCCGCAGTTTTTCCCGAAGACGGTCGGCAGCGTGACCGGTCTGGTCGGCGCGGCCGGCGGCCTCGGCGGCTTCTTCCCGCCGCTGGTCCTCGGCATCGTCCGCAAGCAGACGGGAAATTTCTCGATCGGCTTCGGCATGCTCGCCGCGTTCGCGTTGATCTGTTTGATCACGTTGTGGGAAACGCGGCGGCGTCCGACACAGGCGGTCGCGATCGCGATGTAGCGATCAGGGGATCCGCAGCGGCGGAAACATCGTGAGGTACTGCACGACGCGCGGGCGCGCGGCTCGATTGGGACGGCTTCCGTGCGGCAGCGCCCGATGCCACAGAATCAGATCCCCGGCGGATGCCGCGACCGCCACCGCCCGCTCCTTCGGAATGTGATCGGCGGGATTGGCGCCTCGCGGCAGCCCGCGAAGCCACCCCTCGAGCTCGCGATGAAACCGCGGGATGCACGTGAACGCACCCTGCTCCGCCTCGACATCGACGAGATACAGGACGCCCTGCACATCGAACGGAACGGGCCGCGTCAGGTCGCTGTCCCAGTGGAGATTCGGACCCGGAAAACAAAAGCCGTCTCGCTCCGGCGGATTGAAGCCGCCGCGATCCGTCGTCGCAAAAAGATCGACTGTGCCCCACAGCTGCGCCAGTGCCTTGTGGATTCGCGGCGATGTTCGCGCGGGTTGAAACGCCGGATGCTGAAACATCTGCACCATGATCCCCTGCATGTTTCGTCGGCTGTACCAAGTGCCGGCATCGGCGGGATCGGCGCCGACGGTCTCGTAAACGGCAGCGCAGGCCTCTTCGGCTTCGGACTGCGAGACGGCGCCGCGCACGATGACGAAACCTTCTTCGTTCCATTGCGCGAGATCCGCCGCCGTCAGCACCGGCGGCAGCGCGTCGATCGAAGCCAGCCACCGCGTTGTCGCCGCATCGTACGGCTCGGCGAGAAGTGCGGCATTGAGCCGGCGAAGGCGCGCGGGATCGATCGCGCCTCCGTTGCGATCGGCGATCCACTGCTCGAAATCCTCGAATGATGGCGACGCAGCGAGATATCGCGCCGCCTGTTCGAGGCCGACGCCGAGTCCGTGAAGCAGCAGTTTGTCCCTGGCCCATTCCTCGGCGGAGCGGGGCGCAGCGCCGGGCCGGCTCATCTTCGCGACCGTGCGTGACCAGTAACGCTCGAGATGGGCGACCTCGATCATTCTTCGGCGATCTCGCGGACCGCATTCACGTCAGGGAGGAGAAATCCCCCCTTTTCGGTGATCACGATTTCGTCTTTTTGCCAGCGGCTCATCAGGCGGATCGCGGTCTCGAGCGTGGTGCCGATCAGGTCGGCGAGCTCCTGGCGCGACAACGGCAGCGGAATGAACGTCCCCTCACCGCGCGCGACGCCCACCCGATCGGCGAGCGTGACGAACAATCTCGCCGTGCGCGATTCCGCGGAGCCGGTCATGTCGGCGATCCTCTTGTTGACCTGCATCAGGCGGCGAGAGAGCCCCGCGAGCAGGTGCCGCGTCATGTCCGGACGCCGCTCGAGCAGCGCGAAGAACTCGCGTTCGGGGATGGACAGGATCGTCGAGGGCTCGAGGGCAATCGCGCTCGCCGGAAACGGACGCCGCTCGAACACGGCGACCGCGCCGACCGGCTCGCCGTCGCCGAGGATCTCGATGATGATGTCGCGGGAGCCGGCGGCCTTCACGATTTTCACGCGCCCCTTCACGAGAAGGTGAATGCGCTCGGCAGCATCGCCCTCCCGAAAGACGACTTCGTCTTTTTCGAAATCGCGCACGCGGCACAGCGGCTCGAGCTCGCTCCGGTCCACGGCGCGCAGCGAGGCGAACAGCGGGATCGAATCAAACGGAATCACGCGCGCAGCTTATGACAAATGTCATGGCGCGAGGCGGCCGCCTCTTCTACATTTCGCGCATGGAACCAACACAAAAAACCATCGGTCAGCTGGCGCTCGAATCGCCGAATGCGATCGCAGTCCTCGAAAAAATGAGCATCGACTACTGCTGCCATGGAAACCGCAGCATCGATGCGGCATGCAACGACGCCGGCATCAGCGTCCAGGATCTCCTCAGCGCGATCGGCCAGGCGCCCGCGGACGCGAGCGGACGCGACTGGTCCGCCACACCGCTAAAAGATTTACAAGAATACATCGTGACAACTCATCACGTTTTCACGCGCGACATGCTCGCCACGGTCAATCAGCTCGCGGCGAAGGTCGGCGACCGCCATGGCGCGAACCATCCCGAGGTCGTGCAGGTGCGCGGGCTGGTGCTGCAGCTGGTTGGGGACCTCATCCCGCACATGATGAAAGAGGAGCAGATCCTCTTCCCGTACGTCGAACAGCTCGAAGCGGGCGATGCGCAGCCGCCGTTCTTCGGCACGGTCCGGAACCCGGTCCGCATGATGATGATGGAGCACGACGCGGCGGCGGATCTTCTCGTCGAGCTGCGGAG
>DATIZY010000014.1:0-21091 GCA_035516895.1 Thermoanaerobaculia bacterium | reverse complement strand
GGTCTCCACTGATTCGAGTGGCGAAACAAGGCAAGGCGATCACGAGCCGCTGCACTCCAAAGGCTCGTCCATCGCGAATTGCGAGTGGGATCGAGCGCAAGTCGACGATTCGACGCGATGGCCCGTGCAGTTGCCAGAGGTCAATGCGTGCCCCGGCGAAGCCCCCAAAAAAACCGACCATGGAAGGTTACGTCTCCGGGCCGCCGGAAGAGATAATCTTCGCGCGAAGGAGTCTTCATGGCCCGCAAAAGTGCCCTTCTCGCCGCTCTCGTCACGCTCCTCGTTTGCCTAGGCAGCGCGTACGCGCAACAACCTCCGGCGGCTCCGCCCGCCGCGCCGCTGCACCCCGTGACCGACGACTACTTCGGAACGAAGATCGTCGATCCCTACCGCTACATGGAAGACTTCAAGGACCCGCAGGTGCTGGCGTGGGTCAAGGCGCAGAACGACTTCACGCGCGGCACGCTCGCGTCCATCCCCGGCCGCGCCGCGCTCCTCGCGCGCATCCGGCAGCTCGACCAGACCGTCCCGCGCGTCGAGCCCGTCCGTCTCCCCGGCAACGAATACCTCATCCTCAAGCGATTGCCCACCGAAGACGTGGCCAAGCTCTACGTGCGCCGCGGACCCAACGGCAAGGACCGCCTCCTCGTCGATCCGGAAACAGTGAAGATCGAGAATCAAACCAAGGGAAAGAACACAATCCAGTACTTCGCCCCGTCACTCGACAACAAATACGTGGCGGTCGGCATCGCGCCGGGAGGCGCCGAACGCGACACCGAGATGCGCTTCTTCGAGCTCGCCAACGGCCGCGAGCTCGGCGACGCCATCGCCCGCGCCTGGGGCGCCAATCCGAACTGGCTGCCCGATCGCTCCGTCGTCTACTCGAAACTGCAGAAGCTCCCCCCTGATGCTCCGGTGACCGAAATCGAGCAGAAGGTCCGCACCTACCGCCACGTCCTCGGCACCGATGGCGAAAACGATCCGGCAGTCATTGGCTACGAAGCCGTCCCGTCGATTCATGTCGAGCCTACCGAGTTTGCGTCCGTCGCCGTGGCGCCCGATTCCAACTACGCCATCGCCAGCATCAACACGGGCGTCGATCCGAACAGCACGTTCTACATCGAGCCCGTCTCGGAGCTCGGCAAGAGCAATTCGGCATGGCAGAAGGTGGCCGATCTCTCCGACGACGTGGGCGACGTCGAGGTCCACGGCAACGACCTCTACGTACTCACGTTCAAGAATGCGCTGCGCTACAAGGTCCTTCGCACCGACGCACGCAAACCCGACCTGACAACGGCGCAAGTCATCGTTCCGCCGGGCGAGGCGGTGGTGACGGGGATCAGTCCGGCGAGGGACGCGCTGTACGTGTCGCTGCTCGACGGCGGCATCAGCCGCATCACGCGCGTGACGTACGGCGATCATCCCAAAGAAGAAGAGGTGCCGCTGCCATTCAAAGGCACTGCATTTCCGATCACCGATCCGCGTCTTCCCGGCGCGCTCGTGGAGATGACGTCGTGGACGAAGGCCTTCCGCATCTTCGACTACGACCCGACGACAAACAAAGTGATCGAGACGAAGCTGCAACCCGCCGGGCCGTACGACAATCCGACCAACGTCGAATCGGTGGAGGTCAAAGTGCGCAGCGGCGACGGCACAGAGGTGCCGCTGTCGATCGTCTATCCGAAAGGTCTGAAGCGCAACGGATCGGCGCCGACCCTCCTCGAAGGCTACGGCGCGTACGGCATTTCGATCCCTCCGTCATTCGGTCCGATGCAGCTGGCGTGGTACGGGAAGGGCGGCGTCTACGCGGTGTGCCACGTGCGCGGCGGCGGCGAATACGGCGAGGCGTGGCACCTCGCCGGCAAAGGCGCGACGAAGCCGAACACCTGGAACGATTTCATCGCCTGCGCGCAATACCTGATCGATCAGAAGTACACATCGCCCGCCCGTCTCGCCGGCGAGGGCGGAAGCGCGGGCGGCATTCTCATCGGCCGGGCGATCACCACGCGGCCCGATCTCTTCGCCGCGGCCATCGATAGCGTCGGCGCGTCCGACATGCTGCGCATGGAGACCACCGCGAACGGTGGGCCGAACATTCCGGAGTACGGCAGCACGAAGACGGAGGCCGGCTTCAAGGCGCTGTACGAGATGAGCTCCTACCATCACGTGGTTCCCGGCACGCGCTATCCCGCGGTGCTGCTGGAAACGGGCTTCAACGATCCGCGCGTCGACTCGTGGCAGATGGCCAAGATGGCCGCGGCGCTCCAGGCAGCGACGTCGAGCGGCAGGCCGGTGCTGCTGCGCGTCGAGTACGCCGGCGGACACGGCGGCATCGGCGGAACCGAGAAGCAGCATCAGGAGCGGCTCGCGGACGAATGGAGCTTCCTCTTGTGGCAGTTCGGGGTTCCGGGGTTTCAGCCGGCGCATTAGAAGGATTCACAGGACGCAGAAACGCGCAGTCGAAGGGCGGCGGCAGATCCACGGCGAGTGGAATCTTTGACGAGCTTCATTCAGCCCGCGTACGGTTATGCCGATTGAAGACGACGCGATACTTCGAGGAGCAGGTCCTTCGGAAGAGGCCGTACTTGCGCCGCGAATGGTGTGCGCGAGCTTTGAGTCAGCCGCTCAAGCGTGAGCGTCAGAGGGATGGCCGCTTTCGTGTGTGGATCTACGTACCGGAATTGCGAAGGCATTTGCGCGTTGTCATACTCGAGGACGGGGAAACCATTCATAACGCATTCCCTGATCGCGGGTTCCGATCATGAAGGCGCACTATTATCCAGAGACCGAATCGATTTACATCGACATCAAAGACGTGCCCAGCGTCGATTCTCACGAGGTCGCGCCGGGAGTCGTTGCGGATTTCGACGCGAGCGGCGATCTGGTCGGACTCGATATCGATCGCTCTCTACAGCGTGGAGAGCTCACGCCCGAGGCGTTATTGCGGTTGCTGAATGAGAGGGCGGCCTCGGCTGGATTCAGTGGGGAATTCGCTCGCGTTCTGACGGAATTTCGCGCTCGTTTGGAGTCGCTCGTCACTCCCGCAAAGCCGTAATCCTCACTCGTCGCCCGTCTTCACGCTCCCGTTCCAATCGCCGTCGCGATCGCGCGTCAGCTCCACCTGCCACGGCTGGCAGCACACCGGGCAGTCGTGCACGAACGACTGCCGGCTCCAGCCCTCGTCCTCGAACGTGAGGTCGGACATCTCGCCGCAGTAGGGGCACATCACCGGAATGGATTCGCTCATACGATCGTCAGACCAACGCGACAGGGAATGGTTGTTGCTCCGCAGCGCGGGCGGAGGTTGTCAATGTCGAAGTTTGCAGCAGTCGCAGTACTGTCCATCGCCTTTCTATACGCCGGCACCGCCCGCGCTCAGGAGCACAACCAATTCAATGATAAGGACCGGCAGAACGCTACCAACTGGTACAGCCAGCACGAAAAGAATCCGCCGACCGGACTGCGGTCGAAAGACAGACTGAAAGCAGACGAGGAGGCGAAGCTGCGGCCCGGCGAGGCTCTCGATCGCAATCTCTGGAAGAAAGTCCACTCTGCGCCGCGCGATCTGCGCCGGCATCTCGCGCCGCCGCCCCGCCATTACGCCTACGAGCTCATCGGAGGACATCTGATCCTCGTCGATACGCGAAACCATCAGGTGAAAGACGTGATTCGCCTTCGCCACGATTGATCGGGTCACCGGAGCTACTGCCGGCCGACGAGTGTGGGAGGGGGCGAGGGCGCCCACTCCCACACTGGCCATCGCGAATGTGTCACCTGCGGCGGCGGCGCTTTCGATCCGGCCTCACCTCCGCTGCGTCCACCATCCGATTCCGGCGAGGGCCGCGAACAACAGCAGCAGCGCCGAGGGCTCGAGGGCAGGGATCGACGCGCCGGCAACCGGGACGGTCGCGGTCGCAGTGCTGGTCGCGGCCGCGGGATCCGTTACGTCGGACGACACCGTGGCCGTATTGACGATCTGCGTCGTGACGCGCTGGAAAAGAACGGTGACGCTGCAGGTCGCACTCGCGCTGCTGGCCATCGTCCCGATGTTCCAGACGAGCGTCGTTCCCGACAGCGATCCACACGTCGACGACACGAAGTCCACCGCCGCTGGAAGGGGATCGTGCACGGCGACATTGGTGGCGGTCCCGGGCCCCTGGTTCGTCACGCCTAACTGATACGTGATTGTCGCGCCCGTGGTGACCGGCGACGTGGCGGAGGCGCTCTTCGTGATGACGAGCAGCGCCGATGTCCCGTTCACGGTCACCGTCACCGTGCCGATGCTCTGCGCACCGGCCGCATCGCGCACCGTGTAGTGGAACGTGTCGGTCGCCGTCTGTCCGCCGACGAGAGTCTGCAGCTGCGCAGAAGTCCGCGGGTCGTACGTGAAGCTTCCGTTGGGATTGACGACCACCGTGGCGCCGCGCGCACTCGTCGCGTCATAGGCGGCAACCGTGAGAGTGTCACCGGTATCGACGTCGACGTCGTTGCCGAGGACCCCGGGTGCGGCAACGGAGAGGAGCGTGTCGCGAGTGGCCGACGCGGTATCGGCGCCCGCGACCGGCGGATCGTTCACGCCCGTGACTGTGACCGTGACCGTCGTGGTCGCCGTGGCGGCGTGGTTGTCGGAGATCGTGTAGGTGAACGTGTCGGTCGTCGTGGCACCCTGAGACAACGCCTGGAGTGTCGCCGCGCCGCGCGGATCGTACGTCCATGCTCCGTTCGGTGCGACCGTCACAACCGCCCCCTTCGCGCTCGTGGCCTGGAACGCGGTGACGGAGATCGTGTCGCCGGCGTCGGGATCGTGGTCGTTGCCGAGGACGCCGGGAGCGGCGATGGAGAGCAGCGTGTCCTCGTCAGTCGCGCCGCTGTCGGGGGCCGCGACCGGCGGCAGGTTCGATCCGGTCACGGTGATCGTGACGGTCGCTGTCGCCGTGCCGCCATGGCCGTCGGAGATCGTGTAGTGGAAAGTGTCGGTCGTCGACGAGGCCTGCGGAAGTGCAAGCAACGTGGCAGAGGTCGTCGGATCGTACGTCCACGCGCCGTTCGACGCGACGGTGACGGTCGCTCCCTTCGCGCTCGTCGGGTCGAATGCACTGACCGTGAGCGCGTCGTGGTCGACGTCGGTGTCGTTGGCGAGCACGCCCGGCGCGGCGACATTCAGCGGAGTGGTCTTGTTCGTTCCGGCTGTGTCGTCGACTGCAACGGGCGGATCGTTCACGCCCGTGACGGTGATCGTGACCGTCGTCGTCGCCGTGGCGCCGTGGTTGTCAGCAATCGTGTACGTGAACGTGTCGGTGGTCGTCGCACCCTGCGGCAGCGCCTGCAGCGTGGCTGATCCGCGCGGATCGTACGTGTAGCTTCCGTTGGCGTTGAGGACGACGGCCGCTCCCTTCGCGCTCGCTCCGGTGAACGGCGTAACCGTGATCGTGTCGCCGGTGTCGGGGTCGTGGTCGTTCGCCAGCACGCCCGGCGCGCCGACGGAGAGCAGTGTGTCTTCGTCGGTCGCGCCGCTGTCGGCGACGGCGACCGGCAGGTCGTTGAGTCCGGTCACCGTGATCGTCACGGTCGCGGACGACGTTCCGCCATGACTGTCGCTCGCGGTGTACGTGAACGTGTCCGCGGTCGTCTGCCCGATGGGCAGCGCCTGCAGCGTCGATGAGCCGCGCGGGTCGTAGACGAAGCTGCCGTCTGCGCCGACAGCGACGGTCGCGCCGAGGCTGCTGGTGGTGCTCGATGCCGACACCGTGAGCACGTCGCTGGAGTCGGGATCGGAGTCGTTCGCCAGCACGCCGGTTGCCGCCGCGACCGACAGCGGCGTGTCTTCATCCGTCGCATAGCTGTCGGCGTTCGCGGTCGGCGGGTCGTTCAGGCCGGTGATCGTCAATGCCGCCGGGACCGTGATCGAAAAGCCGGACAACGAAGCGAGGGTGTAACTGAAATGATCGGAGCCGTTGACGCCCACCGAAAGGTGGTTGAACGCGACCGTCGGGTCGTACGTCGCCGTCACCGCCGGTGCTCCCAACGCGGATGCGGGAATCGTCGACAGCGACGAATCGGCGGGACCCTGCCATGACGCGTTCATGCTCGCCCCGCCGCCGCCCTGGTAATAGGCGATGCGAATCCGGTACATGCCTGCGGTGAGCGTTACCGTGCCGCTGCGCAGCGTCGCCCCCTGGAAGAAGTTGTTATTGACGATCTCCTCGGCGGGCTCGTAGATGCCGTCGTTGTCTGCGTCGATCCAGAGCGCGCTGCCGTCGTCGCTCGTCGTCGCGAACGTCCAGGTTCCGGATGTCGGAATCTGGATCCATCCGGACCACAGTGCCGCGTTGTTGGATATCCCGACGTTCGCGAATGGGCTGTAGGAATTGATATCGATGTGCGGGAAGTCGATCGTCGTGGTGAGCGCCGTGACGGCCGGCGTCATCGCCTCCAGGGGAATGTTGCCGTTCACGTCGGGTGTGAGCGTGGCGGTGGTCGGGCCACCCACTGAAGAAAGGTCGAAGTAGCGTCCGGTGAGTCCGCCGCTCACGAAGATCGGCGTCGTCGCGATCGTGCCGAGAGTGCCGGTCGTGTCGACCGAGCTGACGAAGAGCGTCGAGCCGTCGGGCGCCATCTGGGACGGGTTCAGAAGCGGCAGGGTCGTGTCCTCGTCCGTCGTCGTGACGCCGTCGATCGTCACGGTCACCGCAGCGGTTGACGTTCCGCCGGAGGCGTTGCGCACGGTGTAGTGGAATGTGTCCGTCGGGTTCGTACCGACGATGCCGTAGTCCTGCGGAGGCGGCGTGTACGTGATCGTCGCCGTCGCGGTGCCGAGGGAGGTCGCCGGGATGTCGGAGAGCGAGGAGTCGCTGGGTCTCTGCCATTGCACATCAAGGCTCGCGCCGCCGCCACCCTGGAAGTAGCCGATGCGGATCGGATAGGCGCCGGCCGTCGCGAACGTCGCGGTCCCGCTGCGCAGCGTCGCCCCCTGCGAGAAGTTGTTGTTGACGATCTCCTCGAGGACGCCGTCGAGGTTCGTGTCGATCCAGAGCGCGCTGCCGTCGTCGCTCGTCGTGGCGAAGGTGTATGTGCCGGGCGTCGGGATGTCCACGAACCCGACGAACATCGCCGCGATGTTGTTGGACCCGATGTTCGCGAAGGGCGAAAACGAGTTCGTGTCAATGCTTGGGAAGTTGAACGTGGTCGTGAGAGCGCAGGCGCTCGCGCTCATCGTCTCGAGGGGAATGTGGCCGTTGGTGTCGGTGAGAAGGTCCGTGGTCGCGCCGCTCGGCACCGAATAAAAGAAACCGTCGAGCCCTCCTCTGACAGCCATCGCGTAGCTGATGTGAACGCTGCCGAGTGTGCCGGTCGTGTCGACGCCGGCGACAACGAGCCGTCCGTCAGGGTCGATATCGTTCGCCACGACGCCGCTCGCGTCGAGCGTGGCCGTCGAGGCGACGGTGAAGGTGTCGGAGTTCGCGGTTGGGCCGGCGCCGGAAGGGCAGATCGCCGTGGCCGCGATGAGCGAAGACGAAACGAGCGCAAGCAAGATGAGTGTGGCCAGAGTTCGACGCATGACACGCCTCTGCGTTGGTTTGCTGAAGGGACGAAGCGCGCGGATTCTAGTCGATTCGCATCCGCGGAGCGAGTGGTGCGTGCGACCTCCGTTGGCCTCGTCAGCCGGCGGTTCCCGGCAGGGAGTCCGCAACTCGACTTCGCTACAACATCTTCGCCGTCGAGATCAAAGAGAGGACGAAGACACGCGGAATGGAGCACCGGCTTCAGCCGGTCTCGATCTCGTTTTGAAGGACCGGCTAAAGCCGGTGCTCCATTCGGCTGGGATCGGGACCGGCTGCGTCCAACTTGTTGCACTCGAGTTCGTATCTCTCCGTGCATACTTTCGCACGCGATGCGCAAATGCCTGCTGCTCCTGCTGTTCGCGACGACGGCGTACGGCGCTAACTGGCCCGGGCACCCCATCCTGAAAGCGGTCCGGATCAAAGGTCCGTCTCCCGTCATCGACGGCAACCTCGACGATCCCGCGTGGCAGCAGGCGCCCGAGTTCACCGACTTCAGCCAGCACGATCCCGACGACACGAAGCCGGCGACGATGAAGACTTCCGTCCGCATCCTCTACGACGACAATGCCATCTACTTCGGCGCGAAGATGTACGACACCGGCCGCCCCAACACGTTGCTGCTGCGCCGCGACACGTTCGGCGACTTCGACTTCCTCTCGATCAACCTCGACACGCAGCACGACCGCCTCTCCGGCAACGCATTCACCGTCAGTCCCGCGGGCGAGCAGGGCGATACGGTCCTCTACAACGACATCGGCGAAGACCCGAGCTGGGACGGCGTGTGGGACTCCGCGACCAAAGTCGTGCCCGATGGATGGATCGCCGAGGTGCGGATTCCGTTCTCGCAGCTGCGATTTCAGGACAAACCGGTGCAGGTGTGGGGCATCAACATCACACGCAAGACGGTCCGCAACAACGAGACCGACCGCGTCGTCAACACGCCGAAAGGCCAGACCGGATTCGTCGCGCACTTCGCCGATCTCGTCGGCATCGAAGGCGTTCATCGCGGCAGACCGCTGGAGGTCGTGCCGTACACGGTCGGGCGCACCGACCTTCGCAGCGGACTCGCCGGCGATCCGCTCGTCGGCCCGCACGACTCGAACATGGACGGCGGCGTCGATCTCAAATACGGCCTGACATCGAGCCTCACGCTCACCGGAACGATCAATCCCGATTTCGGTCAGGTCGAGGTCGATCCGGCCGTCGTGAACCTCACGCAGTTCGAGACGTTCTATCCGGAGAAGCGGCCGTTCTTCATCGAAGGTCTGCAGATCTTCAACTTCGCCACGTCGCCGGCGCCGTCGCACTTCAACTTCTTCAACACGCCGACGATGTTCTACACGCGCCGCATCGGACGCGCGCCGGAGGAGGTGCTCGACGCCGACTTCGTCGACGCCCCCTCTTCCACCCGGATCCTCGGCGCCGCCAAATTGACGGGCAAGCTGCCGGCGGGGTGGACCGTCGGCGCGATCGACGCGCTCACCGATCGCGAAACCGCGCGCTTCGTCTCCGACGGCATCTTCGGCCGGCAACAGGTCGAGCCGATGACGAACTACTTCGTCTCGCGGGCGACAAAGGAATTCGGACCGAACTCGCGCGTGGGGTTCCTCCTCACCGACGTCGAACGTCAGTTCGGCAGCGACGCCGCCGAAGTCAGCACGAGCGCCGCTGCGCTGCCTCGGGGAGGCGCCGCCCCATGGAGCCCCGGCAAATGGACCACTGGCAAATGGAGCACCGGCTTTAGCCGGTCCCTCGACATTGGAGAGGAAGACCAGGGACCGGCTGAAGCCGGTGCTCCATTCGATGGATCGTTCTCCGGTGGTTCATTCGCCGGGGCTCCGCTGCGCGATACGCTGCGGCGCTCCGCGCTCACTGGCGGCATCGACGGCTACTCGCGCTTCGGCAACAACGGTTCATGGATCTTCGAAGGCTCCGGCTACGCCACCGACGTCCGCGGCAGCGCCGACGCGATCGAGCTGACGCAGGAGGCGCCGCAGAGGTACTACCAGCGCCCCGACGCGACGTCGTTCCACGTCGATCCGAACGCGACGTCGCTCACGGGGTGGGGCGGCACGGCGATGGTGTCGAAGGCGGACGGGCTTTGGCGGCCGGTGGTGCAGGTGCAGATGTACTCGCCGGGATTCGAGACGAACGACATCGGCTTCATGCAGCGCGCCGACATCATCTCGCCCAGCGCGATCATGCAGTACGTCAATCAGACCGTCACATCGCGCTGGCGCGAGAAAGACATGTTCATCGGCCTGTGGCAGAACCGCAATTTCGACGGCGACTCGCTCGATCACGGCCTCTTCTTCGAAGCGTTCGGTACGCTCGCGAACTACTGGACGCCGAGCGTGACGATCATCGCGACACCGGCCG
The DNA here is from genome assembly GCA_035516895.1 of Thermoanaerobaculia bacterium. Classification (GTDB taxonomy): domain Bacteria; phylum Acidobacteriota; class Thermoanaerobaculia; order Gp7-AA8; family Gp7-AA8; genus Gp7-AA10. The sequence continues at coordinate 11,150 of DATIZY010000014.1, read as the reverse complement.
GCTACGACGACCGCCTCACACGCGGCGGTCCGCTCGCGAAAGCGGCGCCGTTCGCCAGCGTCGATGCGAGCATCACCACGGACACGCGCAAGAATTTCTCCGCGCAATTCACCGGGCACGCCGATGGCGGGAGCGACGGTTCGTACACGCGCAACATCGGCGTCACGCTGACGGCGAAGCCGAGGCCGAATCTGCAGCTGAGCGTGGCGCCGACGCTCAGCCACGGTCACAACACGACGCAGTACGTCACCGCGTTCGCCGACGCAACGGCGACGCAGACATACGGACAGCGCTACGTGTTCGCGACGCTCGATCAGCGCTCGTTCGAATTCGACATGCGCGCCGACTGGACGATCACCTCACGGCTGTCGTTTCAGCTCTACCTGCAGCCGTTCATCGCGTCGGGCGATTACCACGACTACCGCTCGCTCGTCGCCGCGCGCACGCGCGACTACGCGGCGACCGCGCCGCCGCCGTTCGATCCCGATTTCAATCTGCGCTCGCTGCGCGGCAATGCCGTCGTGCGTTGGGAGTTTCGGCCCGGCTCTGCGCTGTACGTCGCGTGGAACGAGAATCGCGCGGACACGGAGCCGTTCGGCGATCTTCGATTCCGGCGCGATTTCAGCGCGATTCCCTCCGCCCCCTCGCACGATGTCTTTCTCGTGAAGGTTTCGTACTGGCTGCCGTTGTAGGGCACGGCTGCGCCGTGCCGAATCCTCGGGACGCGACCGGAGTTCGGCAGCGCGCAGCGCTGCCCTACAACGTCAATTCCATCGCGCTTGTCGCAAGGTTGCGCAGCATCTGCGGCTTGCTCCGCTTCCCGCGGCGCTCCTCGCTCCGCGCAAGGCGCTCCACTCTCGCATCCGTCGATCGAAACCCGAGCTTGCGATAAAACCAGAAGGCGCCGCTCTCGATCGCCTCTTCGTTGCCCAGTCCGATCTGGTACGGATCGATCGTGAAGCGGTTGACGTCGAACAGCTGCCGATAGAGCCGCAGCAGCCGCGCGAAGATCCACGCCGACTCTCCCTCACGAAACGCCGGAAAAATGTTGAAGCTGACCTCGATCTGCGGTGCGAGCAGGTACGCGTCGCCGTAGCCGGCCGGTACACCGTTGCGAAAAAAGAATGGAGCGAAGCCCGATCGCACCGGCAATCGCTTCTCCGGCAACACGCTGAGCAGCACGATCTCCAATCCCCGCCCCGCCTCGGCCGAGAGCACATTCGACGGATCGGCGAACGTCGGCACATACAGCTCGCGATAGCGCACTGCGAGCATGGCACGGCACATGTCGATTGCCGCTTCGCCTTCGTCTCTTGCCAGCGTGCGCAGCAGCAGCGGAGGTGAGGCGAGCTCGCGCTCGAGCGAGACGTCGCGGCGGGCGATGATCGATGGATCGAAAAAGAGCTCGTACGGCTTGCGGCGCATCCGCGTCCGTGAGCATTCGTCGGGAAACTTCCAGCGCACCCAGAGTCCGAGGAGGTCGTAGGTCGGCGGAGAGAGGTGCTCGAGGTACCACGGCAGGCTGTGTGCTTTTGCGTAGTCGAGGTAGGGGACGTTCGCGTCGACGATGCGCTCCTGCAGCTCGGGAACGAGCGGCGTGAGCACCGTCGCGAGACGATCGTCGTCGGACCAGCCGTCCCAATCGATCGATGTGGTATTGGGATAACGCGCGGTCAGCCAGCGCGCCATGTTCCACGAGAAGACGAGGTCGACCGACGTGCCGGCGATACCGGAGATCTCGGGGTCGAGCAGCCGATCGCGGAGACGGATCCTGCCGAGCGCCGCTTCGGCTTTCTCCAGCTCGCGCGGGGAGCGGGGATAGGCGCAGCGGAACAGAAGCGCTTCGTGGCGTCGCATCGCGAGCATCGTAGCCGACCTGCGTCCGCTCGCCTCCGCGCTTTTCATGACAAAGACGGGATAAGATCTTCGTCCTTCTTGTGGTGAATATGCTTTTCTTACTCCTCGCGATCCTGAAGGTCGGCGACAACCAGACGATCTGGTACACGATCAAGGGCCACGGCGATGCCCCGCCGATCATCGTCGTGCACGGCGGCCCGGGCATGGACTCGAATTCGCTCGCCGCCGACTTCGCGCCGCTCGAAGCGCATCATCGCCTCGTCTACTACGACCAGCGCGGCGGCGGGCGGTCATCGCTGCCGTCGGACACGAAGCTCCTGACGATCGATCACCACGTCGATGACCTCGAAGCGCTCCGCCGCCACCTCGGTCTCGACAAAATCACGATCATCGCGCACTCGTTCGGGCCGGCGATTGCGGCGCTCTACGCGATCAAGTATCCGGAGCACGTCGATCGGATGATCTTCATCGGTCCGATACCGCCGAGGAGAGGGAAGTTTTTCGAGGAGTTCGGGGCGACGATGAAGTCGCGCATGACCGATGCGCAGCAGAAACGCGCGGCCGAGCTGCAGAAGCAATACGACACGGGCGATGTGGTCGCCGCGTGCCGCGAGCTGTGGAGCATTCTGACGCCGCCGCGCCTGGCGAAATCGTCGCCGGCAGCGGTCGTCAAATCGGACTTCTGCACGGCGCCGGCCGAAGCGATCCGGTACGGTTCGGAGAAGACAAATCCGACGACCTTCCGCTCGCTCGGCGATTGGGACTGGACCGCGGATCTGAAGAAGGTCAGCGCGCCGGTGCTGATCATCCACGGTGAAGAGGATGCGATCCCCATGTCGATGGTCTCCGAGTGGACGACTGCGCTGCCGCACGCGCGGCTCGTGAAGGTGCCGAACGCCGCGCACTTTCCGTATGCGGAACAGCCGCAGATCGTCTTTCCGCTCATCGAAGAGTTTCTGAAATAGATCAGCGCAGGGACGGACGTTCGCCAAAGGAAGCTTTGAGTTCCCTCCATTGCCTTTGTCGTGATTCTTCGTCCGGTTCGTTCCATTTGTGGTGAAATGATGTCGTGGCGCGTGCGCTGCTGATCGCATTCGCAGCACCATTTGCCGCGGCCGGCGTCTTTCTGGCCGTGATGGCGGCGCGCGCGGGAATGGCGCACCAGCCGGCGATCGACATCGTGCTTCCTGCTGGAGGAGCCGCTGCGTTCGGCGCCGTCGGTTTCGGGCTGCTCATCGCCGTGTTCACCGCGCCGAAGGCAGCACCGGTCGGCGGTCCGATTCCCGATCGCGGCGAACGATCTGCTGTGACGCTGTGGTTGTTCGCGCTGATGTGGAACGGCGTCTCGGCGCCGATCTACTACTTCGTCCCCCAGTCGATCGCCAAAGGCAATCACATGGCGGCGATCGGATTCATCTTTCCGCTCGTCGGTCTCGGCATCGCCATCGCCGCGATCCGCGCGACGCTGGAAACGGTCCGCTTCGGCGAATCGTTCTTCATCGCCGATGCCCTTCCGGTTCCGGTCGGCGGAACGTTGCGCGGAAATGTGCTCGTGCGCCGCGCGACGGATGTTCTCGCCGATGCGCGCTCGATCACTGCGCGCCTGACGTGTTATCAGCGGACGCGCAGCGGCCGCGACACGACGGAGTCGATCCTCTGCCGCAACGAGTGTTCGATCGAAGACGGATCGCTGCAGCGCACGGCGCACGGCCTGGCGATTCCGATCGCCATCGATGTGCCGCCCGAGGGGCAGAGTACGGACGGGAGCGTGCAGGGGAGGGCGATCTACTGGAAGCTGAACGTCGACGCGGACGTGCCGGGGGTCGACTACAACGCGACCTTCGATGTGCCGGTGTTCGGCTCGGTTCCCGTCCAACGAGCAACGCCACGACCGGCGGCGACAGCGCCGCGATTGACGTCGGTCGTCGAGCGGAGGACGGCGGACGGAGTGGAGTTCGATTTCCCGCCGTTTCGCGCGCGCGGCCCGGCGCTCTTTGTGCTGCTGTTCACGGCACTGTGGGTCGGCGCGATCGCCTTCATGCTGCGGCTGCATGCGCCGATCGTCTTTCCGATCTTCTTCGGCCTCTTTGCGGTGTTCCTCCTCTGGATGCTCGTCGACCTGCTCCTCGGCGCGACGAAAGTCCGCCTGACAGACGACCGTGTCCACGTGCGCACGTCGCTGCTGTTCTTCCATTCCGACCGCGACTTCGCGCGCGACGATATCGACGACGTGCGCACGAAAATGGACATGCAGATGACGGGCGGGAAGGGCGAGACGTACTACGGCATCGACATCGCGCTGAAAGACGGCACGACGGTGGCGGCCGGCAAATACCTTGCGGACAAACGCGAGGCGGAGTGGGTCGCCCAGCAGATCAAAGGCTGATCAGCGCAGCGCGAGTGGATCCGGTGTGTGCGGGCCGACTTGATTCGGCCGGTTGAAGCCGGCCCTCACACGCATCTCAGAAGGGCGATTGACTATGGCGCTGCCGTCTGCCGCGGCGCCGCGTTCTTCACGTACTTGTCGAACCAGTGGATCCGCTCGGCGAGCACGTCGAGCAGCGTCTCGCGTGCGGCGTATCCGTGTGCCTCATCCGGCAGCGTCACGTAACGCACCGTTGCGCCGTGGCCTTTGAGCGCCATGTACAGGCGCTCGGACTGGATGGGGAACGTGCCCGAGTTGTCGTCGGCCTCGCCGTGCATGAGCAGAATCGGGTCCTTGATCTCGTTCGCGTAGAAGAACGGCGACATCTTCTCGTAAACCTCGGGCACTTCCCAGAACGTGCGGCGCTCGCTCTGGAAGCCGAACGGAGTGAGCGTGCGGTTGTACGCGCCGCTCTCCGCGAATCCCGCGCGGAACAGCCGCGAGTGCGCGAGCAGATTCGCGGTCATGAATGCGCCGTAGCTGTGGCCGCCGATGCCGACGCGATCGCGATCGCCGACCCCCATGTCGACGACCTTGTCGATCGCTGCCTGCGCGCTGGCGACGAGCTGCTCGACGTAGTGATCGTTCGCCGTTTCGCCCGGGCCGATGATCGGCATCGTCGGGTTGTCGAAGATCGCGTAGCCCGAGAGCAGCAGGAAGAGATGCGAGTAGCCGTTGACGATGAGGAAGCGGTTCGGCGAGCCGGAGACCTGACTCGCCGAGTCGGCGTCGCCGAACTCGCGCGGATACGCCCACATGATCACCGGCAGCTTCTCGCCCTCTTTGTAATTCGGCGGCAGGTAGAGCGTCGCCGAGAGCGTCACGCCGTCGTTGCGTTTGTACGTGACGTATTGCTTCGTGACACCGCGAAACATCGGCTGCGGATCTTTGAAGAAGGTGATCTGCTTTTCTCCGACCCAGTAATTCGGCGGGTCCTTCGGCGTCTCGCGGCGCGTCAGGATCTGCGACGCGTCATCGGTCAGCGGCGCGATCGGCATCTGGTACGCGTCGGCGGCGCTGCGGAAGAGCCGCTCCGTTTCGAGCGTCTTCAGATTGAGCCGGTCGAGGAACGGACGATCGCCTTCGCGAGACGCGCCCTGGCCGATCAGGTAAATCGAATCGTTGTACTGAAGGATCGGACTGCTTTCGCGCTCGCCGAAGAAGAAGCCGCCGCCGAAACCGCCGGCGCCGGGCTTGCGCGTCACCGGCGTGCCGGGATTCGAATACGCCGCGTCCTGTTTGCGCTCCCAGATCTTGCGCGGCTCGAGGCCCGTTTCGAAGATCCACGTGCGCGTCTTGCGCGTCGGGCGATCGAATTCACTGACGAGTACGACGCCCTTTTCCGTGAACTGAACGTTCGTGAATCGCCACTCGGTCTTCGCCGCCTCCGTCGGCTCTTGGGTGAAAGGAGCTTCCAGATAGACGATGCGATCGCGGAACGGCACTTCGTTTTTCAGGTCGCCGCCATCCAGCGCCTCCGCCCAGATGAGCGTCGCCGGCGCATCGGGCCGCCAGTGCACGGCGCGCGGGCCGGTCTCGACGCCGGTCAGGGGCACTCCCTCGCGGCTCGGCTTGTCGGCGATCTGCTTCACGACGTTTCCTTTGCCGTTCCACACCTCGATCGACTGCGGGAACTCGCGATAGGGGACGAAATGCGAGAAGGGCCGCTTGATGCGCGTGATCAACAAATATCGTCCGTTCGGCGACGGCGACACCTCGGCGTAGATGCCGGGTTTGCCGACCGGTGCTGCCGCCGGCGCCTCGCCTGTCGCCGGGCGGCCGATCGCGGCCGACCTCACGCGGACGATCCCCAGCAGTGAGGTGAAGTAGTAGTCGAAGAGGTCCTCGTCGTGCGCGTTCTCGAGCATGTCCTCGTACGTCGCCACCTGCGCGACTTTGCCGTCGCTCTCGAGCACGTTCGGTCCCGACGGAACCGCGGGTTCGGCCGGGGCGGGGCCGCGGCCCGCCGGAACGAACTTGCAGACGAGCGTGGCGTTGTCACGGAGCCAGTCGCAAGGATCGCCCGCGGTCGCGTTGAGGTGAGCGGCGGCGCGCGCCGCTCTTCCGGTCGATGTGCTCGCGACCCATAGCTCGAGGTCATCATTCGTCGTGTTGACGAACGAGAGCTTCGAGCCGTCGTCGGAGAACTTGACGAACGACAGATTCGCGTTTGCGGGGACCATCACCTTGATCTCGCTGCCGTCCGCGATTTTCTTCAGGGTGATCGCGTCGATCAGCGGATTGCGATGCGGACCGTACGTCTTCGGATCGATGCGTGCGCCGGCGAGGCGGAGCATCGGCCGCGAGAGCTCGGCGATCGTCGGCTGCGCGCGCCGTTCGGTCAGCGCCAGAACGGTGCGTGAAGGAGAGAGGATCGCTTCCGGCAGCGGCCTGGCGTCGAACGCCTCGACGATTTCCTTCGGCGGCAGCCGGTATGTGGACAGAGCCGTGGCGAGCAGAAGTGCGAGCATGGCGCGAGATTGTAATTCACCACAGAAGCCAGGGAGGGTCGCAAAAAAGCGAACCCTCGCTGAAACCCGGTCAGTGAGAGTGCACCGAGCGCTGGCGCGGCGGCGAATACGAACAATCCGGCAGTGCGTCGGCGAGGGAGTCCGCTTTGCAGTCATCGCTGCCGGACGACGAGGTCCTGCCGAACTTCGACGGATTGTCGGGACAGACCACCTGAACGCCCAGCATCATCCCGCGGTCCTCGTGACCGAGAAAGTGGCAGTGGAGGACGTAGGCGCCGGTGAAATCTTCGAAGCGCTGGCGGATCACCACCGGTCCCTGCGTCGAATCGGGCAGAAGAATGCTGTCCTGCCAGACATACGGCGGCGTGTTCTGCTTCGGCTTGTTCGGATTGCGGATCACCTGAAACGGATTCGTGTGGATGTGAAAGATGTGCAGTGGTTTGATGGGCTGTCGCGACGACGTGTTGTAGATGTTCCACTCCTGCGTCGTGCCCATGCGCATCGTGAGGTCGATGCAGTCGGGATTGAATTGCCGGTTCTCGTGCGGCTGCAGATTGATGAAGAACTTCGACGGCTGGCTGGGGATCTTGTTCGGCGGCAGAACGTTGCCCTGCGGATCGCCGAGCTCGAAGTAGAGATTGCGGCGGAACGAGACGTCCTGCGCCGGGATGTCGGCGAGGTAGTCGGGGAGCTTCGGGAACTTGTCGGCGCTCGGGAAAGACATCGGCGGGCAGCTCTGGTTCGGCGTGCAGGCAGTCACGCGAATGCGAAAGAGGCGAGGCTCGGCGCTGCCGGGCGCGATGGCATCGATGACCGTTTTCAGGCTCGTGTCGTCGCTGTTCTGACCGGCGAGCGTTGGATCGACGACTTTCAGATCGTAGGTGACGTCGTACGTTCCGGCGGTCATCGGCGCTTTGACGAGAACGTCGGCGCGATTGCCGGGCGCGAGATCGATCGACTTGCCGTTGTCGACGAGCGGCTGCCGTGCGTAGTTTTCCGGCGCGAACTGAATGCCGTCCATGGCGATCTGCATGACGTCGACCGGGTCGTCATCGGGTCCGTTGAAGTCGATCGTGAGTGCGCCGTCGGCCTGAACGGTCGCGGCGATGATGCGCAAGCGGCGGATCTCGCCCGGATACATGTCGATGATCGGTGAGGGCTGGCCGTTGATCAGCGGCTGCGCCGCGAACTGCGTGGCGACGGTGAAGTTGAGCGGATGGACGACCTGCATGACGAGCAGGTTTTCCTTGAGCGCGCCGCCGAAGAGCGCGCGGATGTCGTCATCGAATTTGCCTTCGATGATCAGCGCTCCCGCGAGTCCGTTGCCGACTTGCAGCGCGACCGAGCCGTGCTTGTGCGGGTGATACCAATGCGTCCCTTCCGATTGCGTGTAACGGAACGGGTCGAGGACGTAGTCATACGAACCCGCGGCGACGGTGCCGTGATGATGCGTTCCTTCCGAATCGGTCGACGCACCGCGCGGACGGAGCTCGAGCAGCACGTAATCCTGCGGCGCCTGCGGCGAGACGTGCGTGCCGTGGAAATGCAGGTTCGTGTTGTTGTCGCCGTGGAAGCATGCGGGATATGCGTCCTGCGCGAGGCAGCATCGCGGCAGATTCTTCGGATTCGAGCAATCGCATCCCTCGTTGCACTGATCGTTCGGACCGACGGGCAGCTCGTTGACGAGATGCACGGTGAGCGCGTCGCCGGTCGTGGAAGGGGATGCGGCTTTGCGCAGCTTGAGCGTCGGCCCCGGGAAACCCGCTTGCGGCACGCCGTCGACCGGCCAGCTGTAGCGGCGCAGCGGCATCACCGTCATCTTGCATTGGTAGCTGGGCGGCTGGCCGAACGGCGCAACGTTCAGCCATAGCGGTACTGCGACGTTGGCCATGCGCACAGTCAGCGTCGTTTCGAGTTTGCCATTGACGGCCTGCAGCACTGTCGGCTCGATGAGCGGCTGATCGAACGGACAGTCGCCGATTTGCGCCATCGTCTGCGCCTGCAGGTTCGCGGCGAATGCGATCGCAATGACCGCCAGTCTTCGGAGGATTTGTTCATTTTAGTTCACAAGGGAAAGGACGTGGTCTTCGTGCGCTTTGCCCTCTCTGTGGTGATAGATTTCAGCTATGCAACGCAAAATTGACTTTCGCCTCAACGGCAAGCCTGTTTCGCTCACCACGGACGATTCGCGCACGCTGCTCTGGGTGTTGCGCGGCGATCTCGATCTGACCGGCACGAAGTTCGGCTGCGGAGAGGGTTTCTGCGGCGCGTGTACCGTCGCCGTCGACGGCGAAGCGGTGCGTTCGTGCACGACGTCGCTGGCGAATGTCGCCGGCAAGAGCGTCACGACGATCGAAGGCCTCGAGACGAACGGCAAGCTCGATCCGCTGCAGCTTGCCTTCGCCGATCACGGCGCCTTCCAGTGCGGCTTCTGCACCTCGGGCATGATCATGAATGCCTGGGCATTCCTGAAAAAGAATCCGCACGCCACGCGCAATCAGATCGTGCAGGAGATGGACGCGAACCTCTGCCGATGCGGGGCGCATCAAAGGATCCTGGCGGCGATCGAGGAGGTGGCGCGATGAGAAGCGCGCTCGATCGTCGTCAGTTCGTCAAGCTGTTAGGCGGCGGCGTGGTGGTGCTGATCACGGCGAAGCCGATGGACCTCTTCGGCCAGCGCGGCTTCAACTATCCCGAAGATCCGAACGCGTACTTGCACATCGACGAGAACGGCCACGTCACGCTCTTCTCCGGAAAAATCGAGATGGGACAGGGCGTGCAGACTTCGCTCGCACAGATGGCGGCCGAGGAGCTCGGTGTGCCGCTCGATTCGATGACGGTGGTGATGGGCGACACCGATCTCGTCCCCTGGGACGCCGGCACATGGGGTTCGCTCACGACGCGCTTCTTCGGCCCGGCCGTTCGCGCCGCTGCCGCGGAAGCCCGCGCGGTCATGCTCAACCTCGGCGCGCAAAAGCTCGGCGTTTCAAAAGACAAACTCGTCGTCGAAAACGGCGTGATCACCGACGGCAGGCGGAAGGTCACGTACGGCGAGCTTGCGAAGGGAAAGAAAATCGCGCGGCTCGTCGGCGAGAAGGCCGTGCTGCGCTCGGCGAAAGAATTCAGCGTCAGCGGGAAGCCGACGAAGCGGATCGATCGATTCGAGAAAGTCAGCGGCAAGGCGAAGTACGCCGGCGATCTGCGCCACGCGGACATGCAGTACGCGCGCATCGTGCGCCCGCCGATGCACGGCGCCAAGCCGAAATCGATCGACACGTCGAAAGCGAAGGCGATGAGCGGCGTGACGGTGGTCGAGAACGGCGATCTCGTCGCGGTGCTCGCGTCCGATCCCGAGCTGGCGAAAGCGGGACTCGATGCAATCAAAGCGGAGTGGGAGCGCGCCGACGCGGCATTCGACGACGAATCGGTCTACGACTATTTCGCGAAGAACGTCCCCGGTCCGAACGCGAAAGGGCAGTTCGAATCGGCGTTCCACACGGCCTATCTCGCGCACGCGCCGATGGAGACGCATACGGCGAGCGCGATCTGGAAGGACGGCCGCCTGACCGCGTGGGTCGGGACGCAGAGCCCGTTCGGCGTGCGGTCGGTCATCGCGAAAGCGCTGAACCTCGAGGAATCGAAAGTACGCGTGATCACGCCGTTCGTCGGCGGCGGATTCGGCGGAAAGAGCCCTGCGCCGCAGGCGACCGAAGCGGCGCGGCTCGCGGTGCTTACCGGAAAGCCGGTCATGGTCATGTTCACGCGGCCGGAAGAATTCTTCTACGACACGTTCGGGCCGGCGTCGGTCATCAACGTCGTCTCGTCGGTCGACGGGAACGGAAAAATCACGCAGTGGGATTACATGACGCGCGGCAGCGGCACGCGTTCCAGTGAAATTCTGTACGACGTGCCGGGCGCGCAGGTGCGCGGCGAGCGCGTGAATCTGCATCCGTTCGCCACGGGACCGTGGCGCGCGCCGGGCGCGGGGCAGAACGTCTTCGCGCGCGAATCGCAGATCGACATCATGGCCGCGGCGGCGAAGATCGATCCGCTCGAATTCCGTCTGCGCAATCTGAGCGACAAACGCGCGATCAGCGTGCTCAAAGCGGCGTCGGACGCGTTCGGATGGAAAGCCGCGCCGGGGCCGTCGGGCCAGGGCCGCGCCATCGCGCTTTCCAGCGATGCGGGCGCGTACACCGCGGAGGCGGCGGAAGTCGCGGTCGACAAAGCGACGGGCGAGATCAAAGTCAAACGCGTCGTCATCGCGCAGGACATGGGGCAGGTGATCAATCCCGAAGGCGCGCGCATGCAGATGGAAGGCGGCATCACCATGGGCCTCGGTTACGTGCTGAGCGAAGAGCTGAAGTTCAAGGGAGGGGAAATCCTCGACAAGAATT
>DATIZY010000013.1:0-23564 GCA_035516895.1 Thermoanaerobaculia bacterium | reverse complement strand
GCGAGCGAATCGATGAGGTAGTGCCAGCCGGTGACGATCGAGCCGATGAAGATGACCACGGTGAAGATCGCGAACGCGATCGCGCCGGGACGCCACACTCTTCGCAGCCACAGCCAGACGAGGAACTCGAACGCCACGTGCAGGCTGGGGAACGCCGCGATGCCGTAAAAAAGGTTCACCGGCCCGTTGTGTAATACGTTCTGATAATTATACATCAAAATACGTTGCAATTCTTGAGTCTCGGGCAGGTGCGGTGCGAGCGACAGATAGAAACGCGGGAAGACGTACGCCGGACCGAGCGAAGGGACGAGCACGTACAACCACGCGCCGGTGATCCACATCAGCGTGTTGGAATTCATGAAGCCGACGCGAATCCGGCGGTCGGGATCGGAGATGAAATAGACCGAGGCGATGTTGATGCTGGCGATGAAGACGTTTGCGTAGGACCAGTCGACGGCGCGCATCGCGACCGGATTCGCGAACAGATCGATCAGCAGAATGTTTGGCGAATGGCCGAAAAACAGCGCGCGCGAGATGTCGCGCAGCTGCTCGTCGAACAGGCCGTGGTGCAGCAGCGGGACGGCCAGCTTGATCCAGCAGTACGTCTGCACCGAGAGGACGCTGAAGAGGATCAGGCGTGCGGTGTCGGCCAGCCATGCTTTCGAGCGAATCGCGATTCCGTACGCGCGACGCTGGATCGCCGCACGGACCGCGATGCCGACGAGCGCCTGCACGAGAAACGCCGGCACGAGCACGGCGAAATCTTTGAAGAACGACCGGAGTGGCGTGCGCGTGATGTGCCACAGCAGCGCCTGAATCAGAAGGAAGTTGACGGCGATGAAGGGCTCGAAAAAATACAGACGCTTCATTTCGCCGGCAGGAAAAACATCGCCACGGCGATGATGGCGTATACCGCGAGCAATTGCACGCCCTCGTACCAGTTTGTTTCCCCATCCATCACGAGATATCCAAAAATCGCAACACTCAATCCGCCGGCAAGGAGCTCGAACGGCGTGAAGAGAAGATCGAGCGGATGGCCGAGCGGATAGGACAGAAAGACGAGGAGCGGCGTGACGAACAACGCGATTTGCACGCTGGACTGCATCGAGATGTTGAGCGCCGTGTCCATTTGATTGCGGTACGCGAGCATCACCGCGGTCGAGTGCTCCGCCGCGTTCCCAACGATCGCCAGCACCACGAAGCCGAGAAACACTTCGTTCAGGCCCCACGCCTTGCCGGCTTCGCGCACCGCGTCGACGAGACCTTCGGCCACGACCGCCATCAGCACGCTGGCCGCGAGCAGCAGCAGAATCGCCCGGCGCGCCGACCACTCCCGCTCCACCGTGTCGATCTCGTCCTCCGTGGCCAGAATCTCGCGATGGGTTTTGAACGTGAAGAGGAGGCCGAGGATGTAGGAGATCAGGAGGATGACCGAAGTGCCGATCGAAACCTGATGGATCAGCTCCGGATGATGCGCGCTGAGGGCCGAGCGAAAAAAGAGCGCGGGAACCAGCGCCGCGCTGACCGCCAGAATCAGCTGCCCCGCCTGTGATTCCGCGGCCACGGCGTTGAACTTCAGCGTCTCGCGCCTCAGGCCGCCGGCGACCATCGACGCGCCCGCGACGAAGAGCAGATTGCCGACGACCGATCCGCTGAAGGAGGCGCGCACGACGTCGGGCAGTCCGGCGCGAATGGCGAAGACGGCGATGATCAGCTCCGCGAGATTGCCGAAAGTGGCGTTGAACAGCGCGCCGGCGGTGGGGCCCATCCGCTGCGCGAGCTGCTCGGTGGAGATGCCGATCCACGCGGCGATGGGCAGCACCGCAGCGCACGCGAAGACGAACTGCCAGACGAGGTTCCGATGCGAGACCTGCAGGTAGATGGCAACGGGAATCGTCGCGTACAGGGCCCAGTGCGCGGCGCGCTTCACGCGGGGAGTTTACAAGGATGAAGGATGAAGGATGAAGGATGAATACCTAACTTTCATCGTTCATCGTTCATCGTTCATCGCTCATCGTTCGTCGCTCATCGCTCATCGTTCATCCCGTCCATCCCTCGTGAGCGAGCGACGAATCCGCCGTTGCCGATTCATCCTTCATCCTTCATCCTTCATCCTTGGTTACACTCCCCGCATGATCGATGTGGCGGCAAGAAACGGGATCACCACGATCACGCTCGATCGTCCCGAGAAGCTGAATGCGTTTGCGGGGACGATGCGCGAGGATCTGCTCGCGGCGCTGCGGAAGGCCGCCGATGACGAGACGTGTCACGTTGTCGTCGTCACAGGCGCGGGTCGCGCGTTCTGCGCGGGCGGAGACGTCGCGTTCATGCACGAGCTGCAATCGCGCGGCGACGTCGAAGGATTTCGCAGGCTGCTGGACGCCGGAGCGGCGGTCGTCACGCAGATCGTGGAGATGCCGAAGCCGGTGATCGCGTCGATCAACGGCGTGGCCGCCGGCGCCGGCTGCAATCTCGCGCTGGCGTGCGACTACCGCATCGCTTCGAGCGAAGCGAAGCTCGGCGAGACGTTCGTGCGCATCGGCCTGCATCCCGACTGGGGCGGCACATGGCTCTTGCCGCGCATCGTCGGCCGCAGCCGCGCGCTCGAGCTGGTGATGACCGGCCGGATGATCGACGCGAGTGAGGCGCTGGCGATCGGAATGATCGACCGCCTGGCGACCGATCTCGCAGCCGAAACGCGACGACTCGCGGAGTCGATCGCCGCCGCGCCGCCAGCCGTCATCGCCGACATCAAACGCGCCTTGAGCTCCGGTGGCGATCTGCGAGCACAGCTCCAGATCGAACGCGAGCATCAGCTTCGCGCCTTTTCGTCAGCGGAGGCAAAAGAGAAGATCAGCGCGTTCTTGCGATGACGAGAGTCTCGTCGTCGTATTGAGGCGCCGCGCCGACGAACTCGCGCACCGCCGCGGCGATGCGGTCGCGCATCTCCTCCGGCGAACACGCGGTGCGCACGAGCGCTTCGAGCCGGTCATTTCCGAACTCCGCCGTCGCCTCATCCTCCGCCTCCGTGATGCCGTCGCTGTAGAGCACGACGGTCGAGCCGGCGGGAAACGGTCGGGTCTGCGTCATGTACTTCGATTGCGCCAGCATGCCGATCGGAAGCCCGTGCGATTTGAGCTGCTCGAGCTGCCCGTTGATGAGCACGTAGCCCGGGTTGTGACCGGCGTTGACGTACTGCAGCGTCTCCGCCTCGCGATCGATGGAGGCGACGATCAGCGTGATGAATTTGTTCTCGGCGGACCAGTGATGAATGTGGCGATTGAGCTCGGTCGCCACTTCGCCGAGCTCGCGCCCTTCGCGGACGAGCAGCTGCACCGCGGCGTGGAGCGCGGATACGAGGAGCGCCGCGGGCATCGACTTGCCGGAGACGTCGGCGACGAGCAGCGTCACGCCGTTCTCGCGCTCGAAGAATGCGTGATAGTCGCCGCCGACCTGACGCGCCGGGAGCGACAGCGCGGCGATCTCGATGGCTTCGATCGCCGGAATCGACTTCGGCAGGATGTCGCGCTGGATCGTCGCCGCGAGCTCGAGCTCGCGCTCCATCGCCTGCTTCAGCAGCGCCTCGCGGTGCAGGCGCGCGTTCTCGAGCGCGATGCCGACCTGGTTCGCGAACAGCGACAACAGCCGCAGCTCGTTCGCCTCGAACGCGCCGATGCCGCCGTCGCGCGTCTCACGATCGCCCGCGGCGAGCACGGCGATGATCTGGTTGTTGCCGTTGATCGGCACCGCGACGACCGTGCCGTTCTCCAGCGTCACCGGCTTCTCCGTTTCGAGCAGCCGCTGCAGATCGGCGTCACTGACCGCGACGTCGCCGAAGGACCGGTACGGTTTGAAGCCCGCGCCGTCGCGCAAAAAGAGAGCGGCCCGGCGCGCGTTGATGAGCGAGATCATGCGGAAGAGCACTTCGTCCGCGAGCTCGTCGATATTGAGCGTTCCGGCGATCGACAGGCCGATGTCGTAGAGCGATTCGAGCTCCCAGAGCCGGTACTTCAGCTGGAAGTCGCCTTCGCGCATTTCCTGCGACATGCGCTGATTGGCGACGAGGGTTCCGACGAACGCGGCGGCGGCGCGAAGGACCTCGAGGTCCTCATCCGAGTATTCGCCGCCTGACAGCGCGAGGAGTCCGAGGTGATCGCGGCCGCTCCGGAGCGGGACGAGAACGCGATCGGCCGCTGCGATCACCTCGGTGGGCGGCTCGTCGGCAAGGATGTCGGGCGCGACGAACTGCTGGCTCTTCGCCGCGAGCCGCAGATTCGCGTCGCGGTCGCGCAGATAGAGCGCGCCGGCGGGAAAGGGAGTGTGGCGGGTGAAGGCTTCGAGGATGGCCTCGCTGCGCGCCGCCGTCCGCTCGAGCTGTTGAAGATCGTTGAGAAACTCGGCGAACCGTCGGACGAGAAGGGACATGTTCGGTGCGATTGTAGGGCACGATCGCATCGTGCCGCGGCACGGCGCAGCCGTGCCCTACAGGCCTAACTCTTTCACAGCGGCCTCTTCGTTGTCGTAGATCGATGCGTAATTCGCGAGGCCCATGATCTGAAACGTTTTGTGGATGACGGGTGTGAGGCAGCAGAAGCCGATCTTGCCGCCCTTGTCCATCATCTTCTCGATGATTTCGATGAGGATGCTGATGCCGATCGAGTTGACGATCTTCGTTTCGCGGAGATTGAGCAGAAGCGTGCGGACGCCGCCGTCCATCAGCTCGTAGGCGCGGTTGGCGATCTCCTCGCCGCCGACGTTGTTGATGTACCCCTTCGTATAGAGGATGGCTCCCTGCGGTTTGCGCTCGACTGCGACCTTCAGTTCCTCAGTCATTTTTCTTCTCGTATTTGACCATATGAATCGTGGTCCCACCGTCGTGAGAGGTCGAGATGTCCACCTCGTCCATGTGCAACTCGATCAACTGCAAGCCTCGTCCTCTCTTGTGCGGAGTTCCGGGAACGGGACGGTGCGACCGCGCTTCCTGCGGATCGAATCCCCGTCCGTGATCGGTGACCCAGATATCGATCCTGCTGCCGTCGCTGTCGGAAGTGCCGACGAATCTTAAGTAGATGCGGTTGTCGGCGCAACCGGAATGCTCGCGCGCGTTGATGCATGCTTCGATGACGGCGTGCATCATCTCGTCGACGTGCTCGGAGCTCATGCCCATCTCCCGTGCGAGATTGCCGGCCGCGCGCGCCGCGGCAATCTCGATGTCGGGAACCATCGGGAGCGTGAGCTCCATCTGCCGATCGGCGGTCGCTGTCATTGAGGTGAAATCCTGCGGGAGAACCGGGTCAGAAGGCCAGGAACACGGCAACTGCCGATTTGATCCAGGACGGAATCTCTCCGAGTCGGTCGAGGGCCAGGAGGGCAAACGTGTTGATCGCCAGCATCATCGGCAAAGCGTAAGAGCCGAGGTTCGAAAGTGCGTTGCTGCGAGTGGTTTCTGCGACGTTGTTCATTGTGGGCCCCCTCTTGCGTCAGGCCACCCCTATCGCAACGCCACTGCCACGTTCCGCAGCCACTCATGTGTACACCTAAGCCTATGATGGGAATGAGTTTACACGAAATCATTCGCATTTGGGGCAATTTGTCCATATGTGGCAATATAGGACAACCGCCGATGACATGAGTCACAGATGGACGCAAGCGTAGCATTTTCAGGCTGTTATCAGTGAACGTCCCAGTTCTCCCCAGACGTGGCATTTTGGGACATCGCGGCTCGCATCCGATAGAGTGTCTTTCGGTCGACGCCGAGGATTTTCGCGGCTTTCGACATGTTTCCGCCGGTGAACGCGAGCACGCGCGCGATGTAGCGCCGCTCGAGCTCGCCGAGCTTGGGCAGATCCCCCGAGAGCTCCTCGCCGGTCGACGCCGGCGTCGAATCGGGAAGCAGAAGATCGCCCGAATCGATCACCGGATCGGTCGTCAGCGCGAGCGCACCTTCGATCAGGTTCTCGAGCTCGCGCACGTTGCCCGGGAACGCATACCGCATGAGCTTCTGCAACGCATCCTGCGTAATGCGCACATCGCGAAGCCCTTCGCGTTTGCTGTATTTGTCGAGAAAGAATCGGACGAGCTTCGGAATGTCTTCTTTGCGCTCGCGCAGCGGGGGAAGAACGATCTCGACCACTTTCAGCCGGTAGTAGAGGTCTTGTCGGAACTCGCCGCGCTCGATCATGTCCTCGAGACCGCGATGCGTCGCCGACAGGATGCGGACGTCGATCGGGATCCGGCGCCGCCCGCCCAGTTTCTCGATCTCCCGTTCCTGAAGGACACGCAGCAGCTTCGCCTGCAGCGCGAGCGGGATGTCGCCGACTTCGTCGAGAAAGACCGTGCCGCCCCTGGCCAGCTCGAACTTTCCGGGACGGGCCTCGACGCCGGTTGCCACGCCGCGCTCGATGCCGAACAGCTCCGATTCGAGCAGCGTCTCGGGAAGCGCGGCGCAGTTGATCGCCACGAAGGGTCCGTCCTTTCGCGGCGAGTTGCCGTGAATCAGCCGCGCGACCATTTCCTTGCCGGTCCCGGACTCGCCGCGAATCAGCACGCTCGCCTGGCTGTCCGCAACGCGCGCGACGAGATCGATCACCCGCTGCATGCGCGGCGAATCCCCGACCATGAGCCGGTCCGAATACTCGCGCAGCATCCGCTGCTTGAGGTTGCGGTTTTCGTCCTCGAGCGATTCCCGCAGCACGTTCACGCGATGAAAATTGCGCGTGTTGTCGACGGCCGCCGCTCCGATCGCGGCGAGCGACGACAGGAAGCGAAGGTCGTCCTCGACGAAGCTGCCGACGCTTTGCCGCTCCTCTTTGCCGCCGACGCCGATGATGCCGACGATGTTCTCCGCCGCGATCATCGGAGCGAGCAGCCGGTCCTTGACCGACAGCGGCTCGCGCGACGACAGGACCTGCTTCACCGCCGGATCGGACAGGATCGCATTCGGCTGAGCGGGCGCGTCGAAGCCGAACGTGTAGATGTGCTGCACGTTGAGCTTCTCGTCGAGCGAGAAGACGAAGCCTCTCATCGCGTCGAGCACGGCGACCGCGCGCTGCATCAGCTCTTCGAGCAGATCGGGCTCCGGACGCAGCGTGTTCAGCGCGACGCCGACGTCGTAGAGAGCCTCCAGCTGGAGGAGCTTTCGTCTTAACTCAAAATTGCTCTGCGGCATGCGAAAGGTACGAGGGCTGAGGCGTGAGGGCTGAATGTCGTTTCGGCCGCATCCCTCATCCCTCCGCCCTCATGCTGACTCTTTTCCTGTGGCTCTCCGGCATTCTCCCAGGAGAAAGTCGCAGTCCCACGTGTCGTAAAACGCTTTGTCGAGAGAGTAGATTCTGATGAAGAGCGTCGAGGCCTCCTCGAAGTGGCCCGTTTTCATCTCCGTCCGCGCCAGAAAATACGTCGCGTGGAGCATTTGCAGGTTCGCCTCCCCTTTCTCCACGATCGCCCGGAATCCCGCCTCCGCCTCGGCGAAATTCCTTCGCTGATACGCGCAGAGAGCGCGGCCATAGTCGTCCGCCGCACCGCAGGTCGTCGGGGGCGCGGCGAATGCGGGGAGCGCGACCAGTGCGAGAATGGCGATGCTTCGCATGGGTTCTCCGTAGTCTGTTCTCTGTTATGAATACCAGATAACAGATCACAGATAACAGACAACATTATGCGCTTAGGCATCGTTGGCGGCGGACGCGCGGCATGGGCATTCGGATCGACCTGGCGCCGCATCGGCTGGCCGCTATCGGGCGTGGCGCTGCGATCGGAAAGCGCCGTCTCGCAGCTCGCCCCGGGGCGAACGACCGAGGAGCTCGCGCGCGACTCGGAGCTGATCCTGATCGCGGTCAGCGATCGTTCGATCGAGGAGGTCGCCGCATCGATTCCGCCGACGAACGCCATCGTCTTTCACCCGAGCGGAATCCTGACCAGCGTCCGCGGCGGTTTCTCGCTGCATCCGCTCAAATCGCTGCCGCCCGTCGGTGAGCCGTCCGACTTGAACGGCGCGCTGCTCGTTTTCGAAGGTGCGCACCGCGACATCGCCGGACGCATCGCGGACGCTGCCGGCGCGCGTTTCGCCGAGATCGCGCCCGAGCAGAAACCGCTTTATCACGCCGCGGCGGTTTTCGGATCGAACTACATCGCCGCGCTGCTCGACATTGCCGAGAGTCTGATCGGCATCGAGCATGCGCGAGAGGACCTCGCGGCGCTCGCCGAGTCGGCGATCGACAACTGGCGCGCCCACACCGACGCACGCCGCTTCACCGGCCCGGCGGCGCGCGGAGATCGCGCGGTGCTCGAGCGCCATCTCGAAGCCTTGCAACGAGATCCGGCCGTCGCGGAGCTTTATCGAATCCTCGCGGAGCGCATCCTTGCGACGCGAAAGTAGCGGGTGCTACCATCGATTTCCCTTGTCCAAACGGAGGGCCAGTGGTCTTCTTTAATTACGCCACCATGCAGATGGCAGCGAAGATCGTGTACTACGGTGCCGGTCTTTGCGGGAAGACCACGAACCTTCACTACATCTACGCCAAGACGTCGCCGCAGAGCCGCGGCGAGATGGTGAGTCTGGAGACGGAGACCGACCGCACGCTCTTTTTCGATCTCCTTCCGATCGACGTCGGCGTCATCGGCGGATTTCGCACGCGTCTGCAGCTCTACACCATTCCCGGACAGGTCTTCTACAACACCACACGCAAGCTCGTGCTGAAAGGCGTCGACGGCATCGTATTCGTCGCCGATTCGCAGCAGGCGATGCAGGACGCGAACGTCGAGAGCTTCGCCAATCTGCGGGAGAACCTCTCCGAGATCGGTGTGCAGCTCGAAGAGATCCCGCTCGTCATCCAGATGAACAAGCGCGATCTGCCGAACGTCGCGCCGGTCGACGCCATCAACGCGCGGCTCGATCCCGAGTCGAAGTACGAGCACATCGAGTCGGTGGCGGCGACCGGCGTCGGCGTGTTCGAAACGCTCAAGCTGATCTCGAAGCTGACGCTGCGCACGTTACGTCAGCGCATGACCGGCGAGCAGCCGCATCCGCAGCCGCGCGTGGCAGCGCAGGTCGCGACGTTCCGCGTGCGCGAAGCTCCTTCGGCGTCGGAGACCAAAACCGGACCGGTCGCCGCGATGGGCGCCGTCAGCGTCACCGAGGAAGTGAGCGAGCCGGCGGTGGAGAGCGAGGTCTTCGCCGAAACGCCGCTGGCGAAAGCCGCCGCGAGCATCGACCGCCACATCATCGCCGACGCGCCCGTTGCGCCTCCTCCGCCCGCACCCTCGCCCGCACCGGCGCCTCCCCCCGCGCCGGCACCCGAACCGGACATCGATTTCAACCAGAGCGAAAAGGCCGCGCAGAAGACGACCGTGAAGCACGTCAAAGTGCGATCGAACGTCGACATCATGGCGGAGCTCGAAGCGCTCCGAAAGAAAGCGACGCAGTCGACGCCGAAGCAGTCGAAGAAAGACGCCTCGCCTCTGGACGCGCTCCTCCGCACGCGCGACGTGCAGAAAAGCGTGACGCTGAAGGTCGGCGATGCGCTCGCGAAGTCGAAATCGGTGCGCGTTGCGGTATCCTTTGAGAACAGCGACGGCGTCGTCGGGCAGCAGGAGCAGACAATCGAGCTCGGCGACGTTTCAGACGCGAAGTCGCTGTCGGTCAATCTCAAAATCACGTCGTAGATCGGGTCGGGAGGTTGTGATGAAGCATGCGGGCCTTTGGGCGCCGGCGCTTGCGCTTGTTGCGGCTGCGTGTGCCACCGCTCCCGGTCCTCAACAGCCGGTCGTCTCGATTGCTCCCGAGGTGAAGGAGCTTCGCGCAGCGCTCGAACGGGCGAATGCCGACGAGATCGCGCCGCCCGCGCCGCCGCCGCGGGCAGACGTCGACGCTGCCGTGTCCATGCCGATCCCGCAGCATCCCTCCGTTCGCAGCGCCCTCGCCTACTTCAGCGGCGATCTCAAAGGCGACATCCAGGATTCGCTCACGCGATCGGCCGGGTACCGCAAACTCATCGAACACGTCCTCGACGAGAACCATCTGCCGAAAGCGCTCGCGTATCTTCCGGTGATCGAAAGCGCGTACAGCGAGACGATGACCTCGCGCGCCGGCGCGCGCGGGATGTGGCAGATCATGCCCGAGACCGCGCGCGACTACGGCCTGCGCATCAACAAGTGGATCGACGAGCGCTGCGATCCGGATGCGTCGACGCGCGCGGCCGCTGCATACCTCAGGGATCTTTACAACGATTTTCACGACTGGCCGCTCGCGATCGCCGCCTACAACGCCGGCGCCGCGCGCATCCACCGCGCGCTCGACGAGACGCACAGCACGACCTTCTGGGAGCTGCTCGAATCGGCGGCGATCCCGAAGGAAACGCGCGGCTATGTCCCGACCTTTTTCGCCACCGTCGTCATCGCCTCCGACCCCTCGGCCTACGGCTTCTCACTCAGCGACGCCTTCGAGCCGAACATCAAGCGCATCGAGGTCGAAGGCCCGCTCTCGCTTCGCGTCATCGCAAAAGCGGCGAAGGTCAACGAACGATCGCTGCGCGCGCTCAATCCGATGCTGCTCAAAGGGATCGTGCCGCGCGGCCGCATCGCCATCCGTGTCCCCGCGGTCTCCGCGGAGAAGGTCGCGCAGGCGCTCAGCAGGATGCACAACGGCGAGCGCGCGCTCACCGGCGGCATGTAGACTGCGCGGCATGCGCCGCGCTCTGATGCTTCTCTTTTTCGCCACGCCGCTGTTCGCGCGCGTCACCTCCGTCGACATCGTGCAGATGACCGCGCTCGGTCCTCACCTCGAGAAAGTCATCGGCAAGGTCCACTTCGCCGTCGACCCGACCAACCCGCACGACGCGGTCATCGTCGACCTCGACAAAGCGCCGCGCAACGCGGCGGGCGAGGTCGAATTTTCGGCCGACTTCTACGAGATCCGGCCAAAGAGCGGCGGCAACGGAACGCTCTTCGTCGAGATCTCGAATCGCGGAGGCAAAGCGTTCGTCAGCACACTCGATCCGCAGAGCGAGGCGGACATTCGCGATCGATTCCTCTTCGACCGCGGCTACACCGTCGCGTGGATCGGCTGGCAGTTCGACGTGCGGCCGGAGGCGAATCGCTTGCGTCTGTACGCGCCTGTCGCAACGGGCATCACCGGCCGCGTGCGATCCGATTTCGTCGTCGAGAAACCGGCCGACGAGCACACGGTCTCGCATGTGATCGTCGGCACGATCGGCGGCACCGGGTACCCGGCGATGAACGTCAGCGACCGATCGAATGTGCTGACCGAGCGCGATGCGCCGACCGCGACGCGCCGCACGATCCCGCGCAGCAAATGGCGCTTCGTCGACCCGATGACGATTCACCTCGACGGCGGCTTCGTTCCCGGAAAAATCTACGAGGTCATCTACACGGCAAAGGATCCGGCGATCGTCGGCTGCGGACTCGCTGCCGTTCGCGATTTCGTCTCGTGGAGCAAGTACGTTCCGAACGCGATCATCGGCTCGAAGCGCGCCTATGGATTCGGCATCTCGCAGAGCGGCCGCTTTCTTCGCCATTTCCTTTATCAGGGCTTCAATGCCGATGAGCAGGGCCGGCAGGTGTTCGATGCGATCGACGCGCACGTCGCCGGCTCGGGCCGCGGCAGCTTCAATCATCGATTCGCGCAGCCGTCGCGCGATTCGGAACCGCTGTCGCCGCTCTTCTATCCGAACGACCTCTTCCCGTTCACCGATCTGCCGCAGCAAGACACGCTGAGCGGCCGGACGGAAGGGCTTCTCGACAAAGCGATCGCCGAAAAAGTCATCCCGAAAATCTTTTATACAAATACATCATATGAATATTGGTCGAGAGGAGAGTCGCTCTGCCACACCACCGTCGACGGCACTGCCGACTTCCCGATCCCGCCGACGTCGCGCATCTACTTCATCGCCGGCGTGGCACACGTCCCCGGCCCGTTTCCCCCGAAGAAGGAGAACACGCAGAACCTCGCCAATCCGATGACCTACTGGCCGCCGCTGCACGCGCTCTGGGACGCGCTCGACGCGTGGGTGCGCGACGGCACCGAGCCGCCGCCGAGCAACATTCCGCACATCAGCGACGGGACGCTCGTGCGCGCGGCGGATCTCGCGGTCAAATCTCCCGCCACTCCGTACGAGGTCTACAAGATGGACCTTGGTCCCGACTGGCCGCGCGGCATCGTGAGCGAGCCGCCGCAAGTCTCCGGCGCCTATCCGACTCTCGTGCCGCAGGTCGGTCCGGATGGCAACGAGCTCGCCGGCATCAGGCAGCCGCGCGTCGCCGTGCCGCTCGCGAGGTACACCGGCTGGAACCTGCGCGATCCTTCGATCGGATTTCCGCAGACGCGCCAGAACTTCCTCGGCTCGTACATTCCGTTCGCGGCGAATCCCTATCGCGACGAGAACGATTACCTCGGCCGCTACACCGCGGCGACGCTGAAGCTGATCGACGAGCGCTTCATGGTGCCCGAGGATCTCAACGCGACGCTTCGGATGGGCGTTGCGGAGTGGCGGCAGGCCGCGGGAGCCGGACAATGAACGTGGCGCCGTGACCCGGCTTGCTCTCGACGTCGATCGTTCCGCGCTGCTGCAGCACGAGATGCTTCGTGATGGCCAGACCGAGGCCGCTGCCGGGGATGGTTTTGTCGATGCGGTAGAAGCGATGAAAAATCTTCTCGCGCTCGGGCGGCGCAATGCCCTCGCCTTCGTCGCTGACCCGCACTTCGCCGTCGCGAATGTCGATCGTGATCCGATGATCGTCACCGCCGTACTTGATCGCGTTGTCGATCAAGTTCGAGAACGCCTGCTGCAGGCGGTTGGAATCGGCGATCGCGCTGCCTTCGCCGCGGACCTCGAAACGCACGCGATGCTGCACGGACTGTTCGGCGAAGTCTTCGACGAGGTCGTCGAGAATCGGACGCAGCTCGACGGGGCGGATGTCGAGCGTGAGGTCGCCCGATTCGATGCGGCTGAGCTCCGACAGATCGTCGACGAGGCGCTCGAGACGCCGCAGCTGCCTCGCCATGATCCGCCGCAGCTGCTTGTCGTCCTCGGGCGAAAGCCGGTCGGAGTTGTGCTCGAGCGTCTCGACGGCCGATCGAAGTCCGGCGAGCGGCGTGCGCACCTCGTGCGAGAAATCGGAGATGAAGTTCCGGCGGATCTGTTCGAGCAGCTCGATCTTGCTGACGTCGATGAAGAGGGCGACGACGGCGATGGTCGTCGACGCGATCGGCTGCGCGCGCATCTCGATCCTGCGCTCGACGACGCCCGAGCGCACGCCGAAGCGGCACGTGACCTCTTCGCCGCCTAGCGCGCGGTCGAAGGACTCGAGAACGTCGGCGACGCGAAGCACTTCCGTCAGCCGCTTCCCGACATGGTCCATTCCGCCGAAGAGATCGATGAACCGGCGGTTGGCGATGACGACGCGGCGATCCGCATCGATCGCCAGGAGCGCCTCGCCGAGGCCGTCGAGCAGCTGCAGCTCGGCGGCGCGCTGACGCTGCAGATCGGCGAAACGCGACGCGAGAGCGTTGCGTTCGCGCTCCAGTTCATAGAGTTTTCGAGGACTGAACATTCGTCACGCCTGCGGCGGATCGTATCGATATCCGAAACCGATGACCGTGGCAATCCGCTCGGCTCCGATTTTCTTGCGGAGGTTGCGGATGTGTGCGTCCACCGTCCGCGTCTCAACGTCCTCGGCCGTGTGCCAGACATCGGAGAGAATGCGGTCGCGCGAGACCACCGCGGAGCGGTTGCGCACGAGCAGCCAGAGCAGCTCGAACTCCTTTTTCGCCAGCCGGATCTCTTTGCCTTCGCGATAGACGCGGAAGGATTTCGAGTCGATCCGCAGCGCCGGGTCTTCGTAGACTGCCGTCTCCGTGACCGGGCGAGCGCGGCGGGAGATCGCGGCGACGCGCGCGACGAGCTCGCGCACGCTGAACGGCTTCGTGAGGTAATCGTCGGCGCCGAGCTCGAGGCCGGTGATGCGATCGCGCTCCGATCCGCGCGCGGTGAGCATGAGGATCGGGACCGACGACGTCGCCGGATCGCGGCGCAGCTCGCGGCAGATCGTCAGGCCGTCGAGATCGGGAAGATTGAGATCGAGGATGACGAAATCGAATCCGCCGCGCTGAATCTCGACGAGCGCCTCGTGGCCGTTGCTGAACTGCGTGACGCCGTAGCCCTCGCGCTGCATGTTCAGCGAGATCGTGAACGCCAGATCCGAGTCGTCTTCAACCAGCGCGATTCGCTTCATTCTCGATGCCCTTCTCCCCGGGGAGGGAGCGGTCCCGCTCTACGAGACCGGATGAAGGGCCCTCCGCGGCACCTTCTCCCGAGGGAAAAAGCTCAGATGCGATCCGCTTCATGCACGTGCTTGATCATCTTCCCTTCGGCGAGATAGACGACCATCTCGCAGATGTTCGTCGCGCCGTCGGCCATGCGCTCGAAGTACTTGCCGACGAACGTCATGCGGATGGCGCGCGAGATGTTGCGCGGGTCTTCGAGCATGTAGGTCAGCAGCTCGCGAAACGACTGTTCGGTCTGCTGATCGACATTGTCATCCATCGCGATGACCTGCCGCGCGAGGTTCGCGTCGACGCGCACGAATGCGTCGAGCGATTGCCGCACCATCGTCTGGGCGTCGTGCGCGAGGCGCGGGATGGCGTTCATCGCTTTGAGCTGCGGCTCGCGATTGAGCTCGATGACGCGCTCGCAGACGTCCTGCGCGAGATCGGCGATGCGCTCGAGCTCCGGCGTGATCTTCATGATCGCGGCGACGAACCGCAGATCGACCGCGGCGGGCTGCATCTTCGCGATGAGCTCGAGCGTGCGCCGATCGATGTCGAGCTCCATCTGGTCGATGCGGTCGTCGTTGCGGATGACTTCCTCCGCGAGCGACGTATCGCGCTCCAGAAGCGCGCGGATCGATTCGCTGATCGCGTCCTCGACCATCGCTCCCATGCGGAGCAGCAGGTCTTTGATGTCTTCGATGTCTTTGTCGAAATGCCGGTGCATTTCCCTGCCTCCCTCCCGGCTCTTGGCGGGTGGCGGGTGGCGGGTGGGAGAGATCCGAAGCCCACCCGCTACCCGCTATCCGCCAGGTCCGCCTAACCGAAGCGCCCCGTCACGTAGTCCTCGGTCATCTTTTCTTTGGGGTTCATGAAGATCGTCTTCGTATCGCTGTACTCGACGAGGCGGCCGAGCATGAAGAACGCGGTGCGGTCGGAGACGCGCGCCGCCTGCTGCATGTTGTGCGTCACGATGACGATTGTGTAGTTGACCTTGAGATCCCAGATCAGCTCCTCGATTTTCGTCGTGGCGATCGGATCGAGCGCCGACGCAGGCTCGTCCATCAGCAGGATCTCCGGATCGACGGCGAGTGCGCGGGCGATGCAGAGCCGCTGCTGCTGACCGCCCGACAGCGCGAACGCGCTTTCGTGCAGACGGTCCTTCACCTCGTCCCACAGCGCGGCGCGGATCAACGACTGCTCCACGATCTCGTTCAGTTGCCGCTTGTTGCGGACACCGCCGATCCGCAGACCGTACGCGATGTTCTCGTAAATCGATTTCGGGAACGGATTCGATTTCTGGAACACCATCCCCACGCGGCGCCGCAGCGCGACGACGTCGGTGCCGGGCGCGTAGATGTCCTTGCCGTCGATCTCGATCGTCCCTTCGCCACGCGCCTCGGGAATGATGTCGTTCATCCGGTTGATCGAGCGCAGGAACGTCGATTTGCCGCACCCCGACGGGCCGATGAAGGCGGTCACCTGGCGTTCGGGCACTTCCAGAGAAATGCCGTGCAGGGCCTTCGCCTCGCCGTAGTAGAAATCGAATTTCTCCACGCGGATCTTGATCGGCGTCTCCTGCGCGGGCGGCTTCGTCTCCGGCACGATCGGCGGCGCGGCGGCGGTGTGGGAGGGCGTCGTGGATCTGTCCATGCTGATCGTTGTCATTATGGTCGGTTCATCCGTTCCAGTCGCCGCACTGCGAGCCGGGCGGCAATCGACAGCGACAGAATGATCAGGACCAGCAGGAACGCGCCCGCCCACGCCTGCCGGTGCCAGTCTTCGTAAGGCGAGATTGCATACGTGTACACCTGAACGGTCAGCGACGACATGGGCTGCATGATGTTCGTCGTGAAAAAGTGGTTGTTGAACGACGTGAAGAGGAGCGGCGCCGTCTCGCCCGCCACGCGCGCGATGGCCACCAGAATTCCGGTGAGGATGCCCGGCAGCGCGGCGGGGACGATGACGCTGAACACCGCGCGCCGGCGCGTCGCGCCGAGCGCGAGCGCACCTTCCCGCAGCCCTCCCGGCACGAGCCTCAGCAGCTCCTCGGTCGTGCGCACGACGATCGGAATCATCAGCAGGCCGAGAGCGACGCCGCCCGCGAGCGCGCTGAATCGGCGCACCGGAAGAACGACCAGTCCGTAGGCGAAAATGCCGACGACGATCGACGGCACTCCGTTCAGGACGTCGGCCGCGAAGCGGACCACCGAGGAGAACGGCGAGTTGGAGTACTCGGACAGATGGATGCCGCAGAGCATGCCGACCGGCACCGCGAAGAGCGCGGCCAACCCGATGAGGATCAGCGTCCCGACGATCGCATTCGCCATCCCGCCGCCCGTCTCGCCGACCGGCTTCGGCATCTGCGTGAAAAAAGCGAGATTCAGCGACGACGCACCCTGGCTCAGCACGTAGAACAGGATCGCCGCGAGAGGGAGGAGAGCGAGGATCACCGCAACGCCGCAGAGGATCTCCATGACCCTGGAGACGATCTTCCGCCGCGTCACGTAGCTCATGCCACCGCTTCCTCCGGCTCCTCGACTGCAGCCGGCATGACGATCACTCTCGCAAAGCGCCGCGTCGCGGTCCAAATCAGGAGCCGCGAAAGAACGTTGACGACAATCGTTATGATAAAGAGTAACAAACCGATCTCGATCAGCGCGTGCAGATACAGCTCGTCGGCGGCTTCGGTGAATTCGTTCGCGATCACCGCCGCCATGGTGTACTGAGGCTTGAAGAGCGACAGCGAGACGATCGGCGCGTTGCCGATGACCATGGTCACGGCCATCGTTTCGCCCAGTGCCCGCCCGAGGCCGAGCATGATCGCGCCGATCATGCCGGTCTTGCCGTACCCGATCGCCACCTTGATCGCTTCCCATCGCGTCGCGCCGAGCGCGTAGGCGGCCTCACGCTGCGCGACCGGCACGTTCTTGAGGATCTCGCGCGCGACCGACGACGTGAACGGAACGACCATGATCGACAGGATGACGGCCGCGGTCCCCATGCCGACGCCGACCGGCGGCCCCGAAAAGAGCGGCACCTTCTTCAGCCAGTCGGGCGTGAGCACCTCCAGCTTCCGAATCAGCGGAGTGAGCACGAAGATGCCCCACAGTCCATAGACGATCGACGGAATCGCAGCGAGCAGCTCGGTCAGATACGTGAGCGGCGTTCGCAGCATTCGCGGCGAGAGCTCGGAGATGAAAATCGCTATCCCCAGGGCGATCGGCGTGGAAAGAATCAGCGCGAGGATCGACGAGTAGAGCGTGCCCCAGATGAACGGATACCCGCCGAAGACGCCCGACACGGGATCCCAGGTTTTCCCGGTCCAGAAGCTCAGTCCGAATTTCCGGATCGAGAGCATCGAATCGGTGGTCAGCTCGTACGCGATGCCGGCGGCGATCGCCAGGACGAGCGCCGGAAAGACGCCCGTCCCGATGCGAAACCATCGATCGTCCGAGGATCGGCGCATCGCTTACGGCTGACCGCCGACCGTGATGCTCGCGATCGCTTTGTCATCGAGATCCTGTACCGGCTTCGGAAGGGGAGCGTAATCGAGAGCTTGCGCGAACTGCTGCCCGTCGTGCACGACGTACTTCAACATATTGACGATTGCCTGCCCCTTCGTCGCGTCCTTCTGATGTTGGAAGACGATGATCCAGCTGAATCCGGCGATTGGATAGCTCGTCGGGCCGGCCGCATTGACGAAGACCGCTTTGAGATCGGCCGGCATGTTCGCCGCCGCGCCCGCACCGGCGTCCGCAGCACCCTGAACGCTCGGGGCGACGAACTGGCCGTCGGCGTTCTTCAGCAGCGCCGACTTGATGTGGTTCTGATTCGCGTACGCCATCTCGAAGTAACCGATGCCGCCCGGCGTATTCAAGACCTGGCCGGAAACACCTTCGCTGCCCTTGGCTCCGATGCCGACGGGCCACTGCACGGATCCCGCGGCGCCGACCTTCGACTTCCACTCGGGGCTGATCGCCGCGAGATACGAGGTGAAGATGAACGTCGTGCCGCTCCCCTCGGCGCGATGAACGACCGCCACCGCCGTGTCAGGCAGCTTCACGCCGGGATTGAGCGCCGCGATCTTCCGATCGTTCCATTTCGTGATCTTGCCGAGATAGATGTCGGCGAGCGCCGGCCCGTCGAGCTTCAGCCCGTCGACCGGGAGGTTGTAACCGATCGAGACCGCGCCCATCGTGATCGGGACGTGCACCACGGGACCGCCGGCCGCCTCCGCGGCCTTGGTCTGCTCGTCGTTGAGCGGGAAATCGCTGGCGCCGAAATCAACGACGCCTTTGATCAGCTGCTGCACGCCGCCGCCGCTGCCGATCGACTGATAGTTGACCTCCGCGCCGCCCTGTTTCTGATAGGCGTCGAAGACCTTGCTGAACAGCGGGGTATCGAACGTCGAGCCGGCGCCCTGCAGGCGGACGGGAGCCGCGGTGGCGGTCGCAGCCGTCGACGAAGTCTCAGTGGTGCCAGTCGTCGTCTCGCTCGGCTTACAGGCAACAAACGCGAGCAGGATCGCGGCGAAAACGAGTTTACGCATCATCTCTCCTTTATCGAATTCGATTGAGCGCCTGCATCTCCAGCGCGACGACTTCTTTCGGGAGCGGAGCATATCCCAGCCCCGCGCAGTACTCCTGTCCGTCGGTGAGCGCCCAGCGCACGAAGTCTTTCATGATCTGCGAGCGATGAGCATCGCTCGGTCGCTCGTCGAGAAGCAGCCACGTGAACGAGGAAATCGGATAGACGTTGTGGCCCGGCGCGTTGGTGATCGACACGCGGAAATCCGGAGGCATCGCTTTCGCCGCGCCTGCCGCCGCGTTGGTCACGGTCTCGAGCGATGCGCGGACGAATTCGCCTGCCGAGTTCTGGACGGATCCGTAACTGATATTGGTCTGCAGCGCGTAGATCAACTCCACATAGCCGAGGGCGCCAGGCGTCTGCTTGATCAGACCGGCAACGCCCTGATTGCCGCTGCCGCCGAGGCCCGTTGGCCAGTTGACGGACGTCGCGACTCCGACCGTTCGCTTGAAGTCCGGCGACACTTTCGAGAGGTAGTCGCACCAGATGTAGTTCGTCCCCGATCCGTCGGATCGGTGGACGACCGTGATATCGGTGTCGGGCAGCCGCACGTTCCCGTTCAGGCTCTGGATCGTGGGGTCGTTCCACTTGGTGATCCGTCCGAGAAAGATGCCGGCGAGAACCGGTCCCGTGAAATGCAGCTCTTCCGTAACGCCCGGAATGTTGTAAGCCGGTACGACTCCGCCCAACACGGTCGGCAGATGGAGGATCGGAAAGCCGGCCGCGTAAATCTGGTCGTTGGTCATCGGTCCGTCGGATGCGCCGAAGAACACGGTGTGATTGGTGATCTGACGAATGCCTCCGCCCGATCCGATCGCCTGATAGTTGATCTGGATGTTCGGATGCAGACGGTTGTACTCGGAGAACCACTTCGAGTAGATCGGATACGGGAACGTCGCGCCCGCTCCGTTGATCTGAATCGTCTGCGCAGACGCGACCGAGCCGATCGCGAGCGCGAGAATCGCAAGGAGTTTTTTCATCATCGTTCCCCTGTCAGAAATTGACGAGCATCTTGATGCCGTAGAGCGTCGTCTTCGGCGGAGCCGGCGTGACGCCGGACTGTTTGGTGGAGTCGTAGTCCGCGAGCAGCGCCGTCTGCACTCCCGACATGTGCGGGAACCAGTAAGCAATGCCGGCGATGTCGCGCTTGCGCTTCAGCGAGGCGTCGCTGTTGGGCTTGAAATCGTCATGACGGAGCAGAGCCTCCCAGCCGCCGCCGAACTTCGGAGTCGCCCACACCGAGTAACCCCTGCCGTCGATCTCCGTCTTCGTCACGCTGGTGCGGTCTTTCACGTCGACGTATTCGACCGCTGCGTTTACCCACGGCGACTCGTAAGAAACCTGCCCCAGGTAGCGCTGCTTCTTTCCCGACTCGACGTAGTGATCGATGTCGGCGTACCCGGAGATCCGCAGCCCCTTCATCGCTCCTCCGAGCGGCAGCGGGCGCAGCGTCGCGCGAACCTGGAAGGACTTCTCGTTGTTCGCTTCGGGATGGTTGTAACCCTCGCCGTTGTAGACGCCGGCGTGAATGTCACCGTAGTTTCCGGCGAAGTTGTAATGGCCGGAGAAACCGAGATCGGAGGACGCCAGGAGGCCTTCGCGGTCGACGAACGTCGGTCCCTGGAAGCGGTAGCGGTAGATGCCTTCGGCGTAATCGATCCACGGCGTCTGCTGCAGACCGAAGCGCAGCCAGGAGCCATGCGTCGTCCAATCGTCGAGGTTGAGCTGTCCGAACGCGTACTTCAGTCGAAATGTGTAGCTGCCGTTCAGCGAGCTGCCGCTGCCGGATTCACGCGTGATATCGGGCGTGATCCGGAACGACACGAGATGGTTCAGAGTGCCAAGGAAGTTGATGTACGCGCGGCTCACGTTGAACGAGCTGGGGTTGATCGTGTTGCCGTCCGCGTCCTTCGTTTCCGGAGAGTCCTGGTAGGTGTAATCCGCGAAAATCGTCGCACCGACCTTGAAGCTGGGATTGTCGTTCGGCGGCGTGTATCCCGCCGCCGGTGTTACCTGCGCGAATGCGCCGGTCGCGAGCGCTGCACCGAGGGCTGCCGCCGCGAGGATACGGCTTCGGTTGCTCATTTCTCGTCACTGCCTCCTTGTTGGCGCGGATGCTAAGAGGCACGATGTCGAGCCCGTTCGGACGATGAGTAAATTCCGCGTGAAGCCGCGGAAAGCTTTGAGCGGCGCGGCGTCTTGACGCCGAATTTACGCGCGCGTCTTGCGAGGCTCTTCGAGGACGCGGATACTGCGCGTCTGCAATGTCCTCTCGCCCCCGCCGCATCGCCGCTGTCGATATCGGTACGAATTCCGTCCACATGATCGTTGCCGAGCTTCGCAAGCGCGACTATCGCGTCGTCGACAAGGAAAAGGAGATGGTGCAGCTCGGACTCGGCAGTCTCGACGGCGCACCGCTCAACGAAGACGCGATGAACCGCGCCATCACCGCGCTGAAGAGAATGGCCGCGGTGGCCCGGGGATGGGACGTCGACGAGATCGTCGCGGTGGCCACGAGCGCCGTCCGCGAAGCGCCGAACCGCCGCGAATTCATCCGCCGTGTCCGCGATGAGGCGGAAATCCGCGTGCGGGTGATTTCGGGCGAGGAAGAAGCGGACTACATCTACCGCGCGGTGCGATCGGCAGTCGATCTGGACGGCAGCACCGCGCTCTGCATCGACGTCGGCGGAGGCAGCGTCGAATTCATCGTCGGCACCTCTTCGGAAATCTACTTCACCGCCAGCGAGCCGCTCGGCGCTCTTCGTCTCGCGCAGCGGTTTCGGCTCGACGACCTCCCGGTGCCGAGCGACATCGAGGCCTGCCGCGCGTTCATCGGCCAGCATCTGCGGCGGGTGCAGAAACACGTCAACCCGATCGGCGTCGATTGCGCCATCGGAACCTCGGGAACGATTCAGGCGCTGGCGGCGCTCATCGCACACGACCCGCAGCCGCGTTCGGGACTGCGCACGCTCACCCGCGAGGCACTCGAACGGATCGTGCGCGAGATGGCCGTCATGCCGGCGGACGAGCGCGTGCACAAGCTCGGACTCGATGAGAAGCGGGCCCGCAACATCGTCGCCGGCGGGCTCGTCGTCTGCGAATCACTCACGACGTTCGATCTTCCGTCGATTCTCGCGTGCCCTGTCGCGATCCGCGAAGGCATCATCGAAGCCGCGCGCAGCGGCAAGAGGAGCGAGAAGGACAACGGCAGCTCGATCCGCCGCAAATCGGTGCTGGCGCTCGCCGATCGCAGCGCATGCGACCGCCGCCACGCACAGCACGTGGCGCGCCTCGCACGGCGGATTTTCAATCAGACCCGCGAACTCCACCGCCTCGGCGACGAAGCGGGTGAGCTGCTCGAGCTCGCGGCGATCCTGCACGAGAGCGGGATGCACGTGAGCGACCGCGGCTATCACAAACACACGTACTACCTGATCCGCCACGCCGACTTGCGCGGCTTCACCGAGGAGCAGCTGCTCGTCGTCGCGAATGTGGCGCGCTATCACCGGAAAGCGCCGCCGGCGGACGACCATCCGAACCTCATCGAATTGAACGACGAACAGCGCGACGAGGTCGAGAAGCTCGCCGCGATCCTGCGGATTGCGGAAGGCCTCGACCGCAGCCACCGTCAAAGCGTCCGCGATGTGGCTGTGCGCGCGAACGGTCACGTCAGGTTCTTCGTGCGCGCGCGGGCCGACGCAGCGATGGAAATCGCCAGCGCGGAAAAACGGGCGAAATACTTCGCCGAGCTGTTCGAAAAGAAAGTGCGGTTCGAGGCATCATGAAATTTCTGGTCCTGCTGCGGCACGGCATCGCGGAAGATCCTTCACCCGAAAAAAACGACATCGATCGCGAGCTGACCGCGAAAGGCCGCCGGAGGATGGAAGCAATCGCCGCCGGTCTCGCCCGCGTGTTTCCCGAAGCCGAAGCGATCTACTCGAGTCCGGCGGTGCGGGCGATGCAGACTGCGGCGCCGGTCGCGAAACGGTACGGCCTCAAGATCCAGAAGAGCGACGACCTCGCGCCCGGACGACCGCCGCGGAAAGTCGTCGGTGAGGCCGGCGTCGACTTCGCGATTTTCGTGGGTCACGAGCCGACGCTGTCGGAGCTGATGCTCGAGCTCACGCGAACCGAGGGCGAGATCGAGCTGAAAAAAGGCGGCTGCTACGGCATCGCGTTCGTCGGAGAGACGCCGCGGCTCGAATGGATTCTGACGCCGCGGGTCTTACGCCGCCTTCGTTGACTTCGATTTCTTCTTCGCCTTCTTCGATGCCGCGGCGCTCTTTTTCAGCGCTTTCTTCTGACGCTTGATGGCCTTCCTGGCCGACTTCACCGCTTTCTTGCCGAGCCTGGCGCCGACCGGAAGGAGCGAGGTCGCCGCGATCACTTCGATGACCGACGCCGCGACGCGGTCGACGAACTGCTCCTTTTCCGGCTGCGACATCGAAGTCCAGTGGCTGACGAGCGTCTGCAGAGCGCTCGGCTGCCCGTCTGCCGCAGGCTGTACTTTCTCCGCAAGATTGTCGAGCGCCTTCACGCCCGTGTCGTGAATGTAGTTGACCAGTCGCTTCGGCAAAATCGTCTGCGCGTTCATTCGGTCCTCCCGTTGGGGTCAGAGCTGTACTTGTGATTTTTCTACGAGAAGTAGCGGAATTGCGGCGCCGACAGTAGAAAAATCACAAGTACAGCTCTG
>DATIZY010000012.1:0-12945 GCA_035516895.1 Thermoanaerobaculia bacterium | reverse complement strand
CCAAATTTCCCATCTCCTGCGAATACGACCATCTTCCCCACGTCGAGCAGGTTCTCGGCCCGAAAGAGAACGAACGGCGGACTGCAAAACCGCGGGCAACGGCACGGCCCTATGCCGAGCTGCGCGCCGCGTCCGCGTTCTCCTTTCTCGACGCCGCGTCGCTGCCCGAGGATCTCGTGGACGGCGCGGCGCGGAGGGATGTGCCGGCGATGGCGCTCGTCGACACCAACGGCGTCTACGGCGCGCCGCGGTTTTACGGCGCGGCGAAAAAGGCGGGGATCAAAGCGCTCGTCGGCGCGGAATTGCTGCTGCAGTCCGCAAGTCCTGACGCTGAGCGGAGCGAAGCGGAAGGACCCCCTGCGCAAAGACCAGGGGCCGTCGGAGCTTGTCCCGAGCGAAACCGGGGGGCAGCCCGGGTGAACAGAGCGACAGGCAACGAACGGATCGCCCGATCAGGCGGGGGGTCCTTCGCCGCTGACGCGGCTCAGGATATGAGACGCGCCACCCTCCTCGTCGAGAACCGCGAAGGCTACAAAAATCTCTGCAAGCTGATCACCGCCGGCGCGGCCGGCCGCGAAAAGGGCAAGGCGCGGTTCACGTGGCAGCTCATCGAGCAGTACGCCGAAGGCCTGCACTGCCTCACGCGCGACGACGACGAGACCGTCAAGACACTCGCCGGCATTTTCAAAAACCGCACGCACATCGAGCTGCAGCGTCACTCGATCCGCGAAGAGGAGCATCACAACCAGCGGCTGATCGCGCTCGCGCGCAGGCTCAAATTGCCGCTCGTCGCGACGAACGGCGTCCGCTACGCGCGGGCCGAGGACAAGCCGCTGCACGATGTGCTGACGTGCATCCGCGAAGGTCAACATGTTGACAATGCCGGACGGCTGCTCGGCGTCAACCGCCAGCGGCACATCAAAGGTGCCGACGAGATGCTCGCGCTCTTTCGCGACATCCCGCGGGCGGTGAGCAACGCCTGGGAGCTCTCCGAGCGCCTCGACTTCACCCTCGCGAACCTCGGCTACCAGTTTCCGCAATATCCGCTGCCGCCCGGCGAGAGCGACATGTCCTTTCTGCGGAAGATCGCCTGGAACGGCGCGACGGCGCGCTTCCGCCCGCTCACGGCGAAAGCGCAGGCGCAGATCTCCAAAGAGCTGGCGATGATCGAGAAGCTCGACCTCGCCGGATATTTTCTGATCGTCTGGGACATCGTCCGGTTCTGCCAGCGCGAGAAGATCATGGTGCAGGGGCGAGGGTCGGCGGCGAACAGCGCCGTCTGTTATGCGCTGTCGATCACCGCCGTCGATCCGGTGAAGATGGAGCTGCTCTTCGAGCGATTCCTGTCCGAGGAGCGCGGCGAATGGCCGGACATCGATCTCGATCTGCCATCGGGCGATCAGCGCGAGAAAGTCATTCAGCACGTCTACAAAACGTACGGCGCGCATGGCGCGGCGATGACCGCGAACGTGATCACGTATCGCGACCGCTCCGCCGCGCGCGAGGTCGGCAAAGCGCTCGGCTTCTCGCTCGAACAGGCGGACAAGCTCTCCAAGTGCGTGGGGACGTATCACTTCGGCGAGATCCGCGAGACATTCGGCGAGATGGCCGGACAGCTCGCGGCAACCGGATTCGACCCCGAAGATCTGCGCGTGCAGCATTTCATGCGCCTGCAGCTGCACATTCAGAATCTGCCGCGCCACCTCGGCCAGCATTCGGGCGGGATGGTGATGGCGCGCGGACGACTCGACGAGGTGGTGCCGCTCGAGCCGGCGTCGATGCCCGGCCGCGTCGTCATCCAGTGGGACAAGGACGACTGCGCGGACCTCGGCATCATCAAGGTCGATCTGTTAGGCCTGGGAATGCTGCAGGCGCTCGAAGAAGCGATTCCGCTCATTCGCGAGAAGGAAGGCGTCGATGTCGATCTGGCGCATCTGCCGCCCGACGATCCGGCCGTTTACAAAATGCTCAACGAGGCGGATACCGTCGGCATGTTTCAGGTGGAGAGCCGCGCGCAGATGGCGTCGCTGCCGCGCAACGCGCCGGAACATTTCTACGACATCGTGGTGCAGGTGGCGATCATCCGGCCCGGCCCGATCGTCGGCGGAATGATCCGGCCGTTTTTCGATCGGCGTCAGGGGAAAGCGCCCGTCGAATATCCGCATCCGTGTCTCGAGCCGATTCTGAAGCGCACGTTGGGCGTGCCGCTGTTTCAGGAGCAGCTGCTGCGCATCGCGATGGTCGCCGCGAATTTCACCGGCGGCGAAGCGGAAGAGCTGCGCCGCGCGATGGGCTTCAAGCGGTCGATGGAGCGGATGCACGATATCGAGGGGCGGTTGCGCGCCGGGATGACGAACAACAAGATCGATGCGGCAGCGCAGGACCAGATCGTGAAGTCGATCACGTCCTTCGCGCTGTACGGCTTTCCCGAATCGCACGCAGCGTCGTTCGCGCTCATCGCGTACGCGAGCGCGTACATCAAAGCGCGGCACCCGGCAGCGTTTTACATTTCGCTGCTGAATGCATGGCCGATGGGTTTCTACCATCCGGCGACATTGATCAAGGATGCGCAGCGCCACGGCGTGCGCGTGCTGCCGGTGGATGTGAATCATTCCGGCTGGCGATGCCGCTGGGAAAACGGAGCGGTACGGCTCGGGCTGCGATTCGTGAAAGGCCTGCGCGAGCAAACGGGAAAAGCGATCGAGGCCGCGCAGCCGTTCCGGTCGGCGGACGATCTCGCGCTTCGCGCGTTCCTTCGCGGCGATCAATTGACGAAGCTCGCCTGCGCCGGCGCGCTTGCGTCGCTTGGCCTTCGCCGGCGTGCGGCGCTATGGCAGGCGGCGCAAGCGGCGCGGCCGGCCGGCGAATTGTTCGAAAGTGTGCGGACCGGCTCGAACCGGTCCGGCCGGCTGAAGCCGGCCCCCACACAATCCCCTCTCCATGAAATGAGCCGCGGCGACGAGACGCTCGCCGATTACGACAGCATGCAGCTGACGACAGGACCTCATTTAATACAATATTTTCGTACACAATTAAAACGCGACCACGTGCTCTCCGCGCGCGATCTGAAAGACATCCCGAACGGCCGCCGCGTCACCACCGCGGGAGCCGTGATCGTTCGTCAGCGGCCGGGAACGGCGAAAGGATTCGTCTTCCTCACGCTGGAGGACGAGACCGGAATGTCGCAGGCGATCATTCATCCGAATCTGTTCCGCGACCACCGTTCGTTGATCGTCAGCGCGCCGGGCCTCATCGTCGAAGGCATTCTGCAAAACACGGAAGGGCAGTGTTCCGTAAAAGCCGAAAGATTCTGGCCGCTCGACGGCATGAGCGAGATGGCCAGTCACGATTTTCACTGAGCGTTACAATCTGACGATGACCACCAACCCGCTCGTGCCGCTCCCGGCGGCCGGGCCCGCGGTGCGGCCGGCTCCCGAGCCGAAGCAGCGTCCGTCGAATGCAGAGATCGCAGCGTGGATTCTCGTCGCCGCGCTGATCGGCTACGTGCTCGTGCTTCGTCTCGTCGGCGCGGTGGTCGGCGGCCTCGCGCTGTACGTGATTCTCGACCGCCTCGCCGGCTCGATGTCGAAGCGCGTCCCCGGAATGGCCGCGCGCACGACCGCCGTCATCCTGGTGACGCTCATCGGCGGCGGCGTCATCTTCGGCGTGACCGCGCTGACGATGTCGTTCGTGCAGCGCCACGTCGGCGCGATTCCGGCGATGATGCGCCAGATGGCGGAGATCCTCCGCTCATGGCGGCTGTGGCTCGGCGGCTACGGCCGGCAGATCATTCCCGACTTCATGATCGACGCCGAGAGTTTCAAGTTCGGAATCGTCCAATGGCTGAAAGGCCACGCCGACGCGCTGAAAATCGCCGGCGGAACGGCCGGCCTGAGCCTGCTGCACGTCATCATGGGCATGCTGCTGGCGATCGTCGTCTTCTTCCGCCACATCTCGCATCACGACGACGACTCGCGCGGACCGCTCGCATACTACCTCACCGAAAAAGTCGACCGCCTCGCGCAGGCCTTCGTGCGCATCGCGTCCGCGCAGATCCGCGTTTCCGTGCTGAACACGGCGATCATCGGCGTCTACCTGCTCGCGCTGCTGTTCCTCGGCAGGCGCATCCCGTTCATGACCACGCTCATCGTCCTCACGTTCCTCGTTGGATTGATTCCGATCGTCGGAAATGTCGTCTCGAACGCGGCGCTGGTGATCCTCTCCCTCGGCGTGTCGGGCGGCGTGGCGATCACATCGCTCATCTTCGTCGTCGCGCTCAGCAAGCTGCAGTACGTGCTCACGTCGAAGATGGTCGGCGGCGAGATCGACTCGCAGGCCTGGGAGATCCTCTTCGCGATCATCATCGGTGAAGCGGCGTTCGGCATCTCCGGCGTCGTCCTGGCTCCGATCGTCTACGCATTCGTAAAACACGAGCTGCGCGAACGCGCGCTCGTCTGAGAAGGAGAGTTGTCGATGTTTCGAAGGATGCTCGTGGCCCTCGTCGTCCTCGCCCCGGTCGTCGCGTTCGCTGCAGGAAGCGCCGGAACCGTCAAAGGGAAGATCACGATCAACGGGAAATCGAAGGACCTCGCATACGCGTACGCATGGAAGGACGGCGCAAACACCACCGTCCTGCTGAGCACCGACAAGATCGAAGAGAGCGCGTTCGGCGATCATTTCGCGCTGACCGATCTCGCGCGCAAGGACAAATTCACCGGCGTGCAGGCGACGATCACGCCGAAGGGCGAAGTGTCGACCGGCACGATCTACACCGCGGCCGAGGACGGCTACTTCGACGCGATCGGAATGCACAAGTGGGAGAAGAAATCGCAGACGCCGGCAGCGATCGCCGGAAAGCTGTCGACCGACAAGGAGCACAAGTTTTTCAAGACCAGCTACGCGTATTCGGCGGAATTCAGCGCGCCGATCGGCCCGCAGCCGAAGAAGTGACGCGGAGCGCGAAGGATCGCCTGCGCACCGCTCGAGATCCTTCGCTGCGCTCTCCATGGAGCACCGGCTTTAGCCGGACAAACCCGGCCGAAGCCGGGGCTCAGGACGGCGGTATGACGCCGTCGATCGCGCCGGCCAGTTTGAAATCGAGCGGCGTGATGCCGCCGGCGTCGTGTGTCCACGTCGTCACGCGCACTTTTCCCCAACCGAGCGAGATGTCGGGGTGATGGTTGAGCTGTTCGGCGATTGCTCCGACGCGATTCGTGAACGCGAGCGCCTCCGCGAAGTTCCCGAAGCGGAACTCACGCTCGAGGTGATGTCCTCCGACGACCCGCCACTCGATGCGATGCCGAAACACCTCGGCGCCGTCGATGGAGACCACCGGGACATCTTCGTCGAAGCGGCGCAGCAGATCGAGATCGAGATCGACGTCGATCTCGCGCGGCGCGATGCCCGCTTCGACCAGCGTCGCTTTCGCCTTCTCGCACAGCGGGCAATTCTGCCGCGTGTAGAGCACAACATCCATGCTTGTCATCCCGAGCGCAGGAGGGACCCGGGCGGATGGGGGCGCGCAATGGGTTCCTCGCGGCGCAGCAACGATAGACTCTACCGCAATGGAAGCGATCGACCTCACCGGAAAAGTCGTATTGGTCACCGGCGCATCGCGCGGCATCGGACGGGCGACGGCGATCCGCCTCGCGAATGCCGGCGCGAAAGTCGCCGTCAACTATCACCGCAGCGAAGATGAGGGAATGCAGCTGGCGAAACAGGTCAGCGGCCTTGCCGTGCACGCGGACGTTTCCGATCCGGCGGCGACCGAGGAGATGATCGAGGAGGTGGTCGAGCGCTTCGGGCGCATCGACATCCTCGTCAACAACGCCGCGACCTTCGACATCAACCCGTTCGACGGCGACGACTACGGCGCGTGGCAACGCGGATGGGAGCGCACGTTCGCGCTGAATGTCTTCGGCGCGGCGAACGCTGCTTTTCTCGCGATGCGCGACATGCGCAAACACGGCGGCGGAAAAATCATCAACGTTGCATCACGCGCGGCGTTCCGCGGCGAGACGGAGTTCGCCGATTACGGCGCGTCGAAGGCGGCGCTCGTCAATCTCACGCGCTCGATTGCCCGCGGATGCGCGAAGGACAACATCGTCGCGAGCTGCGTGGCGCCCGGTTTCATCGAAACGGACATGGCGCGTGCGGAGCTCGACGCGCACGGCGAGGAGATCCTCAATCAGATTCCTCTGCGCCGCGTCGGGAGCGTCGATGATGTCGCGTCCGTCATCCTCTTCCTGGCATCATCGATGGCCGACTACCTCAACGGCGTGACGATCGACGTCAACGGCGGCTCCTGGTTTCACTGATTGCAGTGGCAACAACCTTGCTGCACGGGAGCCGGGCCCGGAGGGACCCGCCCGTGCAAAACGACGTTCGGAGGCGAGTGCTCGTCGTCGATGACGATGAGGCCATTCGCACCATGGTCGAGCGCGTTCTGCGTCGCGAAAAATTCGACGTCGACTCTGCTCGCGACGGCTTCGAGGCAATCGACAAACTCGCCCGCAACGATTACGACGCGATTCTTCTCGACCTCATGATGCCTCGCATCGACGGTCTTGGCGTGCTCGATTTCCTGAGGAAACACCGCCCCGAGCTCGGCCGCAACGTCATCGTGATGACCGCGAACGTGCCGGCCGCGACCGACGCCGTTCGCGCCGGCGGAGTCGCCCGGGTACTGGCCAAACCATTTGATTTGCAGGACCTGCTGCAGTCCGTGCAGGCGCGCGTCGCGGTCTGAAATTTGCTAATTCAGGGGTGAGCCAATGTCCACGCTCGTGATTTTCATGATCGCTGCCGCGGCCGTCGTCCTGGCGCTTGGGCTCGCTTATCTGCCGATGCGGATTCTCGTGACGCAGATGGCAAAGCGGGTCGCCGCGCCGATTCGCGACTTCATCCAGCGGCAGCGCGACCGCCGCGCGATGGCCCGCGGCACGCCCGACCGCCGCAAAGTCTAGGGTCAGGTCTGCCCTTTGTCCTTTTTTCTACTCATCGTAGATGACCCCGCTGATGCGGGGACGGAACTGCCTTTCGAATCAAATTCTTACGCACGGTTGAGGGTTGCGGCTCGCCCGTGCACGCGATTCGGCTGTTTTCTCTCGAGGATCTACGATCCGTAGAAAAAACGACAAACGACAGACCTGACCCCAAAAAGAGCTAGCCTTTTTTCGCCAGCGCCTGCTCGACCACACTGTCGACCGACGGAATCTCGTTCGGCATCATCGCGCCGATCTTTCGCCACAGGATCCTGCCGTCCCGTCCGATGATCACCGTCGTCGGCAGCACGGTCGTGCTGAGGATCGTCGCGACGCGCCCGTCGGCGTCGACCGCGATCGGATACGTGATCTTGTTCTCGGCAACGAACTGCTTCACGCCCGCGACGCCG
The DNA here is from genome assembly GCA_035516895.1 of Thermoanaerobaculia bacterium. Taxonomy (GTDB): domain Bacteria; phylum Acidobacteriota; class Thermoanaerobaculia; order Gp7-AA8; family Gp7-AA8; genus Gp7-AA10. Next base: position 5,552 of record DATIZY010000012.1, on the reverse strand, counting down.
GTGTCATCGACGCTCACGCCGATGACTCTGAATCCTTTCGCGGCGTATTTCTGATGCATCGCTTCGAGCTCGGGAATCTCGAAGCGGCACGGCCCGCACCACGTCGCCCAGACGTTCAGCAGGACGACGTTGCCTTTCTCCGACTGCAGCTTCAGCGGCGTTCCGTCGAGCAGCGTCGCGTCGTACGCCGGCATCACATCGCCGACTTCGGTCCGCGCGGGCGGTTTCTCCTGCGTGGCAGTGGCGGCTGCGCGTTTCTCGCCGCGCGCGCAAGCGGCGACGAGCAACACGGCAATCAACGCGCGTTTCATAGCGCGAGATCCTACTCTTCGGTTTCTTCTTCGGGCTTCTTGCCGCGCGCGATGACTTCCGGCTCGGCAGGCGCAGCCTCGCCCTCGGCCACAGCAGCTTCCGGCGTCGGCAGCACTTCGGCGCGCGCATGCGTCACACCGACGACCACGCGCTCCGGATCGTCGAGCACCTTCACGCCCTCGGGCAGCTTCAATTCCGAAATGCGGACGTACTCATGCATGCCGAGGTTCGAGATGTCGATGTCGATGCGGTCGGGGATGGCGTTCGGAAGACACTCGACGTGGAGATCGCGCACCTGGAAGTCGAGCAGGCCGCCTTCTTTGACTCCGACCGGCGTTCCGTTGACGTGAACCGGCACTGTCGTGCGGATCACCTCGTCCATGATCACGCGGACGAAGTCGATGTGCGTCATCTTGCGGCTGATCGGATCGATCTGGATGTCTTTGATCATCGCGTGCCGCTGCTGATCGGTTCCGGCCATCTTCAGGAGGAAGATCGAACGGACTCCGTGCTCGCTTCGCTGAATGAGGTCGGTGACCGCCTTCCGGTCGACGACGATGGGCACCGTCTCGCGGTGACCGCCGTAGACGACAGCGGGGACTTTCCCCTCGCGACGCAGCCTGCCCGCGGGCCCTTTGCCCTGCTGCTCCCTGCGCGCGACCTCTAACGTAAGCTCAGCCATGACACACGACTCCTTCTTCGGAAGATGCGGCGAAAGTCGCTAAACCGTGCGGAATCAGAGAAATTCCCGATTTCACACCGCGCGCGGATGCCCCGCGCCGGCACGGCGCAGTGGTGCACTACATCTCAAATAACGAGCTGACCGAATCCTCGCTATGGATCCGCTTGATCGCCTCGGCCAGAAGCTCGCCGATCGAAAGCGTCTTGAGCTTCGAGCACTCGGCCTCCTTGTCGGCGGTCGGCATGCTGTTCGTGGCGATCACCCGGTCGAGTTTTGAATTGTTGATGCGCTGGATGGCGGGACCGGAGAGCACCGCGTGCGTGCACGACGCCGAAATCGACCGCGCGCCCTTCGCCATCAGCGCCTCGGTCGTGTGGATGAGCGTGCCGGCGGTGTCGATGATGTCGTCGACGACGAAGACGTTTCTGCCCGCGACGTCGCCGATGATGTTCATCACTTCGGTCTGATTCGCAGCGACGCGGCGCTTGTCGATGATGGCGAGCGTCGCGCCGAGGCGCTTCGCATACGCGCGCGCGCGCTCGACGCCGCCCGCGTCCGGCGAAACGATCGTCAGGTCGGTCATCTGCAGATCGCGCAGATGCCGCACGATCACCGGCGCGGCGAAGAGATGGTCGACGGGGATGTTGAAGAAGCCCTGAATCTGCGACGCGTGCAGATCGAGCGTGAGGACGCGGTCGGCGCCGGCCGCGCTGATCAGATCGGCGACGAGCTTCGATGTGATCGGCACGCGCGGTTTGTCTTTGCGGTCCTGGCGCGCATAGCCGTAGTACGGCAGCACCGCGGTAATGCGACGAGCCGAGGAGCGCTTGAATGCGTCGAGCATGATCAGGAGCTCCATCAGGTTGTCGTTGACCGGCGGCGACGTCGGCTGGATGACGAAGACATCGGCGCCGCGGACGTTCTCCTCGATCTGCACGTAGTTCTCGCCGTCGGAGAAGCTGTACAGCGCGACGTGTCCCGTTTCGATTTGCAGGCGGCAGCAGATCTCCTGGACGAGCGTCGGGTGAGCGCGGCCAGTGAAGACCTTCAACGGACCGTACAAGGCGTGGAGATTATAAACGCGCCGCGCGAACTATTTCTCGATCTTTGCGCCCTGCGGCGAAATCAGAAACCAGCGTCCGCCGAATGCGGTCACGCCCTCGCCGTTCAACTCGCTCGGCCGGGCGTCCTGTTTGTCGTAATAGAGCGGCCATCCGTTGTACGTGATCTGCGTGCTGCCGTCGGGCCGCTTCATCTTTCCGACCAGCGACGAGGACGCCCCGGCATTCGCCTGGAGCGCCCCTTCGTACATGTACGGAGGCCACGCGGCCGCGCACTCGAGATCGCACGCGCTTCGCGGAACGTCGCGATTGTCCGCCGTGAACATGTAGAGCGTGCGGCCGCTGTCGTCGGTGAGGTAATCGCCGTACACGTTGCTGTGTTCGACCGCGACGGTCTCGTGCACCTCGGCGCGCGTGCCGGTCGCACCGGCCACCGTTGCGGTCGTCGTTGCGGCTTGCGTCTGTTTCGGTGCGTCGTGACACGACGCGAAGAGCATGGATATCAATATGATGAGCGCGATTCTGCGCATGGCTGGGCGGAGATGCGAATCCCGCGCCGCCGCACGTTCTAACTGCGGGATGTGACGAACAGCGTGACCGCGACGGCGGCGACGAGGGCGATCGGAATCGAAAGCGCAGCAAGTCCCCACGCCGAATGGGCCGCGACGCCGATGCCGGCGAACAGCGCGTACGCGGACCAGATCGCCGCGAGCTCGAGCGCGCGGCGTCCGTTGTCCCGCTCCTCGCGCCTCCACCAGCCGATCACCGCTTCGGCAAACTCTTGCGAGAACTCCGAGAGCGTGCCGGTGACGTGCGTCGTGCGAACGCTGAGCGCGCCGAATTTCGAGATCGTCGCGTTCTGCATTCCCATCGCTCCGCCGGCGATTCCGACGAGCAGCAGAAGAGGAGCGTGCTGCAGCGCGAGGATCCAGAAGGTCGCGAGCAGCATCGCTTCACCGGCAAACAGGTACGCCTCGACGACGCGAACGCCTTTGCGCCGCGCGGAGTCGATCACGAAGCGGCTGATCAATGCACCGAGGACGAAGAGCGGAATGACGAAGCCGCGGCGGATGAGCGTCGGCCAGTCGCCGCCGAGCAGGCTCGTCACGCTCGCGACCGTGTTGCCCGTCATGTTCGCGGTGAAGACGTGTGAGAGCACGATGTACCCCACCGCGTCGACGTATCCCGCGACAGCGGTGAGGGCTATCGCCAGGGCGATCATCATTTCAAACGAATGACCAGCGCTTCGCGCCTGCCGACGTCGAGCCGCCCGGCGGCCTCATCGCCGTCGCGATCGCGATTCGTGGCGATCTCGATCGTTCCGCGCAGATTCGTCTCGAACGCGTCCGCATCGCCGAGGTTGGCGACGATGAGGAATCGCGCGCTGCCGGACGCACGGATGTACGCGAGAAAATTCCCCTGCGGCTCGAGCGGAAGGAAGTCGCCGGTGAGGATCGCCTCCTCGCGCGCGCGGAGCGCGATGAGATCGCGATACAGATTCAGCATCGACTTCGGATCGGCGCGTTGCCGCTCGACGTTGCGCTCGCCGAAATCGCGCGCGACCGGAAGCCACGGTTTGCCGGTCGTGAATCCGGCCGCGTGCGCGGACGACCACTGCATCGGCGTGCGCGCCGGATCGCGCGCGTACTTCGGCGCGAGACTCGCCTTCGGATCGTCGAGCGCGGCCGGGTCGAGATCGGCGTCGCGCATTCCGATCTCGTCGCCGTTGTAGATGAACGGCGTGCCGCCGAGCGTGAAGAGCAGCACGGCGCCGGTGCGCGCGCCGTCTTCGCCTTCGCGCGTCGCGACGCGCCGCTGATCGTGGTTTCCGAGAACCCAGTTCGGCCATGCGTGCACGGGCAGCTCGCCAAAGTAGCGGCTGATAACCGACGTCAGCAGCGGACCGGACCATGGATTGACGACCAGCTCGAAGTTGAACGGCAGCTGCGCGCCATGTCCGCCGCTGTAATACTTCATGAGCTCGGAGATGCCGACGTACAGTTCGCCGATCAGAATGCGATCGTCGTAGGCATCGGTCACGCAGCGCATCTCGCGAAGCACGTCCATCACTTCCGGCTGATTCGTCGAGAAGACCCCTTCGAGCCGCTTCCACGGCGGATCCTCTTTCGAATCGAACTTCGTGTTCGGCGGATCGTTTCGCCGCAGACGATCTTTGATGAGCCGCCAAAGCACGTCGACGCGAAGACCGTCGACGCCGCGGTCGAGCCAGTAGCGCATCACATCGAACATCGCGTTGCGGACGTCGCGATTGCGCCAGTTGAGGTCGGGCTGCTGCGGAACATACGCGTGGTAGTAGAACTGCTGCCGCTCGTCACACCACTGCCACGCGCCGCTGCCGAGCGTGTCGATCCAGTTGTTCGGCCGCTCATCGCACCAGAGATACCAGTCGGCGTGAGCGCTCCTGCGGCTCGTGCGCGAGTCGCGAAACCACGGATGCTGATCCGAGGTGTGATTCGGCACATAACCGAAGATCACTTTCATCCCCCGGCGGTGAATCGCATCGATGAGCGCGAGCGCGTCTTCGTTCGTGCCGTAGCGCGGATCGACGCGCTCGTAATTCGAGATGTCGAAGCCGCCGTCGACGTGCGGCGACTCGTACATCGTCGTGATCCACACCGCGCCGACGCCGAGCCACTCGAGATGATCGAGTCGCTGTTCGATTCCGCGCAGGTCGCCGTCGCCGTCGCCGTTCGAATCCTGAAACGAGCGCGGATAGATCTGGTAGAAGACCGCGCTCTTCCACCATTCCAGCCGTGCAGTCATCGCATCATCGGATCGTCGTCCGGGCCGCGGCCGATGTCTTCAGGGCCGTGCTTCTTCGTTTTCGGCGGCTCGAATCCCCATTGTTTCCAGTCCACGCCTTTCCAGAGCGTGATGACGAGCGCGGCGATGAGGAACAGACCACCGAGGATCCAGCCCGGCGGTCCGGTCATGACCCAGAGGATGATCGTTGCAATCAGCAGCAGGAGAATCGACAGCAGACAACCAGTTCCCATACTCCGCCCCGATGCGCTGCAACACTCATACTCACGGCAGGACTCAAGACTCAGGACTGAGGACTGAGGACTGAGTGACACCGAAGACCTAGACCTTAGGACTTAGGACTCAGGACTTAGGACTCAGGACTTAGGACTTAGGACTCAGGACTTAGGACTTAGGACTTAGGACTTAGCACTCAGCAATCAGGAGTCAGGACTCAGCACTCGGGACTCCGCACTCGGGACTCCGCACTCAGGACTGAGTGTCCGTTGCCATCCGACGCCGTTTCACACGGATGGAGTGGCTGACGAATCCTGGGCGACACGTGAGATCACTCGGAGCCCGCAACGGACGAGGGGACACTCAGTCCTCAGTCCTCAGTCCTCAGTCCTCAGTCCTCAGTCCTCAGTCCTCAGTCCTCAGTCCTCAGTCCTCAGTCCTCAGTCCTCAGTCCTCAGTCCTCAGTCCTCAGTCCTCAGTCCTCAGTCCTCAGTCCT
>DATIZY010000011.1:0-8817 GCA_035516895.1 Thermoanaerobaculia bacterium | reverse complement strand
GGCCGTCGGCCACGGATGCCGCCTCGGGCTATTACTTTCTCGGCCGCTGCGCGGAGCAAACGCTCAGCGACCGGGATCTCATTCAGCTGTATCGCGGCGCGTGCTGATTACTGCAGTCCGGCCGTTCCGAGCGTTCCGCCGGCGACGTCCGTCGTGTTACCGCGGATCGCGTTGTTGCCGTGCGACTGCGCGATGCCCTGCGAAATCATCACGCCGGTGTTGTTGCCGGAAATCTCGCTGTCGAAAATCCAGATCGTCGCATTTGTCGAGACCCCGTTGCCGGCCTGAATGCCGTTGAGATTCTGTGAAAAGTTCGAGTGGCTGATGGTTACTCGCGTGTTTGAGCCGTCCGCGATGACTCCGGCGAGCGTGTTGTGCGCGAAGAGACTGTTTTGAACGGTCGCAGTATTTCCATTGGTCACCCAGAGTCCGTGCGAGCCGCCGCCGTCAATGGCGCTGTCGATGATTGAGAGTTTGACGACGCCGGGTGTCGCACCGCCCTGCGCCACAACGCCGATACCGCCGCTGTTGTGAATGCGGGTGCGGATCAACGCCACGTTCACGAAGCTGTTCGGCTGAATATCGATGCCGCGCTGGCTCTGCCCGAAGATCGTGACGTCTTCGAGGCGGACGGATTTCGCCTGAAGCACGCGGATTCCGTTGGTGCCGGTGCCCGCTCCGTCGATCTGAATGTTTCGAAGGATCACATTGTCCGTCACCGCCGCGTTGACCACGATTCCGTTCGTCCCGGAGTTCAGGATCGATCCGAGGGTGCCGGTACCGTCGAGCGTGATGCCCTTTGTGATCGTCAGAGCGCCGAATCCGCCCGGGTCGAGTACGCTGATCTCACCGCCGGCGGCCGTTTTCGAGATCGCCCCCGCAAACGTTTTGCACGGCGCGGTGCGGCTGCAGGGGTTCGCGTCATCGCCCACACCGGACACCCACGTCCGGGTTGCTTGACCGAAAGCCGTTGTCGTGATCGTCAATGTGAGCGCTGCCAGCCAGATTCGTTTCATCGATATCTCCTGATCGCTTTTGGCGTGGCGGTAAGAATAGCCTATCTCGGAAGTCGCGGCAGGCCGAGATTCGCGCGGACCTCATCAATGACCATCGGGTCGCCCGCCTCGTACATGTACTGCTCGGCGAATCGCGCCGCGCGCGTGATATTGGAAACTCCTTCTCTCCGATTCCCGACGCTCAGCTGCGTCAGCCCGAGCTCGAGGTAAATCTCCGGCCGCTGATCCACGCCGAGCGCCTGTCGATACGCTTCGATCGCTTGCTCGCGCTGATTTGCCAGGCGGTAGTTGGCGGCGGCAAGCATGAGTTCACTGGCGTCGCGGCCGCAGCGGTTCAGCGATGCGTCAATTATCCGGAGGTTTCTTTGGGCCAGCGCCGACGCGTCAACCGGCGACGCGTCGAGCGCCTTGAGTGTCATTGCCGCGTTCGTTTTCGCGTCGCGATTGCAGTTGTATGGAATCCACGAGAAGCGGTAGACCGCGACGGCGGCTGCAGCGACGACCGCGATTCGGACAAGAACCGGGAGAATCGCGCGAACGACCTTCATTGGACCGCTCGTTCGGCTTCGGATAACCCCGCGAAGAACAGCAGGGGCATCGCGGTGGCCGCGGTTTGAAGAGGAAAGCCGGTTGCAGCGAGAACGGCGACCGCGATGATGATCGGTCGTCGTGCGCAATCGAGCGCGGAAGTCGCGTCGGATGCCTTGCGTCGCGCAATCAGGATCAAAGCCGCGATGAACAGTCCGTAGCCGACGATGCCGGTCTCCGCCAGGATCTGCAGGTGATCGCTGTGTGTCTCGGCGAAGTTCGGCGCAATCCCAAGGCCCGCGGGCCAATGGACGAGCCGCGGATGCTCGGTGATGCTGCGCAGCCGATAGTCGAAAAAACGATGCGCAAAGCCGCCGGGTCCGACGCCTGCAATCGGGTGATCGACCCACATGTCCCACGCCGGCACGTACGCTGACAGCCGGCCCGACAGAACTGAATTCCACTCACCCTCCTGGGCATATCGCAGCGCGTGATCGATGCGGTGGCGCGACGGTGCATAGATGAACAGCGCAGCGGTAATCGCCGCAGCTGCCGCGACGGCAAAGACCACCGAGCGCTCTCGTTGTTGCTCGAGCAAAATCGCGAATATGCCCGCCGACACGGCCAGGATCGCGGTCAATGTCTGCGTGGTGAGCAGCGCGATCAAAATCAATGCCCCCGTCGTACCGAACGCAAGCCTGTGCGTCCGGTCCCGGATCGCGAACGCCACGGCGAGAAGCGCAGGCACAACGAGAAACATGCCGACATCGTTCGGGTTTCCGAGCAGCGCGGTCGTCGCCATGTGCTCGCGACTGTGCATCACCATTTCACTCACCGAGGGGATCGTTTGCAGGAGGTATGCGATCGAGTTGATCGCCGCCGTGATGAGCAGCAGCGCGGCGCCCTTCCGTGCGCGTCCCTTTCCGGAATCGAGCACCGCCAGAAAGAAGATGAAGCCACAGGCGATGTCGAACACGCGCTCAAACGAGATCGTCCGGTCGGAGCTGAGCGCCGCGGACACCACTGCCCAGATGACAATGGCGATGCCGAGCTGCGCCGCAGGAATCATGAGCGTCGTCAGCACATGGCTCGCTCTGCCGATCAGGACCGCGACGGCGACGATCGTCATGCATAACGCTCGGAACAGATAGAGCTTCGGTGCTCGGAACGAATCGTCGCCGCTCGGGGAGATGAACAACGGGATGGCGAGCACGATGACCGACGCGAGAGCCCACAGCGCGCGGTGGTCTGCCGCGTCTCCGGGAGGCTGCGCGTTCGCCGCCGTCTGCCGCGTACGAACTGGCCGCGAGCGTTTCATCGCGAGCGACGGTACCAGAGCGCCGTTGCCTGAAGCGCTTCTTTCATTGTGTAAGGGGGGGCCCATCCTAGCCGTCGGATCCTGGTGGTGTCGACGGTGCACGTTGCGGTGAGCTTGTCCATGCGGGTTTTGACCGGCGAGAGAGTGCGCGCGAGGCGAAGCGCGGGCGACGGCAGCGCGAAGAGCCGCGGCGGCTTTCCGAGCGCCTCACCGATGCGTCGCAACAATTCGGGCGTCGAAAGATCGTCGAAGTCCGAGACGCCGAAAGCCTCGTTCGCCGCACCCGCGTGTTGCGCAAGAAACAGCATCGCGTCGGCGAGATTCCTTACGTACAGCGTGCTCCTGAGGTTCCGGATATTGCCCGCCGGCAACGGAAGCATTCGATCCACCGCACGCATGAGCGCGAGAAAATTCGCGCGGACCGCGGGACCGTAAACCAGAGGCGGCCGCACGATGGTGTACGCAGCGCCTGATGCCGCGACGGCAATCTCCGCCGCCGCTTTCGACATGCCGTACGCGTCGTCGGGTGACAGAGGATCGTCTTCGCGAAATCCCGCCGCGGCGCTCTGATCACCGTGCACTTTCGTTGTGCTGAGGAAGACGAGGCGCCTCGTGCGTGCTCTCGCAGCCGCTCGAGCCACGATCTCGCTGGTCCGCACATTTGCCGCCCACAGACGCGCGACGGACGTATCCGAGGGAACGTGCGCCAGCGCGGCAAGATGAAAAACGCAATCGACGTCGTGCAACATCCTCGGCCAGTCGGCCCGTTCGAAATCGGGAACCACGCTGGTTTCCTGAGCAGCGGTTTCAACCGGAGATCGAACGACCGCTCGCACGATCACGCCCCTTGCGCGCAGCTCTTCACAAAGCGCTCGGCCGACGAAACCGTTTGCTCCGGTGACGAGAGCGTTCATTGCAGGAGCTCCCGGTAAAGTGCCAGAGTCCTGGTCACGACCATCGACAGCGAAAACTGACTGGCGCGCACTGCCGCAAGGGCCCCCATCCTGCGTCGCAGATCCGGGTCGGCGATCAATCGCTCCAGAGCTTCTGCGACCTGCTGTGCGTTGCGCGCCGGGACGAGAATTCCCGTCTCGCCGTTGACCACAACGTCGCGGCAGCCCGGCCAGTCGGTGGTCACACATGGAAGGCCGCACGCTGCGGCCTCGACAAGCACCTTGGGAACACCCTCGCCGTAGTAAGTGGGGAGGCAGAATACGTCCGTCTCGGCAAACACAGAAGGCATGTCCTCACTGCGGCCGCAATACTCGACCACTCCGTCGGCCGCGAGCATGCGAAGTCTTCCCTCGGACAAACTCCCTGGATTGTCGGGATCCGGTTCGCCCACCAAACGGAAACGCGCCGCCACATTGCGGGATCGCAGCATGCGCGCGGCGTCGACGAATTCGCACACGCCCTTGCTGATCAGCATGCGGCTCGCAAGCGTCACGACCGGCACACTCCGCTGCCTCATCGCCGGCTTGAAGCGATCGAGATCAACGCCTGAACCGGGGATCAGGGAGGCATCTCCGGCGCGGACCCACCCTCGCGCTGTGAATTCCGACAGTTGTTCGCGATTCTGGAAGATCGCGCGCATGTGCGGATGCCGTTGCGAGATCCGGTACGCGAGGCCCAGAAATGCGCGTCCGATGCGCCGCCCCACGCCGGCCTCGACGAATGCGTGTCCGGTTCCGGAGATCGCGTTGACGACCGCAGGAACGCCCGTGATTCTTGCCGCAACCGTTCCATAAAGCACAGGCTTGCTCGTGACGTGGTGGACGAGGGCCGGAGCCAGCATTTTGTAGAGCCGCAGAAGATCTCCAAACGTCTGAATCTCACGAACAGGGTTCATCGCAGATCGTGCGAGCCGGATGGGATGCCACGTCAGGCCGGCTGCGATGATCTGCGGCACGTGCTTGCTTTTCGGTGTCGCGACATGCACGTCATATCCTGCAGCGATCGCGGCCTCGGCGATCGGCAAGCGGTGCGAGAGAAAAAAGCCGGCATGATTCACGACGAAGAGAATTCTTTTTTTCACGGTCTGGGCGCTTGACGATGCGATGATGACCGGGTCGTGTCGACATCATCGACAGCGATCGCCATTATCGCAGCCGTCGCGTTCGCAATTTCGCTGGCGTTGACCCCGGCGGCAGCTTTGTTGTTACGGCGAGCCGGGTTCCTCGACGTTCCGAACGCTCGCAGCTCGCATCGGCAGCCGACTCCGCGCGGCGGCGGAATCGCCATGGTCACGGCGATCATTCTGGTACTGGCCTGGAGCGGCGCCCTCAGCGATCGAGGAATCCGCGCTGCGATTTCGGCTGCAATCGTCATTGCAATCGTCAGCTTCATCGACGACAAACGGCATCTGCCGCCCCTGCCCAAATTCATTGTGCACGTCGCGGCCGGGGGTGTGGCGATCTACACCGCAGGTCTTCTTTTGAGCCGCGTCGATCTTCCGTTCGCGGTCCTGCGGTTGTCGCCCGTCGCTCTGATCGCGTCGGTCTTCTTCGCTGTCGGCTGGATCAATGCGTACAACTTCATGGACGGCGTCAACGGAATCGCAGCCGCGCAGGCCATCACTGCCGGGGTTACGCTGACACTGCTTTTCTCGACGCACCACGATGCCGGCGGCGCCGCTGTGGCCTGCGCGATCGCCGCCGCTGCCGCCGGCTTCCTTCCCTGGAATTTTCCAAAGGCGCGAGTCTTCATGGGTGACGTCGGCAGCGCTCCCCTCGGATTTCTTTTTGCCGTTCTGATCCTGCGCGCGAACAGCGAGTTCGGTCTGGTCCCGGCGACGTTGCCTTTGTTCCCGTTTCTGTTCGACGCGTCAGTGACGCTGGTGCGGCGAATGGCCCGGCGCGAGCGCTTTTTTCACGCGCACCGTACGCACTTCTATCAGCAGCTGAGTCAAGTGAGCGGCAGCCACGTCGTCGCCACGGCGGTCTGGAGCGGGCTTGCAATCCTCAGCTCCATCGCTGCCCTGGCGTATCCGGCTCTCAGTGACCGCAATCGCCTGCTGGTGCTCCTCGCGGTCGCGGGCGTCCACACGGCCGTCGCGATTGCGATTTGGCGCGTGAAGACGGCGATGGGCGGCGCCTACGTGGCCAGCGACGGATGAATGGGAACGGCCGCGGGGATCGTGGGCGCATCGTCCAGCGGCGGGGGGGACCAGATGCACTCGGGAGCCAGATCCTTGAGCTGCCTCCGCGCCTGATTGCCGTCCGCGCATTTTTCCGCGGCGATCATCCAGTGCCGAACTCTTGTCCCTTGAGGTTGGCGAGCCGAGGTAACCACGATTTGCGGATGTTCCGTGGGACGCGCGGACTCGTGGTTGAGCCGGATCTCTTCGAACAGTTTCTCGCCCGGACGCAGTCCGGTGAAGACGATTGGAATCTCGTGTTCGCTGCGGCTCGAGAGGCGGATGAGGTCGCGCGCGAGATCGACGATCTTCACCGGCTCGCCCATGTCGAGCATGAAGATCTCACCGTCGTTGCCGAGCGTCGCGGCCTGCAGAACCAGGGAAATGGCCTCGGAAGTGCGAATGAAGTAGCGGGTGACATCGGGGTGCGTAATCGTCACGGGACCGCCGGCGGCGATCTGCTCCATGAACAGCGGGATGACGCTGCCGGATGAGCCGATCACGTTGCCGAACCGGACGATCGTGACCTTCATGTCGCTCATGCGGGCCAGATCGAGCAGGAGGATCTCCGCGGCGCGCTTCGTCGCACCCATGATGCTCGCTGGATTGATCGCCTTGTCGGTCGAGATGAACACGAACCGTTCGACCCAGTGTTTCGCGCAGATCTCGCCGAGGGACCGAGTGGCGAGCGTATTGTTGCGAAGATATTCGGTGGGATTCTCTTCGCCGAGGGGAACGTGTTTGTGCGCGGCTGCATGCAAGACGATCTGCGGCTTCTCCCGCTCGATCAATGCCTCGACGATGTCGGGATCGCAAATGTCGATGAGATTCGCCGTGATTCTCGTCGGCCTCTTTCGCGCGTCGCGCGTGAGGCGCTTGCGCACTTCGTAGAGCGCAAGCTCCGATCGCTCGATGAGCGCCAGGCTCTCCGGCTCGAATTCGAGAATCTGCGCGCACAACTCCGAACCGATCGTGCCGCCGGCTCCCGTGACCAGGACGCGCCTGCCCGTGAAGAGCTGCCGGACAGGATCGCCGGGCAGCTCGATCTTCTTACGTCGCATCAGGTCTTCGATATTGACCGGCCGCAACTCCGAAGCGTGGACCTTGCCGCTGACGAGATGGTCGATCCCCGGAATCGTTTTGAATGTCAGATCGGCTTCGGAGAGCTGATGGATGATTTCGCGGATCCGTTTGCCGGACGCGCTCGGAATTGCCAGCAGCGCTTCGTCGGCGCCGCTCGAGCCGGCGATTGCGCCGATGCTCGCAATCGGCCCGCTCACTTTGATGCCGCGGATGTGCGCGCCCCACTTGGCTCGCTGATCGTCGACGAAGCCGACCACCTTCATCCCGAGTTGCGGGCGATGCTGGATCTCGCGCGCGAGCGATTCGCCGGCATCCCCGGCTCCCACGATCAGCACGCGTCTGGAATCGTTCGGCATTTCCTCGGGGCGGAATCGATCGCGACCGATGCGGATCAGGACGCGCGCACCGAACAGGCCGAGCAGCGAAAATGCCCAATCGATCAGAAGCACGCCACGCGGCGAGCGTACGAACCGTTCGTGAATCCCGAACGTCCCCGCACCGACGTACCACAGCACCACGAGAATCGCGGTCGCCGTACTCAAGCCGAAGACGAGCCGAATCACATCGCCGATTCCAACGTATCGCCACCAGCCTCGATAAAAGCCGAACGCCACTCCGATGAGCAATTGAATGCCGGCGACGACGATCAGGCTCGAACGGAATGTGCTGACGTAGTCAGCGGGAACGACGAAATCGAACCGCACCAGGTACGAGAATGCGTACGCGGACGCGAAGACGACGGCGTGAAAGAGAAACAGGATCAGAACGCGCGCACCGGCAAGCCGCAGCACGACGCGTTCGAATAGCGAGGTATCTTCTTTCATCGCCCTTGGGAAGCGAGCCGATTATAGGTAGCGTTATTCAAAAGAACAATAAGTCTTCTTGCTTCCAATGAACAGCGCACGACGGATCCAGGCTCTGCCGCGAGAGGAACTTTTGCAGTTCGTGCAAGAAAACGTCCGGCATTTGCTCGAGGACGAAGCCCTCGCGGTGCTGGAGAATCCGTATGTCACACCGGCAATGTGCCAGCAGATCGCCCAGACCCAGCGCCTCGCCGGCTTCTACTCTGTCCGCCTCAAGCTGGTCGCGTTGAAGCACACTCCTCAGGCGCACGCGGTCAAGCTCGTTCACTACCTTTATTGGTCCGACCTCGTCCGGCTGTCGGTCGACGTCAAGGTGTCCGCGCCCGTGCGCCGTGCCATCGACACGATCCTCGTCAACAAAGTCGACAAGCTCACGATCGGCGAGCGCATCACATGCGCGAAGCGATGCAGCCACGCGCTCATTTCCGCGCTGCTGTTTGATCCCGATCCGAAAGTTTTCGAGGCGCTGCTCATCAACCAGCGCGTCCGCGAGGACGATCTCCTCGTGGTCGCCAGCAGCGATCGCGCGACCGGCCAGCAGCTGCAGCTTCTCGCCGATGATCACAAATGGTCGTACCGTTACGCGATTCGAAAAGCTCTCGTCATGAATCCAGCCACGCCGAGGTCGGCGGCGGCATCTCTGCTACGATCGCTGACGCCGCGCGATCTGCGGCTGATTCATCGGAATCCGCGGACGACCGTTTACGTTCGCAGGTGCATCGAGCGGATGATTGAGGCTCGAACGTAAACATCGTCCGCGCTGCATCGTCTTACAAACCCGAATGCGCATACATGCCTCGATCCTCGGGCTGCTCATTGCCGGCACCCTCTCCGCCGCCCCACCCGCCCGCCCCAACGTCCTGCTCATCGTCG
>DATIZY010000010.1:0-5090 GCA_035516895.1 Thermoanaerobaculia bacterium | reverse complement strand
CGATGACCGCCGACCATTTTGCGAAGCGCAAGCGAACGAGCAGCGGCGTCGCGGCTGCCGATTCGACCATCTGCATTTCCCTGGCGATCGAAGCGGCGTTCGCGCCGAACTCGTCGCCGAGTCGCTTCGCGCCCTCGTAGTTTCCGTCCATCAGATACGAGGCGGTGCCGAACTGCAGATTGTGGTTGTAGTACATCAGCGGATAGATCCCTCCGCCGCCGTTCTTCGCGATGAATTTGCGATCGACCGCCGCCGCCTTCTCGTTCGCCTCCGCCGCGCCGGCGTAGTTTCCGGTGCGCTCATAGATGTGCGCAGGCATGTGAACGAGATGTCCCGACGCCGGCGCGAGCGTGCGCAGGCGATCGGCGCTCTTCCGCGCACGCTCCGGATGCGGCGAGCCTTCGACGGCGTGAACGTAGTAGTGGTTCGCACCGAGGTGATTCGGGTCGCGCGCGAGGACGGATTCGAGGACGGCCACGATGCGCTCCGTGCCCGGCGCGGGTATGCCGTCGTGCGACCACAACTTCCACGGATGCAGGTCCATCATGCTCTCCGCGTAGAGCGTGGCGAGATTGAGATCGTCGGGATATTTCTTCGACAGCTCGCCCATCGCATCGCTGTAATCGACTGCGAGTTTCTTGAGGTCGGCCTGCGGATCATTCGAGTATCGCTTCGCGAGCGTGGCGATGATGTCGCGCTCTTTCGGCGTCGCGTGTTTCGTCATCGCGGTCTGCACGGCGTCGTACGCCTGCTTCTCGCGATCGGGATCGATGTCGAGGTTGATGTTCGGGCCGAGCGCCAGCGCAACGCCCCACCAGGCCATCGCGAGGTCCGGATCGATCTCGCCGGCTTTCCCGAACGATCGCACGGCCGCTTCGTGATTGAATCCGTAGAGGTACGCCATTCCCTGATCGAAATAGCGCTGCGCCTCCCCGTTTTTCGTGCTGACCGCGAAGTGCACGTGCCCGACGCCCGGATCGAGCGACACCGCGAACAAAAGGACCGCAAGAAACATGAAGACGTCCTCCTGCTTGTTTTGCTCGAATCTTAATACGCTCGAGCTCGTTTACTCGGATGCGGCGGCGGCCGTCGCATTACACGAAGACTGGGCGGTGCGCGGGCATGCGATGGTCATTGCGCGCGAGCACGTCGAGAATCTCTCGGATCTCGCGGATCTCGACGCGTTCATGCGCGTCTATCGCGCCGCAGAGCGCGCGCTGATCGAGCTCACGGGCGCCGATCGCGCGATGATCCTGAAGCTCGGGATCGTCACACCGCATCTGCATCTGCACATCTATCCGGTGACGGCGGCGCTCGATCGCGCGTCGGTGATGGCCATCATCGATGCGCGCGTGCGCGAGCAGCGCGACTCAGCGTTCGTAGACGCGGTCCGAAGAACGATCGGCTCTGCGCTGTCCTCTCATTGACTCGGCTGATCGAGGTTCTTCAACTCCGCGGCAGCAGGCTTGTTGCCCTGGGCCGCGGCTTTGCGCAGCCACTCGATGCCTTCCTTGAGGTTCTGCGGCACGCCGTTGCCGTGGATGAAGTTGACGCCGAGCTGATATTGCGCGTCGGGACTTCCATGCGCCGCGTATTTGCGGTACCACTTCGCCGCTTCTTCGGGGTCCTTCGGCACACCGCGGCCGTTTTCGTAAGCGGAGCCGAGAAAAAGCTCGCCGTCGGGGTAGCCCTGGTCGGCGGCTTTCCGGTACCAGCGCACCGCTTCGGGGAAATCGCGTTGAACGCCTTCCCCGCCGCGGTAGAGATCGCCGAGCGTGACCTGCGCGGCCGCGAAATTCGCGTCGGCCGCTTTGCGCACCAGCTGCACGCCTTCCGCGACGTTCTTCTCCGACCCGGTCGAATTGATGAGCATGACGCCGAGGCCGAGCTCCGCGGCAGGGTCACCTGCCGCAGCGGCCTTGCGATACCACTTTGCCGCTTCGACGGGATCGGGATCGACGCCCTGGCCGATGTCGTAGCAGATCGCGAGGTTTCTTTGGGCAGGAACGTAACCCTGCTCGGCGGCGCGGCGGTACCACTTCACGGCCGCCGGCAAATCCACCGATGGCATACCCGCGCCCGACGCAAAGCACGCTGCGAGGTCGTTCTGAGCCTCCGCGCTGCCTGCCTCGGCCGCCTTTCGCAGCCATACGACGGCTTCGGCGCGTTTGCCCTCTTTCGCAAGCTGGGTCGCCAGCGCGATCTGCGCCTGGGCATCGCCTCGATTCGCCGCGTCCAGCAGCGCCTGGGGGGTCGAGGCGAAAGCAATCGAGCCGGCGAGGAGAATGACGGCTGCGGCCGTCCGTGCAATCATTTGAAAAGCCTCCGAGAGAGAAATTCGACGTATCGAACGCAACGCGCGCCCGCGTTAGTCCGGGGGTCGGAGCTTCAGTTGTGCTTTTTCTACAAAAGGTAGAGGCGGCTCCGCCCCGACTGTAGAAAAAGCACAACGGAAGCTCTGATCCCCTTCAGCCGCACTTGACAGTTCGGCGCCTCTGAATGAGCATTCATTCATGGCGCGAACTGCTGAAATCAGCCGGCCGCAAAGCAAACGCGAGCGCATCCTCCGCGCCGCCATCGACGTCTTCGCCCGCAACGGGTACTTCAACGCAAAGGTCTCCGAGATCGCACGTGCGGCGGGCGTCGCCGACGGAACGATCTACCTCTACTTCGATGGAAAAGAAGACCTGCTGGTTTCGATCTTTCGCGAGTACACGCGGAATTACCTGCAGTCGCTCGAGCGCGACCTGGCCAATGTGAACCGGGCCGAGGAACGGATGCGCATCGCCATCCGTCACCACCTAGAGGCGCTCGGCCGCGACCGCCCGCTGGCGATCGTCGCGCAGGTCGAGCTTCGCCACAGCCTCAAATTCCTGACGCTGCTGTCGCATCAGGAAGTCGCCGACTACCTCAACATCCTGCGAAAGATCGTCGAGAGCGGGCAGAACGAGGGCGCGTTCCGCCGGACTCTCAACCCCCAGCTCGTGGCGAAGGCGGTGTTCGGCATCGTCGACGAGATGGTGACGTCGTGGATGTTGTCGGAGAAGGAGTACGACCTCGCCGCTCAGGCCGATGCGGTGACGGAACTCGTCCTCAACGGGCTGGTGTGATGATGCGGAGTCGAGCAGCCTCCGCAAAACTCAGCCACGGCTGGCCGATGTAGGGCACGGCAGCGCCGTGCCGAACTCCCGCCGTCGCCTTTTCTGCAAAGCGCGGACGCTTCGCGCAGTTCGCGGCCGTGACATGGAGCTTCGCTTTCAGCTGGCAATCGTCGACCGGCTGAAGCCGGTGCTCCATTCCTCAACGCGGGTCACTGCGAGCCGCGAACCGCAAACTGCGAACTCCGCGGCACGTCTTCCCAATTGCTGTGCGGCTTGCGATTGAGAACGAGCCAGTTCCACAGCAGCTCCGGAAATTGATGGAAGGTCATGCCACGCTTTTCGTAGAACGGCACGAGGATCTTCTGCAGGCGCGGCAGGTTGTAGAACGGCACGCCCGGAAAGTAGTGGTGCTCGAGGTGGTAGTTCGAAAAGATATACACCGCGTCCCAGAACCACGAGCCGCGCATCAGCGTCGACCACTGCGCGGGATCGTCGGGATTGATGTCGTAGTGCTGGCCGAGGCGGTTGAGGGCGAAGGCGATCGGGAAAACGAAGAACACCGGCACGACGTACAGCTTGAATGCGATCCACCAGCCGCCAATCAGGACGATCGCGGCAAGGATCGCAAGCTGAAAGAGAATCGTCGCGGTCCGCTCGCGCGCGATGCGCTTCTGCAGGTCCGGCTCGTACGAGCGCGTCTCGTTTTTCGCCGCACGAAAGTAAATCGGAAAGAGCGCAGGCGTGAAATAGAGCAGCTTCAGCCAGCGTGCGTTCTTTTTCGGCGACAGCCAGTGGCGCTTCGGATCCTCCTCGTACGATCCGAGGGCCGCGTGATGATCGAGGTGCCAGCGTGTGAACTGCGACGCCGAGATGCCGCTGGGCATCGCGTACAGCAGGCCCAACACACGATACGTTTTGTCATCGTTGACGGGCAGCACCGCGCGATGCACGACCTCATGCAGCAGCACGGTGAAATCAAACACCGCGAAGCCGGCGATCAACGCAAATGGCAGCCAAAAATACCACACATTAAAGTGTACAATTGCGGCCGCGCACGAGCCGAGGACCGCGAAATTCGCGAAGGCGATCGCCGCATGCATCCCCGGGCGCTTCTCGTGCAGACGCCGCAGATCCTCGATCGGCACCGCGGCCGCGAGGTCCTGCTTCAGCTGCTGCGCGTGATCGGCGTAGTAGGACGGCATCGACTCAGAGATCAACACGAGCTCGGCCCCCGGATAGTCCAGAAACGGGGTCGTGTCGAGCTGAGCATAGCGCCGCTCGCCGGATCGCGGCCGCAGCTCGGGCGGAAAGGCGTCGCGATTGCTCGTTCGACATCGATGAGCTCCTCCTGAAACGGAGGTCCCGAGTCCCGAGCTTGGATTGTTGTCTGACCGCATTTGTTGTCTTTTGGCGCGACACTCGGAGGACACCGACTCCGCGCGACGCGGGCACCGGGACGGTTTTGAATGCGAATCTGGACGATCGGCCACTCCACGCGAAGCCTCGACGAGCTGATTGCGCTGGTCGGCGAGCACGGCGTCCAGCGTCTCGCCGACATTCGCCGCTATCCCGGCTCGCGGCGTTCCCCGCATTTCGCGCGCGAATCGCTCGAACGCACGCTCCCCGTCGCATACGTGCACGTGCCCGAGCTCGGCGGCCGGCGCAAGCCGCTGCCCGACTCGCCGAACAGCGGCTGGCGCAACGAGCAGTTCCGCGGGTACGCCGACTTCATGGCCACGCCGGAATTCAAGCATGCAATCGACGCTCTGCTCGCGTCCGATCTGCGGACCGCCATCATGTGCGCCGAAGCGGTGCCGTGGAGGTGCCATCGGAATCTGGTGGCCGACGAGCTCACCCGCCGCGGGCACGAGGTCATCCACATCCTCTCGCCCGGGTCCGCACAGAAGCACGTTCTCAATCCGATGGCGCGCGTTGTCGGCGATCACCTCGAATACAGGACTGAGGACTGAGGACTGAGGACTGAGGACT
>DATIZY010000009.1:0-21108 GCA_035516895.1 Thermoanaerobaculia bacterium | reverse complement strand
AGGACTTAGGACTCAGGACTTAGGACTCAGGACTTAGTTTCTCCGCCCCGAACCGAGGAACAGCGTTTCGCTCTGCGGCGCGATAGGGTGAGGAGCGAATTCGACGCGATGTTAGGAAAGGACGGGCGTGACTAAGTCCTGCGTCCTGAGTCCTGAATCAGGCGTTGCCGCGCTTTCGCCGCTGCGCGCAATCGATCGTCGAATTCACGAGCTGATCGATGTCGAACGGCTTCCGGATCATTCCCCAGACGCGCGTGGTATCGAGGTTTTCAATCGCGCGCTGGCTGGCGCCGGTCATGATGATGACGCGGTCGAGCAGCGCGGGACTGTCGCGGCGGATGCGCTCGAGGAGCTCGAAGCCGTTGACGTTCGGCATCATCAGATCGAGCAGGATGACCGAGTAGTTGTGGCGGTTCAGCTGGTCGTACGCGGTGCGGCCGTCGCTCGCGACGTCGACGTTGAATCCTTTCCGCGACAACAATGTGGTGAAGAAGCCCCGGAGCGCCTGATCGTCGTCGACGACGAGTACGGTGTCGGACGAAACGGGGGCATCAGAGCGGGACATGGTCGATGACCGTGCCAGTCAACATACTCCCGGATGGAAAAAAATACCAGTGCAAGTTGCAGCCGCTGCAAGAAATTCACACGCTATTCGGCGTACACGCGCACGAGAAACACCGTGTCGTTCTTCTTCACCGTGGCGATCGATTCGCGTCCGGCCGGCGTCTGAAAGCTCACCAGCTCCGAATCGCTCTGACGCACGAACGCGGAGATCGCGTCGTCGGGATTGGCTGCGTCGATGGTGATGGAAGTGGGCGCGGTGCGTGCGGCCCGTTGTTCGCTTGTCGCGTTCGTCAATTCACGGCTCTCGATCGTGAACTGCAAATGGGCCTCCGACACCTGCAAGATGATGCTGCCTGCTGTGTTGCGATGCACGAACGAGCAATCAGCACGCCAAGCAGCGTCATGCGACCCCGATTCTTGCAGTGTGGGCCGCGATGGCCGATCCCGAAAAGCAGAAGCAGGACGCCGAAGAGCGGTCCGCACCTTCCGGGGCGGTGGTCTACAAGGCGATCCGCAGCGAAGGAGAGGACGAGCTCGAACGATCGACGTCTGCGCTGGCCTGGTCCGGCCTTGCCGCCGGATTGTCGATGGGCTTCTCCTTCCTGGCGCAGGGAGTACTCCACTCCCATCTGCCGAACGCGGGATGGCGGCCGCTGCTGTCGAGCTTCGGCTACAGCATCGGCTTCCTCATCGTCATCCTCGGACGCCAGCAGCTGTTCACGGAAAACACGCTGACGGTCATCCTCCCGCTGCTCGCCAGGCGCGACAGGAAGACGATGCACAACGTCGCGCGGCTCTGGGTGACCGTTTTTTTGGCGAACCTCGTCGGAGCGATGGCGTTCGCGTTCGCCCTGGCGCGAACACGTCTTTTTTCCGACAACGTCGGATTCGCCCTTCTTCGCGTGGCTGAGGCATCGTTCCTCGCGGATTTCTGGACCACGGTGCTGCGCGGCGTCTTCGCCGGCTGGCTGATTGCGACGATGGTCTGGCTCCTGCCGTTCGCGGAAAGCGCGCGCGTCTGGGTGATCATCATCATCACGTACGTCGTGGGACTCGCGGGATTCAGCCACGTCATCGCCGGTTCGGTCGAAGCGATGTATCTCGCGGCCGGCGGCCACATCTCCTGGTACGACTGCTTCGGTCTCTACGTGATGCCGGCGTTGATCGGCAACGTGATCGGCGGAGTCTCGCTCGTTGCAGCGATCAACCACGCACAAGTCGTCGCCGGAGGCGACGGCAAGGACCTCTGAGGTTTTGGGGTCAGGTCTGTCGTCTGTCGTTTTTTCAACGAGGCGTGGAGCTGCGAAGCGACCGCTCGTCATAAGTCCGGTCGCGTGTCTACTTGAGTTGTATCGCGGTAACGCCGAGCCTGGCGCACCGTGCACGCGGCGCAAAGACCTGCTCGCAAAGTTGCGAGTCCAAGCTCTGCTCATGCTGCTGCTCTCGTCTGCCGCGAGCCGCCCGGACCAGAGGTCCTTCCCTCCCTGAAGCGCCATTCGCCGAATCCCACGGTCAAACCGATTTGCGTCAGATGCAAAAAGATGTCGCCAATGGATCATGCCGGTGAAGGGAGCGGCATCAGCGCATTGCTGTACGCGATCGGCTTCTCGAAGATCTGGCCGTCGCTCGAGAAGTGGCAGCCCGTCGCGTTCTGTGCCGGTCTCGCACGATTGTGCATTTCATCACGGGACCGTTCGTCGCCACGCGGTCGCGCTCTGGATTTGGCACTTGATCTCATGGTATGAGGCCACGCTGCGAAGCGAATTCATTCATGCGCTGCAGCACTCGAGCTTCCTCATCACGGCCGCGCTCTTCCGGCGGGCGCTCATTCATGGCCGCTACGGACGCATTGGATACGGCGTCGCGGGGGTGTACGTGTTCGTGACCGCCGCGCACACCGGCCCGCCCGGCGCGCTCGTCGCTCTCTCGCAGCACCTCCTTTGTCCGATCGATCCATCGACGACGGCGGCGCTCGGCCTAAAGATCGATGACCGGCAGCTCGCCGGCATCATCATGTGGATTCCCGCCGGCGTGATGATGACGATCGTCGGCGTCGCGCTCGTTGCCGCGTGGCTCGGCGAGGCGGAGCGGAGCGTCGCGCTCACCCGGAGCGAAATCCTGAGAAAGGCGAAACCGTGAAGCGATTGCTGTTCGCGGCGCTGATCATCTTCACCGTCGCATGCGCGCGCCGCGAGACGGCGACCGAGGCGAAGATGGCGACCGGCGGGGATCCGGCGAAGGGGAAAGACGCCATCGAGCGCTACGGCTGCAACGCGTGCCACATCATCCCCGGCATTCCCGGGCCGAAAGGCATGGTCGGCCCTTCGCTCGATCACGTCGCGTCGCGCGCATACATCGGCGGAAAATTCGCGAACAGTCCTGAGACGCTGACCAAGTGGCTGCAGAATCCGACTGCGTTCGACCCGCAGGCCGCGATGCCGAACATCGGCGTGACCCGGGCCGACGCGCGCGACATCGCCGCATATTTGTACACATTGAAATGAGTCTTGCGCTTTTTCTCGCCGCAACTGTCTTCGTGACCAATGAGCGGGCCGGCACGGTCAGCATGATCGATCCCGCGAAGAAGGCGGTGATCACGACGGTCGCTCTCGGTACGCGCACGCGCGGAATCGCGCTGAGTCCCGACGGCCCGGGGCTCTACGTTGCGGTCAGCCATTTCCTGGGCACCCCGGCGAAGACGCAGGATCACATCGCGATCGTCGACACGACAAAGCTCGCCGTCGCCCGCGGGCTGCCGTCGGGCACGGATCCGGAGAGTATCGCCATCTCGCCTGACGGCAGACGCATCGACATCTCGAACGAGCGAAGCGGCACGGAGTCGATCGTCGACGTCGGACGCGGAAAAACCGACGCCGCGCTCGTGGTCGGCACGGAACCGGAAGGTGTCGGCGCGAGCCCTGACGGGAGATGGGTCTACGTCACGGGCGAAGCGAGCAACACCGTGACAGTCATCGACGCGCGAACGGATAAGGTGGTCAACAACATCTTCGTCGATGCGCGGCCGCGCTCGGCGGTTTTCAGCCGCGACTCGCGCCGTGCGTACGTCGGCTGCGAGGTCGGCCGCGTCCTCGAGGTCATCGACACGACGACGCAGCGCGTGTCCGCGCGTTCAGTCCTCGATACCGCGACCGATCGCGTCGTCAAGACGACCGAGGCTGGCGGCGGGACGTGGGGAGTCGTCATTCGATCATGACGTTTTACGTCGAGAAAAAACTCGCACTCGGTCCGATCAGCTTTGGCCTTTCGCCGGGTCGCGGTGCCAGCGCGCCCGACGACGACCCGTCGCTCAGCACCGGCTGCGCGGGCGAATTCGTGCGGCGGCGCAGCGAAGGATTCTTCTTCGGCGGTCAGGATCGATTCAGCGGCCCCACCCTGCCGCCCACACCGGGCATCGGCAGCAAACCGTTCTGGGAATCGCTCAAGGGCGACTCGGCCGCGCGCACCTACGGCTTCTACACACTCCTGCTCGTCGGCGCGATCATCTTCCTCCTCGGAATTCTGGTGATCGCGAGAAAAGGCCCGCAGGGCTGGGTCGAGGTGTTCCTCGGTGCCGCGGTGATTGCGCTTCCGATCGTACTCACCGCGCAGCAGCGGCGCCGCATCCGCGAAGAGGAAGAGCGGGAGCGCACCGAGCGCGAAGCACAGGAGAAGCGCAATCGCGAGATGCTCGCCGCTTACACGACCGCGCTCGACCGGGCGCAGAGCGAGCGGAGCGACGAAGCGTTCGGACATCTCGATCGCGAGCGCCAGACACTGACCCTGCCCGTCGAAGTGTGGGCGCCGTCCGCGCGCCGAGCCATTCTGCTCATCGCCTTCGACGAGCTGTCGAAGCGCGGCGCGAGCGGCGCGGCGGACGTCGCGAAGATCATCGATCGCGCCTGCCGCTCGGCCGGCATCAGCATCGAAGACGCCGTGCGCATCCGCACCGACGTCTACAGCACCGTGGTCTGGCACCTTCTCGCCGACGATCGTCTCGGTCCCGTGCAGGCCCGGGAGGTTGCCGCGATCCGCGAGGCCCTTGGCGCCCAAGACGCGACCGCGGCGATCGTGCAGCAGTTCCAGCGCCTGCGCGGTCTCACACCGCAGACGCTTCCGCGAACGCGCTGCTCGACGCGCGTTGGATTTCAGGAGTACTGCGTTTACGAGACCGCGACGGATCAAGGCACGCTTCACGTCACGAACAAGAACATGATTCTCGACGGCAGGAAGCGGATCGAAATCCCGATCGCGCACGCGTTCGATGTCGTCGTCAATGCGGACGACAGCGTCGTCAGCGTGAAAACTGACAACCCCAAGCGCCCGTTGCGGCTGAAAGTCGAGCAGCCGGTCTACACGGCCGGAATGCTCGATCTCGCGGCGTCGATTGACGAGCGCCCGCGCGGCTTCGCGTAGCCCTCGGGCACGCCGTGGAGCGGCCTCAATTGCCCACGTACGTCGGAGCGCGCTTCGCACCCGGATACGGCACCTTGTCGCCTTTGATCGCCGCCCACAGAATGCGATTGAGCGTGTCGTCATTGACCGCATCGGGATGCGACCAGTCGAGCTGCGATGACTGCTTAGCCGCCGGCGTCGCGGGCGGATTCTTCTCATCGAGCGCGACCGCGGGTTTGAGCGCGTCGTACGGACGCAGGTCCGGCATCGCGGAGAAGACGCTGCGCAGCGGGCGCCCGAAGTAGTCGAACTGCGACATTTCGCCGAGGCCGAGGATCTCTTCGATTGTGGAGAGGACGTCGGTGGTGTTCGTGAAGCGGTGCACGGTGCCGGGGCGGTTGTAGGCCGAGATCACGAGCAGAACCGACCGGTGCGAGTCGACGTGATCCGGCCCGCTCTGCGCGTCGTCCTCGAGCACGAAGATCACCGTGTCGCGCCAGTACGGCGAGTGCGAGACGGCATCGACGATGCGGCCTAACGCGAGATCGTTGTCCGCCATGTACGCGCGCGGCGTCGGCTTGTCGGGCGCAGCGCCGGCGGTGTGATCATTCGGCAGCGACATGATTTCCAGCGCCGGAAGATTGCCGCCCGCGACGTAGCGATTGAACTCCGCGAGCCAGGCGTCCGCGCGTTTCTGATCGGGGACATCGAGGTCCCAGCCGACGTAGTCGGGCGCGGTGTTCGCGATGAGAGCCGACTTGGTGCCGATCGACTTCCTCGGCTGACCGACATCGATTCCTCTCACCACGAATTCGCCGTAGTCGCGCAGGGAAATCTTTTTTCGCGTCGCGAGATCCCAAAGGTATCCGGTCGATGGCGCATTCACATCGTCTTCGTCGCTGACGACCTGGTTGCGGTTCGTGCCCTGGTAATCGAAATCGCGTCCTCGTCCCGAGTACTGCGCCTGCACGGTTTTGTTGACGTAGTCGCTCGCGTACGCCGCGGTCGACCAGTTGTGGCCGTCGGCGCTCACCTCGGCATTGACGAAGAAGCGGTCGTACAGACCGAAGCGGCGCGCGAGCGCGTGGTGGTTCGGCGCGCTGTTCTCATCGAAGAAGTCGAGCGAGCGATCGCCGTCGCCCTCGGGCATGTCGCCGAAGACCTGATCGTACGTGCGGTTTTCTTTGATGATGTAGATGACGTGCTTGAACGGCGGATCCTTCGCCGCGCCGCGCGTGGTGTTCCAGCCGTTCGCGCTCGCCACGCGCTTCGAAAGAGCGGCGAGCCCGCCGATCGATTCGGAGAACGACAGAATGCTCCCGTCGAGCTGGCCGAGCGTGTAGTCGCGCGATGTCCGCGACATTTTGTCGAGAGGCTGAGGGCGCTGTGGATTTGGCGCGCTGCCATGCCCTTTCGCGTTCGCGACGTAAATCGTCGTGCCGACGCGTGCCAGCGCCGTCGGATACCAATCCGTGGGAATGCGGCCGAGGAGTTTGTGCGTCGCGACATCGAAGATGGCCACGGCGTTGTCATCCGCCTCGGCCACGAACAGCCGTCTGCCGTCGCTCGAAAGCGCGAGCGCGTTGGGCGTGCTCCCTTCGCGAGGGCCGGACGGAGCGGAATCAGTCAATGTGTTGACTCGTTTCTGCGACGGCGTATCGACGATGTCGATGCGGTCCGACGAAGCCGACGTCGCGTACAACCTCGTGCCGTGAAGCAGCATCGCCGACGGATGACGCGAGACCGCGATGCGCTTGCGGTGCGTGAGGAATCCGTTCGCGCCCCGCGTGAATGCGTCGATCGTCGATTCTCCCCACGCGGAGACGTAAACGTGCTTCGCGTCGGCGGCCACGGCGTACGGATATCGATCGGTGCCGGCATGTTCGATCACGAGCCGCTGCGCGATGTCGACGACGCTGACGGCGTCGCCGAGGTTTTCGGCGACGTAGAGGAATTTGCCGTCGGGAGAACAGGCCATCCCCGCCGGATACCCAGCGGCGGTTTCGTGCGGCTTCGGATGCGCGTGCAGCGCGATTGTGCCGTCGGCGACCGCCTGTCCGTTCTCCCATCGATAGACGTGCACGACGTCCTCGTTGCCGCCGGACGCGAAGAGCGTGTGTCCGTCGGGCGAGAACGTCAGGCCGACGAACGCCGCCGGCTGCTCGATCGTCTGCGTCACCGCCCCGGATTCGCGATCGATCACTTGCAGGCCCTGCTGTCGCCAGCCGCAGAGAAGGGCGACGAGCTGTTTGCCGTCGGGCGAAGCGACGAGTGCGAGCGGGAAGTTTCCGACCGGTTTCGCGGGGCTGACGGGGTCGAGCATTGCGCCGGTGGGAAGGCGATTCGCAAGCGCGGCGGCCAGGAGAATTGCCGACAATGTTTTCATCACAGCGCAGTTTATCGATGTTTGCGTCGCCGGCTAGTCAACCTTTCGTGCAAACTGAGCGCTCGGGTCGCCGCTCGTGTTGTCGATCGTCGATCCATAGACAATCGCGCTGCCGGATGTGACCGCAACGGAGATCGACTCCCCTCCATTGAGCGTGATTCCGAGCATGGAGGCCGCGTCGCTCTGGACGAAGGTGGTCGCATCGAACGTCTTCGTCGACGTGCTGACGATCGCACCTGTCTGATCGCGCACCGTGAATGTGAGCGAGGCACCGTCCGCGAGTGAACGAACGCCGATGTTGAGGCGGAATCTCGTGAAGTCCACCGGCGCCAGCAGAACGCCCGTGTCGCCGTGCTGGAGAGCGTCGTCCTGACTCAACGCGTCTTCGGTGAAGCCGCTCGTGCCCGCGGCTCCCGCATCGTTGAAGATGCGGATCAGCGCCACGGGCAGCTGCGAGTTGATGTCCGCAATCATGTCGACCGATCCGAGGCCGCTGGCGATGCCCATCGCCGGCAGAAGGTCGGAGTACGCAACGCTGCTTCCTGCGCCGATCGAGTACGTCATCGACGGATCGGACGCGCCGCCCGCCGCACCCGCGGCGTGATAGACGAGCTTGCCAGAGATCGGCGTGCTTTGCGGGTTGTAGAGCTGAACGGAAGTTCGAAAGTACGTGCCGAAACTCCCCGGCGTCGATCCCGCAACCGGAATGTAGCGAATCAGCTGAGGCGCCGCGGGCGGCTCCACGAGAACCGTTACCGCCGGCGACGGTTGCGATGAGACATTGCATCCGCTGCTCAGATTGCGCGCCGTAACGCGGTAGTAGTACGCGGTTTCGACGGCCACCGAATGCGTGAACGAGAGCGCCGTATCGGTCGTGACGCTGGAAGTGGGATTCGAAAATGCGGGATCCGCCGCTTCCTCGACGAGATAGTTCGTCGCGCCGGCGACGGCCGCCCAGCTCACGCTGTACGCGGAACCGCTTGACGCTTGCGGCGGCGCGGTGGCCGATGGCGCGTCCGGCGCCGTACATACCGGCTGCGCAGTGACCGATACCGTGCTTGTGGCCGGTCCGGTTGCTCCTGACGCCGTGGCCGTGATCGTCGCCTGCCCCACGCTCACCCCGACCACCGCGAAGAGAGTGCTGCTCGTTCCCTGCGCGATCGTCACCGAATTCGGCACGGTGGCGACCGACGGATTCGACGACGACAAAGCGACCGTTGTCGCACTGCCGACGGGAGCACTGCTCGTGACGCTCATCGATCCTGAATTGCCCGCTTTCACGTTCAGCGACGGCGGCGTGAGCGCGATCGTCAGCGCGGGGATGTGGATCGAGCCGCTGACGAGAGCGAGATTGCCGAGGCCTTGAGACTCCTTCGTCGTTCCACCCTCGTTCGTGAGTTGCGTGAGAGTTGGATCGAGCGTGAGCGAAATCGTGCTGCCCGGTGCCGCCGAGCTCGACAGCGTGAAGACGAGATGCGCAACCTGATTTCCCGGCGCCGGCGCATCCGACGTGAACGGGACCGCATTCGTCGCCTCGGCGAATGTTGCCAGCCAGGAGATGGAGCCGGAGTTCGACGGAGAGGTTTCGAACGCCGGCGAGAGATGGGCGGTGATCCCGGCTCGCGTGAACGTAACGCCCGAAACCGCGGCTGCGGGCGCGTACGTGACTTTGATGCTGAACGCCTGGATCTTCGAACCGGCCGGCCTGTCGACGCCGAGCGGCGTGCTGGACGCATCGAGGACGTAGACCGGAACATCGACCGTGGATCCGGACGCAGTCACCGTGGCAACGGTGACTGCGTCTGCTGCTGCTGCGAAAACGTTAGCCGGGGCAAGCAGTCCGGCGCACCAGACTGCGATCGCGAAAATCGGAGAGATCTTTATTGTTGTCCATCCCTTTCTTTCGGAGCACGGTCGTGGCCGATCGTCGTTCCTTCGAGCTTCAATCGGCCGTTCGAAACGGTCGCTTTGTCGCTGCCGGTGCGATCGGTCAGCATCGTCAGGGTCGGATCGAGTGTGAGAGTCGCTGTTGCGGCCGGGTTCTCGATCTCGATCTCGGCGACCACGCCGGTGAGAGGTTCGTTGGCCGACAAGAGATATGCCGCGCCATCGGAAAGGCTGCGCGTGATCTCGAAGCGCGGCGCCGCGGCCGCTGTGCGCTGAACCGAGACGATCCGAAGATCGCCGGCGGTCCGGACGCGGAGCGACAGAGCTTGCGCCGGCGACGAGTCCGCCGCGGCGGAGACGATCACAGGTACGAACGTCCGGCCGTCGCGAACGACGGGTTCGCCGAGGGTCACGGCACCGGCGACGGATTGGCGAATGCTTTGCGGAGCTGCCGGGAGCCATAGCGGCCGCGGTCCGCCGTCGAAGAGGTAATTCACGGCGAAGAAGATGTCCGCGGGATCGACGACGCTGTCTCCATTGGCATCGCCCGACATCAGTCCTGCGGGTCCCGCGGGCGGCGGGCCGCCGAGGAAGAGATAGTTGACGAGGTAGAAGATGTCGGCGGGATCGACCGTCGCGTCGTCGTTCGGATCGAACCGCTGCGCGTTGTACGTGAAGCCGTTGGTCAGCGTGCCCGTGCCGGTGTCGGTGTTCGTGACGACGACGTCCACGCCTCCGATCGGATGTGCCGGCGTGGTTGCCGTGATCGTGCTCGCGTTCACGACGACGACGTTGGTCGCTGCGGTGCCTCCGAACGTTACGCCCGCGCCGGCCGCGAAACCGGAACCGCTGACTGTGACGTTGTCGCCGCCGAGTGTTGAGCCGCTGGGCGGCGTGACTGCGGTGACCGTTACCGCCGGAATCGAAGATGCCACTGCGACATTCAGCGACTTGCTGTCGCTGCAGCCGGTGGTGGTGGTAACCGTGACGTTGACGGTCAGCGTTCCGATCGCGCCGGCGGTGAAGGTGATGGAGTTGGTGCCGGTGCCCGCGGTGATCGTGCCGTTCGTGATGCCCCAGTTGTAGGTCGCTCCGGCACCGGCATTGATGACCGAGGCGACGTTGCCGGTCGAGCCGGTGGTCGCCGAGCCGGGAGCGGTGATGGTCGCATCGACGATGCTGTCGTCGACCGTGCCGTTGGCACCGTTGTAGTTGGGATCGCTGAAGGTCCAGGCATCGCCGAGGTAGGTGCCGGCCGAAGTGTGAGTGGTGCCGCTCAGAACCAGACCGGGGAGTGATTCGCTCACGACGCCTGTGGCCGAGCCCGTCGCGGTATGCGCGGCGCCATCGAACGGCGCGCAGTAGCCGGTGACGACGATCGTGGCTGTCGCCTTATTGATTCTCAGCGCGTTCGGCAACGAATCCTCGGCGTTGTTGTTGGCGTCGCCGACCGTGTGCGCGGTAACGAGGTAAACACCGACGTTCGTCGGCGGAGTGGCGGTTGGTCCCCAAACCGTTCCCGAGATGCCCTGGTAGGTCACCGTCACCGGCAGATGTTCACCGGCGCCGCCGATCGCCTGGCCCGTGCCGACCTCCGGAGACGCGTTGTAGGTGAACGTGCCGCCGAACGCCGCCATCAACGGATTGAACTTGTTGATGGTCAGCGGCGTCGCCGCGGAGTCGCCGGCGTTGTTGTTGGCGTCGCCGTCGGTGTGCACGGTAATCGTGTAGGTTCCCGCGAGGCTCGGTGCGGTGGCGCTCGGTCCGTAGGTCGTCGAGCCGGTGCCGTTGTAGGTCACGGAGCTGATGGTGAGACTTTCACCACCGCCGCCCGTGGCCGAGCCGCTTCCCGCATGCGGATTGCCATCGTAGGTAAATGTTCCACCGGTCGCGATGACCGTCGGATCGGCCTTGGTGATCGTGAGAGCGGCCGGAGCCGAGTCGCCGGCGTTGTTGTTCGCATCGCCGTCGGTATGCGCGACGACCGAGTAGGTCCCCACGAGCGTCGGCGCGGTTGCGGACGGCCCATAGGTGGTCGAGCCGGTTCCGGTGTACGCCAGCGTGAACGTGAGGGTCTCGCCCGCACCGCCGGTCGCACTGCCGGTTCCGGCCTGCGGTGTGCCGTTGTAGACGAATGTTCCGCCAACCGCGGTCACTGTCGGCGTTGCTTTGTTGACGACAACGACGATGGCGGCCGACGCCGCGCTGACACAGCCGTTGCCATCCGTGACGATGACGGTGTAGCTGCCGGCAGTCGTGGCGACGTAGGACTGATTCGTCTCGCCCGCGATGAGGTTGGGACCTGAGCCGGTGTCGACGTACCACTGGTTGCCGGTGGCGCTGCTCGAGTTCAGCGTAACGCTGCCGGGGTAAGTGAATGTTGTCGGGCCGCCGGGCGTGATGACGGGCGTGGCCGGGATGGGGTTGATGGTGACCGGAGCAGAGCCGGAGACGATGCAGCCGTTCGGCGCGGTGACAGTCAGGCTGAGCGTAACCGTGCCCGAGGCGCCGGCGGTGTAGGTGATGTTCTGCGTGTCGGTGGCCGAGGTGATGGTGCCGTTGGCGATGCCCCATGCGTACGAGGTCATGCCGTTTGGCCCGGACGCGGTGTTGCTGGTGGAATTGGCGCAGACAGACGAGGCGCTGGGTGTGATCGTGGCCTGGGTGCCGCTGCAGTCGACGTCATTGAAGCAGAGTGTGGCGTCGTTGAGCGCGGGGGTGACGGCGATATCGGTGGTGGTCAGGATCGCTTTGTACTCGAGATAGCGGAAGTTGTAGAACTGCGGCGAAAGCTGCACCGGCGAAGTGGTGAAGAACGTGCCGGCGGTGTTGTCCGGGCCCACAAAGTTGAAGGGACCGTTGACGTTGTTCGAGCCTGCGATCTGGAACTGCACCGACGTGTTCGCCGGGGCCATCGCGTTCCACGACAAGGTCTGCCAGATTGCGGTGATTCCACCGCCGGGGTTGCTGTCTTTCGGAGCCGATACGAAGTCGCCTGATGTTGCGAAACCCGTATTGATGTAGATGCGGAATCCAGCGTCGGTGGAGACGCCGCCGGTCAGCGGAATGGACCAGGACGTGCCGCTGCTGGCACCGCTGACGCGTGTGCCACCGGCATACACGTCTGCGCCGAGAGTGGCAGTGCCGCTGCGGGTCAGTGCGTATGTGCCCGGCGAGGGGTTCGCGGTCGGACGGATCACGAGCGCGTACTGAGTTCCGGCCGTCACCGCGAGCGGCGGACTGAACACGGCGGTGTAGAACACCGCTGAGCCGCTGCTGAAGCCGGTGATGGTGGCAGCCGCCAGGTCCGCTCCGGTCGGGAGACCACCGCTGGTGGCCTGGATCGAGAGCGTTAGATTTGGAATCGTTCCGGTGCAGCCTGAGCAGAAGAGATTGACGTCAGCCTTCGTCAGATTGCCGGTGAGCGCCGGTGTGAAGGTCTGGCCGCCCCATGTCGTAATGGTAATTCCGACGCCGTTGTTGCCGAGCGTCGTGTTCTGCTGGTCGAGGTGATCGGCGTTGAGCAGCTCGACGTCGCCGGGGCTGACGTTGATGTCGGTGTTCGTGGGGACGCCTGTCTGGAAATCTGCCTGCGTCGTATCCGTGAGGCAGGAGGAAGCCGGCGCTGCCGGCAGCGAGAAGTTCTGTGTGGTGGTGTTGCCGTCCGTGATGACGATTGACGCTGCGGATGCGGGACCGAAGCCCGGCTTGGCCGCGTTCATCGTCGGGTACGTGCCGGCGGGAACGTTGAAGGCATAGTTACCGGAGCCGTCGGTCGATGTCGAGCGTGATCCCAGCGTCACGAGTGCGCCGGAGAGCGGGTTGCCGCCGGGGGTATCGGTTACTGTGCCCGAGACCGTGCCGCCAGCGCCGACCGGCGTGCACTCCGGATAACGGAAGTTGCCGAACTTCGTCAGCCAGCGGTGATCGAATGACTGATCGGCGGGATTCGCGTACTCATTCGTCAGCCAGAATGTGCAGCCGTCGGGATCGAGAGTCAACGCGCTGTAGTCGCCCCAGCGAGTCGTTGACGGTGGATTGGTGACGCCGGTTTGCGAGGCCGTTCCTGTGAAGAACGTCTGCTCGGTCTTGCTGAATGTGTTGATCGGGTCGCCGGCGAGCCGGCCGGCATAGCGCATGGATGGAAAGTCGGTGGTGCCGTTCGAGACGCTGTAACCCATCGCCATGTCGCCTGCGCGATCGAGCGCGACGCTCGGCATGAATCGATTGGTGACATTGGCAGCGTCGGGATCCCACGTGGTGGCCTGCGGCAGAGTGCCTGCGACGGTGCCGCCGGTCACGTCGACCTGGTACCACCGCGGCGCCGCCAACCCACCGGTCGCGCGGCGCACAGTGTGCGGCACCCATAACGACTCGGTCCCGCCGAAGTTCGTGTACTGGTTCTGCACCATTGCCCGGATCTGCAGAACGTCGAGGATCGTCGTCGTTCCGGGTTGCGCGGCGTTCGCCACGCTCTGGTTCGGCCAGCTCGTTGCTGCCAGCGGCGTGTCAGGACCGGTGAACGTGGAAAGCGCGAGGTGGTCCCAATCGACGTGAAACTTGTACACGGTGAGCGCGTTCAGAAAAAGCTCGGTGGAGACGAACAGGTCGGGCCGCCCGGGAGGCGGAGTGCCGGTCTGCAGCCGTGCATTGCTGGGAATGGCGGTGAAATCTCCGCCCGGAACATTGAACGTGACGACCTTGACTGTCGGGCTGCCTGCGTACATCTGCGCCTTGTCGAACGCCCAGACGCGCGCGTTCATGAACGTCGAGCCCGCGCCGAACGTGAACATGTTCGACGACATGTAGAGGCCGTCCGGCCAGATGCCGAACTTCGGATAGTCGTTGAGGCCGTCGTTGATCTGGATCGAGTAGAAGTTCCAGCCGCCGCTCACGGGGTCGCCGCTCATGGAGACCGCGAAGCATTGATACGACGGAGCGACAACGTTGCCGTTGACATCCGTCAGGAACGCGAAGTCGCTGATGATCCAGCGGTCCTCGAACGAGTCGTAGAGGACGACCGGATCGCCGAAGTTGTTCGTGTCGCAGAGATTTCCGAAGTTGCCCTGCGACATGAAGGTGTTGAAGGTGAAGGCGGCTTCCTGAAAGCCGTCTGATTTGCGGAACACGCCGATCGACGTGTTGACGGTCTCGATGTAGTCGTTGGGGCCGACATCGCCGTTCGGATCCGGCGGACTGCCGGCGCCCCAGTTGAAGCGGTCGAGACCTTCGAAGACGTTGAGTGGCGGCGGCGCCTGCACTGCCGGCGTCGGCGGGCCTACGGGAGCGCTCGGCGAAGGCGGTTCGACGATGCCTTCGACGGTCACCGGGTGAAATGCCGGCTCCGGGAGCTCCGCGCGCTCCTGTTGCGGTGGACGCGTGCGCGGCAGTGAGCGCAAATCGAATCTTCGGCTCGAGGCGCGCGTCAATTGCCGTTCGATCGGCGGCCCCGCAGGGATCGGTCCCGGTTTCGGCACCACCGTCGGCGGTTCGACATCGGCCTGCTTCCGATCGCGCTCAACGTTCGTAGCGGGCTCCGTCTCGCTGGTTTCCGCAGTGAACGTCTGATCGATCGTCGTCGCAGACTTCGCCTTTTTCTTCTTCTGGTTCCTCGCCTCGGCCGTGCCGATGGTCGAGAGGATCATGAGCACAACGAGGAAGACGTGGATCGTGCGTTTCGTCATGAGGCCGTCCTTGTGAGATCAGAAGTTCTGATGCGCTTGCGCGAACCGCCAGGTTTGCATTCGAGCGGGTGTCCTCGCCCGCTTCCGCGAGAAAGCCGAAATGCATGGAACGGAGTCACGGTCGATGGGAAGCTCGGACGATTGCTGTGCGAGGAGTCTGCGCGCACGACAGCCGCCTCTTTGGATGATGTGATCACGGCGTCCTCAGACCAGTTTGCGAAGCGCGATGATCGTGAACGCGGCTGCAAGAAGCAGCAGGGCGATCGTCGACAACGCGGGGACGTCCGCGACGACGTTGACCGCGCCATTGACGAGAGTGAGACCCGTCGCGCTCGTTTCCGAGGTCGTCCCGGCCTGATTGCCGAGCTGTGTGAGCGTGCCGTCGAGCGTCAGCGTGATCGTTTGCCCGACGCTGGCGCTCGAGACCGTGATGAGCAGATGCGCGACCTCGTTGCCCGGAGCGGAGGCGTTGGAAACGAACGGAATGAGATCCGTCGACTCCTCGAACGAGGTGATGAGCGAGACGGTGCCAGGCGCGGACGGCGTGAACTCCGCGAGCGGAGTCAGCGGCGCGGTGATTCCGGCGCGCGCGATCGAGATCGACTGCACTGCCGTTGCCGGCGCGTAGTTGACCTTGATACTGAGCGCCTGAATTCGCGAGCCCGGCGGCTGATCGACGCCGAGCGGCGTCCCCGACACATCGCGAACATAGATCGGGACGTCGACTGTCGTTCCCGCCGCCGCCGACTTCGTGTCGATCGTGATGGTGTCCTGCGCGACCGCAGGCAGCGCGAGGGAAACCGCAAACAACAACAGCGTGCACAGAACTCGGCGGCTCAAGTTCATACCGACCTTTCGTGGCTGCGCCGAATGCGACAGCCAGGCTGAATCGATTTTGGGATCGCTGGAGCGACGCCGCACTGTATACACGGAAACGCGCCCAAATGGAATCTGCAAATCGGCTGGACCGCCGCAGCGCACCCGAAGTCCCCGAAAATATCCGGCGGCCGGAGATGGTTGTGCTCCGAGCCCGCGGGAGGCGCTAAGATGCGCGCCCGCGAATGCGTGGGCCCGTAGCTCAGTGGTAGAGCAGCTGGCTTTTAACCAGTTGGTCGTAGGTTCGATCCCTACCGGGCTCACCAACTCAGGACTGAGGACGAAGGACTGAGGACTGAGTAGAGTTGGAAGGGTAGGACTGAGTCCTGACGAGGCCTCAGTCCTGATCGTTTGTCACCGAGTTCGTCCCCATCGTCTAGAGGCCCAGGACACCGCCCTTTCACGGCGGCAACACGGGTTCGAATCCCGTTGGGGACGCCAGGCTTTTCTCCGCCGTCGCCAACGACGCACTCCAGGGCTCGCCGGCTGTTCTGCTGCGAGCCTTGACACCTTCTCGCCATCCCAACGACGATACGCGCGGTCCCGTGCTCAACGCCCTTCGCAGGATCGCCCTCGGCATCGCCGTGCTCGTCGTCGCCTCGGCGATTCTGCTGATTTCTGACCTTCAGCATCGCGAGCGCGCCGCGCGCACGGCTCTGGCAAAAAAGCACACGTGGAAGATCTACTTCGTGCAGTACAACGACGTGATCGACGTCAAAGATGCGGAGAGCGGCGTGCTCGACGGTCTTCGCGAATCGGGTCTTCAGGACGGGCGTGACTTCCAGGTCGAGATCCTCAACGCGCAGGGGGACATGGCCACCGTGTCGGCGCTGATCGACGCCGCGGTCACCGGCGGCGCGGACATGCTGATCACATTCTCGACGCCGACCCTCCAGGCCGCGCTGCGACGCGCGCAAAACGTTCCGGTCGTCTACAACTACGTCGCGTCGGGTCTCAAGGCCGGCGCGGGCAAGAGCAACACCGACCACGCGCCGAACGTCACCGGCGTCAGCCTCCTTCCGGCCAACGACGAGGCGCTGTCGCTCCTGCGGACTTACTTTCCTTCCATTCACAAGATCGGCACGCTGTACTGTCCCGCGGAAACGAACATGGTGTACGCGAAGAGCGCCCTCGACGAGGCAGCGAAGCGCGCCGGCTTCCAGGTCGTCTACGTTCCCGCCGAGACGGCGACGGACGTCCCCGACGCCGCGGCGGCACTCATGTCGCGCGACATCGATGCCGTGCTGCAGATTCCGGGAAATCTCACCGCATCGGCTTTCGGCAGCATCAGCGAGGCGGCCCGCCGCGCGCACGTGCCGATTTTCGCGTTCCAGAAATCGCAGGCGATCGGCGGCGCGTTGGTCGTCCTCGCCCGCGACTACAAGGACAGCGGCCGTCATGCCGCGTACCTCGCCGCGCGCATCATCCGCGGCGAGGATCCAAAGAAGATCCCGTTGGAAGATTTCGGCAAGACCAGCCTCATCGTCAATCTCGATGCCGCACGCGCGCTGAAGATCTCTCTTCCTCCGGCGCTCCTGCGGTCGGCCGTCGAGCGCGTCGGAGACTCGAATGGAAATCGCTAGAGAGCGTTCGGGCGACGTCGTTCAGCTCCGCCTCTCCGGGCGTCTGGACAATCACTGGTCGCAATCGCTCGACGAAGCGCTTCACGATGCCGCTCGAGAAGGTGCCCTTCACGTTCGTCTCGATTTCTCGGGCGTGAGCTATCTCAGCTCGGCCGGCGTTTCCGTTCTCCTCAAGCACCACCGCGATGCGACCGCGCTTCGAGGGTCACTTCAGATTTCCGCCGCGTCGGAGCGGGTGCACGACATGCTCCGTCGCATGGGCCTCGCCGCTCTCCTCCTCGCCGGCACCGGCACGAACGCGGCGCCGCGAAAGACGTTGTCGATTCCGCTGCCGCTCGAGTCCGAGCGCGCGTCGTACGAGAGCCGCGAGCTCGATGGAAAACATTCCGAATGCTTTCTGATGGGAAATCCGGACATGCAGTCGCCGTCCATCTCGATGGCGGTCGATCGCGATTGTTTCGCGATCGGCGTCGGTGCGCTCGGCGCAAGCCATGATGAATGCCGCGATCTCTTCGGCGAGTTCGTCGCGGCTGCCGGCGGTGCCGCGTACATGCCGACCGACGGCACGGCGACGCCAGACTACATGCTCGCGACCGAGGGGCTCGTGCCGCAGGTTCAGGCTCTGTATGCGATTGCATTTCGAGGCGCGCCGGGATCTCAGCTGCGCTTCGAGGCGAATGAAGCCGACGCGGGCGTTTCCTTGAGCGAGATCGTGCGCGCCTGCGCGTCGCTCGCCGGCACGACCAGCGTCGGAATCGTCATGGCGGCGGACGTCACCGGTCTGGTATGCGCGCGCTTACGCCGTTCCCCCGCCGCGGGCCGCGCGGTGCGTTTCGATTTCCCTGCCGTGCGCGAATGGCTCTCGTTCACGCCCGACCGGGAGTTCTCGCGCTTCAGCTCACTCGTCGCCGGCATCGCGTCCTCCGCGCCGTCGGCATCGCTCCGTCCATTCCTCCGCCCTCTCGGCGACGATGACTACCACGGCCATTTCCATGCCGTGGTGACGGCCTTTCGGCCGCTGCCGCGAGGACAGCTGGACATTGCCGACGTGGTTTCCGCATCGCTTCAGCCGCACAGCGTCATCTCCGTGGTCCATCTTCTGCGCGATGCGAGACCGATCGAGGGCGCGGGCGAAAGCGAGTTCCAGCGCGGCGTGTGCTGGATCTTTCCGATCGCCGATGGAGCCGCCGCATGACGCTGCTTCTGTCCGCGTGGACGGTCGGACTCATCCTCTCGCTGCTGTCGCTCGGCATCTACATCAGCTATCGCGTCTTCAAATTCGCCGACATCACCGCCGACGGCTCGGTTACATTCGGCGCGGCGGTGGCGGCGGCGTTGCTCACCCGCGGAGTGTCGCCCGTGGCGTCGAGCATCGCGGCGTTTCTCGCCGGCTGCGTCGCCGGATTCTGCACCGGCGTTCTGCACACGCGGTTCAGGATCAATCAGCTTCTGTCCGGCATCCTGGTGATGACCGCGCTCTACTCGATCAATCTTCACGTCATGGGATCGAGCAACATTCCGCTTCTTTCCGTCACAACGATCACAACCTACGCGCAGAATCTCGGCCGATGGATCACCGGCCATGACTCGGCGACGCTCCTCGGCTGGCCGGTGAGCGCGCGCGATTTCGGATCGCTCCTTCTCGTCCTGGCGATCGTGCTTCTCATTGCGCTCACGACATGGCTCTTCTTCAACACCAACCTCGGCAGCGCCATGCGGGCCTCCGGCGACAACGCGCAGATGATCCGCGCCCTCGGCGTCAACGTCGAGAACATGATCGTCCTCGGCCTCTGCATTTCGAACGGACTGATCGCGTTCGCCGGTGCGCTGCTCGCTCAATTTCAGGGCTTCGCCGACGTGCAGATGGGGATCGGCATGATCGTCTGGGGACTGGCCAGCGTCATCATCGGCCGCGCGCTGATCGGAGCCGACAGCGTCGGCGCCGCCCTGACGGGGACGGTGATGGGCTCGGTGCTTTTCCGCCTGATCATCGCGCTCGCGCTGCGCTGGGGACTGAACCCGAACGACCTCAAGCTCGTGACGGCGGTCTTCGTGTTCGGTGCGCTCGTGCTGCCGGCGCTTCTGCAGAAAGGGAGACGCCATGCTGCAGCTTCATGAGTTGCAAAAGACGTTCTTCGAGGGCACGCCGAACGAGGTGCGTGCGCTGCGCGGCGTGTCGCTGCAGATCGAAGAAGGATCGTTCGTCATCGTCATCGGAATGAACGGCTCGGGAAAATCGACGCTGCTCAATGCCGTGGCGGGCAGCTTCATCGTCGATCGCGGAGCCATCCGAATCGCGGACACGGACGTCACTCGCTGGCCCGAGCATCGGCGCGCGGCCATGATCGGGCGCGTGTTCCAGAACCCGTTCAGCGGCACCGCCCCGACGATGACCGTCGCCGAAAATCTGGCCCTCGCCTCGCGGCGCGGTCTCTCTCGCGGCATCGGCCGCTTGCTACCGGCGCGCAGGCAGAACGAGCTGCGCGATCGCGTGGCGACGCTGAACATGCGGCTCGAGACGCGCATGCACAATCCCATCGGGACGCTCTCCGGCGGTCAGCGGCAGGCACTGACGCTGCTCATGGCGACATGGCGCCGGCCCGACCTTTTGTTGCTCGACGAGCACACCGCCGCACTCGATCCGAAAAGCGCCGATCAGATCGTGCGGCTGACGGAGCAGATCGTTTCGCAGCACCGCCTGACGACGCTGATGGTCACGCACTCGATGCAGCAGGCCGCCACCCTCGGCGATCGCATCGTGATGATGAATCACGGAGCCATTCACGCCGACTACGCCGGCCCGCACCGCCGCCACGTGCGCGCCGAAGATCTCGTCCGCCGCTTCGATGAGATCCGCCGCGACGAGCTCCTCGACCTCTCGGCGGCGGAGCTGCTGCGCGATGTGTACGTGTGATGGAAGTCCGCGCGCCCGCTGAAAACGCGCGAGCACTTCCGTTCCTTGCCTTCGACGCGACCGGCGCCCGCGCCTGGCGCGCGCCAATCCCGCCGCCCGCTAGTGCTTCTCACATTTGTATTTGGCGATGTTGAGATCTTCCTTTTCGTCGGCGCAGCGCTTCAACTCGGCCGCCAGCTTGTCCGCACAAACCTGATCTGCTTGGTCATCGCCCTTCGCTGCCAGGCCACACTTCCGTGCGGCATTGAACGCGTCGATCGTGCACTGGTTGTGCGCCTGCCGCAGACGGTCGTCGCAGCAATCGTTGCACATCGCGACATTCGTCTTGTGCTTGGTGGGGACAAGGCATTTTGCTTTGCATTCCTTGACCGTTTCCGCTGTGAGATTGACCGTGCCCAACAGTAGAGCTGTACAGACGATGAGCGAGAACCTGCGCATACCTTCTCCTTTCGGCCTGTTTTGTCGGGGAACCGCCGGATCGTATCGCAACGCGAGAATCTCCATCAAAACCGCCCCGTCCTCAATTACTGAACTTCATGACGATCGGTCCGCGC
Source organism: Thermoanaerobaculia bacterium (assembly GCA_035516895.1). GTDB lineage: Bacteria > Acidobacteriota > Thermoanaerobaculia > Gp7-AA8 > Gp7-AA8 > Gp7-AA10. Next base: position 268 of record DATIZY010000009.1, on the reverse strand, counting down.
CACGCTTCCGCGCTTTCCTGAAATCTCGCGAACAGATACATCTGCACGACATACAAATGGGAGGGTGAGAGAAAAACCGGCGTCGCGATCGTCTGCGTGCTGTTCGATGCCGACTGTAACTTGCTCATGTTGATCACGCCCAACAGGAGCAGATTCAGCTCCGCATACGTGCAACCGACATTTGGATCGACCGGCAGCGCCACCTGACAGTTGCGGCCGTCGCCCGTCTTCAGCCGGATGCTCGCGAGCCAGGTCATCGGCCTTCCCG
>DATIZY010000008.1:0-33648 GCA_035516895.1 Thermoanaerobaculia bacterium | reverse complement strand
CACGTCGTCGCCGACGAAGAAACCCGCGAGTTGATCACGATCAACAAAGCGGACGCGATGATCGCCATCGAGAGGTCGGGACCCGAGGTGCAGGCCCTTCCGACGATCGTCATGCGCCGGCGCAACCTGCGCCACGTCTACCTCGCCGCATACGCGCTCGTCTTCAAGTACCGCATGGAGAAAGAGCTCAAGCGCGCGGCGTTCTACGGCCAGCTCGCGCTTCAGACGGCGCAGGAGGCGAACGAGGCTCTGTGGAAGATCGGCGCGCTCAACGAGCTCGCGAGCATCTACGACGCCGACTCGAAGTTCGCGCAGGCCATCGAGTGCGGCGAGCAGGCGATCGCGCTCATCGAACAGCTCGACGATCCGAGCGAGCACCGCCTCGCCTACGGCCTCGCCGTCGAGAACCTCGGCGCCTCGAAGCTGCTGAACGACGATCTCGAAGAAGGAATCGCGCTCATCGAAAAGGCGATGCCGTTCATCGCCGCGCCAATGCATCTGGCCGAAGCCAATATCGACCTCTGCTTCGGCTACCTCGGTCTCGAGAAGCTCGACGAGGCGCGTCGCCTCGGCGAAGCGGCGCTGGAGCTCGCGTCCGAGCCGCGCCAGATCCGCAACGCTCATTACCTCCTCGGCGAAGTCGCCTACAAGCTGGGCGACATCGATCTCGCCGAGTTTCATTTCGACAAGCTGGCGGCGTTCTATCCCGACTTCCGCCATCTGAAATCGCTGCTCTTCGCGATCGATCTGCGATCGATGGTGAACCTCAAGTTATGAAACGCCTCGTCGTCGCGCTGCTGTTCGTCCTGATTCCGACCGCGCTCTTCGCGCAGGTCGTGGACCGCGACGTGCTCGTGGCGCCGAACGGAACGCTGTACACGATCGAGAGCGTTCCGAACGACGGATCCGTGCAGGGCGACATTCAGCAGTTCCTGCGCCTGACGGTGCAGAGCGCCGGCTCGACGTCTCAGACGCTGGTTCCCGAATCGACTTCGATGAGCGGCGTGCATTGGCGGCCGGCGCTGGCCTACGACTCCGACTCGAGCACGCTGTTCGTCTTCTGGCTGCACATGCCGAACGCGATGTCGTCCGAGCTGCTGCTCGCGGCATACACCAACGGACAGTGGCAGAAGGCGCTTTCGATCGACAATCAGCCGTACCGGCTCCGCTTCAATCTCCAGGTCGGGATCACCCGAAAGATCTCGCAGCTGCAGGCCGATGGAACGTCGATGGACGTGCCGATGCTGATGATCCACGCGATCTGGTGGGAAGAGACCGGCTACGGCGAGCTGGCGCGTTACGCGGTGTTCGACGTCGTCGACGGCCAGATCTCGGCGCTCGAGCTGCACAACCTCGACGACTTCGCTCCGTCGCCGACACACCTGCTGCCGAACGAGGTCTCCGCGGATTTCAACCCCGAGATCCTCCGCCATCCGGCGTTCGCGGACAGCGGCACTCCCGATTCGATCGACGTGATCTACGGCGACATGTACATGAAGGACGTCGTCCGCGTGCGCGTGAAGCCCATCGAGGCCAACGGCCGCATCCACATTCCCATCGGCGCGCATCCGGGCGGGCCGCGCATGATGGCGCCTGTGGCCTTTAGCGACGCATGGACCGGCTCGATCTCGACGATCGCCGCGCCGCACGACGACGGCCTGTTGTTCTACAACACGACAGCCGGCGCCGTGAACTACATCGTGTATTCGAACGGCTCGTGGTCGGCCGTGAAGTCGGTGCCGCTCAGCCAGAAGCTCTCGGCCGACGCCGCGGTCGCCGCCCTGTCGCGGATGATGAGCCAGTAGCGCGCGGCGCGCGAATCACACCTGCGGCTTCGATTTTCCCACCGACGCGATGATGCCGATGCCGAGGAGCGCGAGCGCTCCGACGGCGATCCAGATCATCGGCGCATGCATCATGTACGCGCCAATCGCCAGCGCGATGATGACGATGATCCAGCCGAGGATGGAGAGATTGAACCAGTTCAATGCGGGCCTCCGGAGAGGAGACTCAGCAATGCGGATGCCTGACGGAGTTGTCTGTTGTCTGTTGTCCGAGGCCGGCGCTACAGACAACAGAAGACGATGCGACTCGGCCAGTTGGGCCGAGTCGCATCTTCGTTCACTTCGCCTGAATGATGAATGCGATGACGAGCGAGTAGATGACGAGCGATTCGATCAGCGCGAGGCCGATGATCATGGCCAGGCGGATTGCGCCGGCGGCCGTGGGATTCCGTGCGATGCCTTCGCATGCGGACGAAATCGCCCAGCCCTGTCCGATCGCTCCGGCGGCTGCGGCGATGCCGAGAACGAACGCGGCCGAAATCACGCCCCATTTCACTCCTGCCGCTCCGGCACTGGGCGCCTGTGCGAACGCGGACGCGGCGAACAGAAGCGTCGCGGCCGTGATCAGGATGATTCTCTTGTTCACTCGAGCTCCTCCTTTCCTCGAACTTCAGATTTAGTGTTCTTCCGCCGCGATGGCCCCGCTGATGTACACCATCGTCAGCATGATGAAGACGAACGTTTGCAGGAACGCGCCGAAGATCCCGAGGCCCATCATCGGCCAGGGCACCACGAACGGCACGAGGCCGACGAAAATCCCCGTCGCGGTGTGCTCGCCGAAGATGTTGCCGAAGAGGCGGACGCCGAGCGACAGGATGCGCGCGAAGTTGCCGATCAACTCGATCGGAAACATGAGCGGCGCGAGCCACCACACCGGTCCCATGAAATGTTTGAGGTAATGACCGAGGCCCTGCCGGCGAATGCCTTCGTAGTTGTAGTAGAGAAAGGCGCTGATCGACAGCGCGAACGTTGTGTTGGTGTTGCTCGTCGGCGGCTGCAGGAAGAAGAAGAGTCCGAAGATGTTGGCGATGAAGATGAAGACGGTGAAGGCACCGATGATGTAGATGTAGCGGTCGCCCTCGTGGCCGATGATGTCGCGCAGAAGGTCCTTGAGCGCGGCCACGGTCGCCTCGAGCGTGTGCTGGAACGGGCCGGGATGGTCGCGGTCGATGCGGCTCGCGAAGATGGGAAAGATGATCGCCGAAATCACCAGGACGAGCAGCGCCATGATGACGTGCTCCGGAATGTCCCAGGCGAAGCGGTGCTGCACGCTGTGCCACAGCGCGTTGACCGGACCGTAGAGGATCGAGTGCTCGTGCTCCATTCAGCTAGTCCGCGAAACTCTTCCAGGTTTCATATACAGCTTCACCCATGATTCCCACCACCACGACCGAGAATCCGAGCAGCACACTTAACGCATTGAACCGGGCGACGAAGATTGCAACCGCGAGCGCGCCACCGAGCAGCGCATACCGCCCCAGCGCGCGTATCGAAAGCTTCCACGGGCGCAGACGCGGCGATGGCTGGAGAACCGCTTTCACGATCGCCTCCAGCCAAAGGAAGTTGATGATAGTGACGGCCGCACTGCAAGTCAATCCGACGAGGCCCATCCAGCCGCTCTCGATCGCGACGGGAAACGCGAACACGACCCACGCTCCGGCGCTGCCGATCTTGATGCGCCGCAGGACGGCGGGCGTATCGTCTTCAATCACGCAATCCGATCCGGAAAAGATTGATGAACGCAGCGACGACGCCGAATGCCGTGAAGATGATCGTCAGCCACGGCGAGGTGTGAAACAGCTTGTCCATGCCCCACCCCCACAAAAATCCGAGGCCGATGGCGATCGGAAACATCCACCCGATCGAGGATGCGTCGAGGAGCTGTTTGGCGTCGCGGCGCTGCTTATCGTCCACGAGTTTGCAGGATCGCCGCACGCGCGGCGACCCACTGCGAGGAGCGCGCGACCGTCTTCACGAGCGGCGACGGAATGATTCCGACGAACAGCGTGATCGCCAGGCACGTTGCGGCGACGAGTCTGAGCGCCGGCGTGATCGCCACTTCCGCCTCGCGCCCCTCGCGCAGGTACATGGCGACGACGATGCGGAAATAGAAGAACATCGAAACCGCCGACATCAGCACGGCGATGATGGCGAGCCATCCGAATCCCGCTTTGATCGCGGCGGCGAAGAGGAAGTACTTGCCGATGAATCCGGCCGTCGGCGGAATGCCGCCGAGCGAGAGCAGGAAGATCACCATGGCGAACGCCCAGAACGGCGCGCGCTTGTGCAGCCCCTCGAAGTCGTCGACCCGCTCGCCGGCGTACTCGTGCCGCCGCAGCATGAGCACCGTCGCCCAGATGCCGAGGTTCGCGAAGACGTACACGAGCGTGTAGAGAAGCACGCCGTAGAGGCCCATGTCGTTCATCGAGAGGATGCCGAGCAGCACGTAGCCGGCGTGGCCGATCGACGAGTACGCGAGCATGCGTTTGACGTTGTCCTGGGTGATCGCGGCGAGATTGCCGAGGATCATCGAGAGCGCGGCGATCGTCGCCAGGATGTTGCTCCAGTCGAGCTGGAAGCTGTGGAAGCCGACGTAGAAGATGCGCGCGAAGATCGCAACGGCGGCGCCCTTCGAGGCAGTCGACAGAAACGCGGTGATGGGTGTCGGCGCGCCTTCGTAGACGTCCGGCGTCCAGACGTGGAACGGTACCGCGGCGATCTTGAAGCAGAGCCCCGCGCCGAGAAGCATGATGCCGAACATCAGCGCGTCGTTGCTGATGATGGTCGACATCGAGCGCGCGATCGTCAGCAGATTCAGCGAGCCGGTCACGCCGTAGATCAGCGAGATTCCGTACAGCAGGATCGCCGAGCTCACCGCGCCTAACACGAAATACTTCATCGCCGCTTCGGTCGACTTGCGCTCGTTCTTGAAGAAGCCGGCGAGGATGTAGCTCGACAGCGACATCAGCTCGAGGCCGATGTAGATCGAAGCAAGATGGATCCCGGAGGCCATGAACATCATGCCGGTGAGGGCGAAGGCGAGCAGCGAGTAGTACTCCCACGCGGAGTAGCGCGATTCGCGGAGAAAGTCATCCGAGAGCAGCGCGACCATCGCGATCGCGGCAATGAACAGCAGCTTGAAGAAAATCGCGAAGGCGTCGAGCGCGAACATCGCTCCGAATCCGCGGCTCTCGGCGAGGCCGGTCACCCAGTACGAGCAGCCGATCACGGCCGCCGCGGTGATTCCCAGAATGGCGATGAGCGTCCATTTGGCGGCCGCCTGGCTGGCGCGCAATCCGGTCACGGGCGCGATGAGCAACAGGCACGCTCCGGCGCAGAGGATGATCTCCGGCAGCAGAAAAACCGTGTCGTTCCAGGTCACTTCGTCGCCTCAGCCCCGAGTTGGAGCAGCGGCTTCAGCGCGCCGCGTTCCGCATGGAGCACCGGCTTCAGCCGGTCGAGCTCAGCATGGAGCGCCGGCTTCAGCCGGTCCTGTTCAGCATGGACCTTCAGCCGGTCCCCCCCGGCTGAAGCCGGGGCTCCATTTTGCGCGGTCGTCGCCGCCGGCAACTGCTGCAGGTCGAAATACCCGGGATCGACTTTCCGAACGACGTAATCGACCGGCTTGTCGATCATGTCGAAGATCGGCTTCGGGTAGATGCCGATCCACACCATGCACGCCACCAGTGCGACGCCGAGAGCGAGCTCGCGCCGGTTGAGGTCCTTGACGTGCTGGTTCTCCGGATTGTCGAGCGGTCCCCAGAAGACGCGCTGATACAGCCAGAGCAGATATGCCGCGCCTAACACGATGCCGACCGCGGCCGCGACGGCCCACCAGATGTTGCGGTTCGCCGCGCCCAACAAGATCGTGAACTCGCCGATGAACCCGTTGAGCGCCGGAAGTCCCATCGACGACAGCGCGGCGATCAGGAACAGCGTTGCGTACATCGGCATCTGCTTCGCCAGCCCGCCGTAGTCGGCGATGAGACGGCTGTGGCGCCGCTCGTAGATCACGCCGACGAGCAGGAAGAGCGCGCCGGTCGAGATGCCGTGGTTGATCATCTGGATCACGCCGCCCTTGATGCCCATCGGGTTGAGCGCAAAGAGGCCCAGCATCACGAACCCGAGGTGCGAGACCGACGAGTACGCGATGAGCTTCTTCATGTCCTTCTGCACGAGCGTGACGAGCGCGCCGTAAATGATGCCGATGATCGCCAGCGCGACGATGTACGGCAGCAGCTGCTTCGTCGCGGCGGGAAGAATCGGCAGCGCGAAACGTACGAAGCCGTAGGTGCCCATCTTCAGCAGGACCGCGGCGAGGATGATCGATCCGGCAGTCGGCGCTTCGGTGTGCGCATCGGGAAGCCACGTGTGGAACGGGAACATCGGCACCTTGATCGCGAAGCCGAAGAAGAAGCCGAGGAAGATCCAGAACTGCAGGTCGGGCGGAATGAGGTGTCCGATCTGGTGATACCGCAGCACCGAGAAGCTGTAGCCGTTGCCGAGTCCCTTGATGTGCAGGAACGGGATTCCGCCGTCGTTGAAGAAGTACAGCGCGAGGATCGACAGCAGCATCAGCACCGAACCCGCGAGGGTGTAGAGAAAGAACTTGATCGCCGCGTACAGCTTTCGCGCTCCGCCCCAGATGCCGATGATGAAGTACATCGGCACGAGCATCACTTCCCAGAAGACATAGAAGAGGAAGAAGTCGAGCGCGCAGAACGTGCCGATCATTCCCGTCTGCAGCAGCAGGAGCAGAACGTAGTACTCCTTCTGCCGGTTCTGGATCGCGCTGAACGACGACCAGATCGCGATCAGTCCCATGAACGTCGTCAGGAGAATGAGCAGCAGCGCGATGCCGTCGATGCCGAAGTCGTACTTCACGCCGAGAGACGGGATCCAGTCACGGGTCCAGCGGAATTGAAAGATCGCCTCGCCGCTCGCGGTCGGATCGAAGCGCGCCCAGAGAACGAGCGAGAGAACGAAATCGACCGCCGCAAAAAACGTCGCGCTCCACCGGATGCTCCTCGGGTCGTTGAAGAAGAAGAGGATCCACAGCGCGCCGAGGAGCGGCACGTACGTGACGACGTTCAAGATCCCGATGTCCATCCGATCTCCCTTACCTCAACCTGCGCCGCACGCCCGTTGGCGGCTCCGAGGATTCGGCACGGCGCAGCCGTGCCCTGCACTTCATGGCTTCAAAAACAAGTAGACGACGACGATCATGACGATGCCTCCGCCCATGACGAGCGCATAGTTCTGCACGAGGCCGGACTGCATTCTGCGGAACATCCGCGAGCCTGCGCCCGCGCTGTACGCGAGGCCGTTCACCGCGCCGTCGACGACGAAGCGATCGAAGAACGACGCCCCGTAGCCGAGCAGGAACACGGTGATGAGGCGGACGAGATTGACCAGACCGTCGATGATGTACGCATCGAACCACGATAGACCGCGGCTGAAGAGGACGATTCCGCGCACCGCGGTCGCGTCGTAGAGCTCATCGACGTAGTACTTGTTCGTGAGCCAGCCATACACGGGCTTGAATTGATCGGCGAGCCGTTGCGGCACCGCGAACTTCTCGTCGAGTTTGTAAAACCGGTACGCGAGGTAGAGGCCGATCAGCGCGATCGTGACCGAGGTCGCCATGAGCGCGATCTCCAGGCCGATCGAGGCCTCGTGGAAATGGAACTCGTGTCCGCCGAGCGGCAGGAGCACCGGCTCGAGCCAGCGCTGGAACGGAGTCGGAAGCGACCCGCCTAACGCGGCCGGCCATCCGACCCATCCGCCGATGATCGAAAGCACCGCGAGCACCATCAGCACGCCGGTCATCACCAGCGGCGACTCGTGCGGCGCGTGCACATCGGCATGATGTCCGTGAGCTTTGTCGGTGTGCGCGTCCCCCTGGTCGAGATGCAGCATGCTCGGAATCAGATCGTGTCCGCCGTGCTCCGGCTCCGAGGTCTCGATGCCTTCTTCGAGATCCGCCCCGCGGTACTTTCCCGAGAAGGTCATGTAGTAAAGCCGGAACATGTAGAAGGCTGTTAGGCCGGCGCCGAACGCGCCGACGAACCAGATCGCCGGATGGAAGCTCCACGCGCCGGCGAGGATCTCGTCTTTCGAGTAGAAGCCGGCGAACATCGGGATGCCGGCGATCGCCAGACAGGCGACGAGCATCGTCCATCGCGTTTGCGGCATGTACTTGCGCAGGCCGCCCATCTTGCGCATGTCCTGCTCGCCGCCGCAGCCGTGAATCACCGAACCGGCGCCGAGGAAGAGGCACGCTTTGAAAAAGGCGTGGGTCATGACGTGGAAAATTGCCGCCGTGAATGCGCCGACGCCCGCGCCGAGGAACATGTAGCCGAGCTGCGAGACCGTGGAGTACGCGAGCACTTTCTTGATGTCGTTCTGCACGAGGGCGATCGTCGCGGCGAAAATCGCGGTCGACGCGCCGACGATCGCCACGACGCTCATCGCCACGGGCGAGAGTCGGAACAGCACGTTCGAGCGCACGACCATGTAGACGCCGGCGGTGACCATCGTCGCGGCGTGGATCAGCGCGGAGACCGGTGTCGGTCCGGCCATCGCGTCGGGCAGCCAGACATACAACGGCAGCTGCGCGGACTTTCCGCACGCACCGACGAAGAGCAGCAGGCAAATCGCAGTAGCGATGCCGGAGTACTCGAGCGGATGCGCGCTCGCCATCGCGAACACCTGCGAGTAATTCGCGCTCCCGAATGTGTTGAAGATCAGGAAGATGCCGAGGATGAAGCCGAAGTCGCCGATGCGGTTGACGATGAAGGCTTTCTTGCCCGCATCTGCGGCGTAGTTCTTCTCGTAGTAGAAACCGATCAGCAGGTACGAGCAGAGTCCCACGCCCTCCCATCCGACGAACATGACGACGTAGTTCGCGCCCAGCACGAGCACCAGCATCATGAACATGAAGAGATTGAGGTACGTGAAGAAGCGCGTGTAGCCGCTCTCGTGCGACATGTAACCGGTCGCGTAGATGTGGATCAGAAAACCGACCCACGTAACGATCATCATCATCGTGATCGACAGGGGATCGATGCGCAGCGCGAAGTCGATCACGAAGTTCGAAAGGAATCCGCCGGTGACGTGGCCGATGCCTGCCGGGATCCACGTGTAGTACGCGTGCTCCCACGGCGTGCCGACGTATGAGAACGCGACGATCGCCGCGAGGATCGCTGACAGCCCCGTCGAGCCGAGCGCGAAGAAATTCGTGACCGCCCGGTTCTTCGGCGCGAGCGGCTTCGCGAACGCGCGGATGCCGTTCAGGATCGCGCCCAGGAGCGGCAGCAGCGGAATCAGAAGAAGCAGACTATCCATGTTCAGTTGATCCTGAGCGCAGCGAAGAGCCGCGCATCGCGCGCAAGGCTGGAGACTCGCGGCGCCACCGGAGATGCTTCGCTGCGCTCAGCATAGACGTTGAACTATCCATTCAAGTCCGTCGCCTCATCGACGTTGATCGTGCTGCGGAGCCGGTAGAGCTGGATGATGATCGCGAGCCCGACCGCTGCCTCGCCTGCCGCGACCGTGATCACGAAAATCGTGAATACCTGGCCGTCCAGCGAGGACATGCGGTGCGAGAACGCGACGAGATTCACATTGACGGCGTTGAGCATCAGCTCGATCGCCATCAGCACCGTGATCATGTTGCGGCGGATGACCACGCCGGTCAGACCGACGGCGAACAGAGTGCCGGACAGCATCAGATAGGCGTCGGTGCTAGGCATGATCACGCTCCGCATCGATGGAATTTCGAATTTCGAATTTCGAATTTCGAATGAAGAAACCCGCCACCCAGTGCGCGATTCTGAATTCTTCATTCGAAATTCGAAATTCGAAATTCTCGTGTTCAGGCACTCAGTTTCTCCTTCACCTCGTGCTCGGTCTCCACTCTCTCGAGGATGAAATCGGGCGCGGTCTCCTCTTCGACCGCGGAGAGCTCGCGCTTGCCGATGACGATCGCGCCGATCATCGCCACGAGCAGGAACACAGAGGCGACTTCGAACGGCACGAGATACTCGCGATACAGCGCCATCCCCACCGCCTCGGAATTGCCGACGACGGTCCCGTGGCGATAGAGCTTGCGCACCGTCGTGCCGTCGGGCTGCTTCACGCTTCGGTGGTAGTAGCGGTACGTCGCGCGCAGCGCCTGCTCGTTGTTCACAGGATCGTGGTAGACGCCCGGCCTGACAATCGTGGCGAAGAGAACGAAAAGCGCGGCGCCGACGAGGAAGCCACCGCGCCAGAAGCGCGAAAGCACGCGCTCGTCGGGCAGATGGCGGACGTTGATCAGCATCACGACGAAGAGGAAGAGCACCATGATGCCGCCGGCATAGACGAGCACCTGCACGGCGGCGACGAACTCCGCGGCCTTCATTACGAAGAGCACCGCGACGCAGAGGAACGTCAGCAAAAGAAAGAGCGCCGAATGCACGGGGTTGCGCATTCCGATCACGAGGATCGAGGATGCGACGGCGACCGTGCCGATGATGAAGAAGACGATGAGGGCGGGGGTCATCGGTGTGGCTCCTCGTCGTGAGTCCTGAGCGAAGCGAAGGACCCCCTGCGCATTCGGGTGAGAAACCCACTCATCTTCGCTCCCTGGTCCTGAGCGGAGCGAAGGACCCCCTGCTCGCTCGGGTGAGAAATCCACTCATCTTCGCTCCCCGGTCCTGAGCGGAGCGAAGGACCCCTGCGCGTTCGGGTGAGAAATCCACTCATGACTTCGTCTCTCCCGGCAGCGCGGGGGGTCCTTCGCCGCTGTGGCGGCTCAGGACTAAGGGCTCATCGTCGGAAGGCAGGCCCGGGTACTCCGGCCTGTCGTCCCAATACTCGAGCTGCTGCATGTTGAAGTAGAGATCGTTGCGGTCGTACGTCGCCAGCTCGTAGGTCTTCGTCGTGAGCCAGATCGATTTCGGCTTCGTCGGACACGCCTCTTCGCAGAGCGCGCAGAACATGCAGCGCTTCACGTCGATGTCATAGCGATCGAGGACCTTCAGCTTCTTCATCTTGCCATCGACCTCGCGCTGCTCGTCGTGGACGTCGATGTAGATGATGTCGATCGGGCACGCCACCGCGCAGAGCTTGCACGCAATGCAGCGGTCGTAGGAGAAGCGGAACATGCCGCGGAAGCGGCTCGCCGGATCGAGCCGCTCTTCCGGATAGCGGATCGTCACCTTCGGCTTGAAGAGCTCGCGAAGAGTCGTCTTCAGCCCCTCGAACATGTCGAGGAGGAGAAAGCGATCGCTCCACTTATGCTGGGGATACTCGACTTGCATGCACCCTCTTCGGTTTCAGGTAGTAGACGACCGCGGCGATCGCCGCGGCGCCGATCCAGTACATCAGCCGCTCCTGACCGACGAGCACGAAGATCGCGGTCACGAAGATGTTTCCGAGCGCGAGCGGAATCATCCACTTCCAGCCAAGGTCCATGAGCTGATCGAAGCGGAAGCGGGGAAACGTCGCGCGAAACCAGATGTAAACCATCATGAAGGCCATCACCTTCATGAAGAAAATCACGGTGCCGAGGATGCCGCCCCAGATTCCCCAGCCGCGGAGGACGTGCGATGTCAGGCCGATGTTGAACATCGCCAGCGTCCAGCCGCCGAAGAACAGCGTGACGATGAGGCAGCAGTTGACGAGCATCGCCGAATATTCAGCGAGCATGAAAAACGCGAATTTCATCGCCGAATACTCGGTGTGATACCCCGCCACGAGCTCCGACTCCGCCTCGGGCAAATCGAAGGGCGTGCGGTTGTTCTCCGCGTTCATCGCGACGAAGAAGATGAAGCACGCCACGATCTGCGGCAGGAAGTTCCACGCGTTCGTGGCCTGATAATCGACGATCTTCACGAGGTCGAAGCTGCCGCAGAGCATCAGCACGCCGACGATCGACAGGCCGAACGGCACTTCGTACGAGACCATCTGCGCCGCCGAGCGCAGGCCGCCCATCAGCGAATACTTGTTGTTCGACGCCCAGCCGCCGAGGATGATCCCGTACACGCCGGTCGAAGTGAGGGCGAGGATCAGAATCAGCGCGACATTCACGCGCGCGGAGACGAACGTTCCCGAAGGCCCGAACGGAATCAGGCAGTAGACGAGAAACGTCGGCAGCAGCGGCAGCACGGGACCGAGGAAGTACGCAACCTTCTCCGCGTTCGCCGGAACGATGTCTTCTTTCAGCAGAAACTTGACCGGGTCGGCGATGATCTGAAGCAACCCGGCAGGCCCGACGCGATTCGGTCCGAGCCGCGCCTGCGCGAACCCGAGCGCACGTCGCTCGACCCAGTTCATCGCCGCGACGATCACCTGCACGATGATGAAGGCGACGAGGAACTTCACGAGGGGCCAGACGAGATAGGTCATCCAGAGGTTCATCGTCTGCCCCCGATCGAATTTCGAATTTCGAATTTCGAATTTCGAAGGAAGAAACCCGCCGCCCATCGCGTAGCGATTCTCAATTCTTCGTTCGAAATTCGAAATTCGAAATTCTTCATCGATCCACCTCGCCCAGCACGATGTCGATGGTCCCAATCAGGGCCACGAGATCCGAAACGAGGTGTCCTTTCGCCATCGCCGGCAGCGCCTGGAGATTCACGAACGACGGCGGGCGCACGCGGCAGCGATAGGCGTTCTGCGTTTTCCCGTCGCTGACGATGTAGTAGCCGAGCTCCCCTTTCGGCGACTCGATCGAGTGGTAGACCTCCCCTTCCGGCGGACGAATGACGCGCGAGATCTTTGCCTTGATCTCCCCCGCCGGGGTCGCCTTGATCAGGGGAATGCACTGCTCGAGGATGCGTCTCGACTGCCGCATCTCGGCCATGCGCACGAGGTAGCGATCGTACGTGTCGCCGTTCCTGCCGACGGGAATCTCGAACTGCAGCTCGGGATAGCACTCGTACGGCTGCGCGCGCCGCAAATCCCATTCGACGCCGCAGCCGCGCAGCGGCGGGCCGGTGATGCCCCAGTCGATCGCTTCTTCGGGCGAGAGCACGCCGATGCCGACCGTCCGCCGCTTCCAGATGCGATTGTTCGTCAGCAGCGCTTCGTACTCGTCGACGGCCGCATCGAACTTGCCGATGAACGCTTCGACATCGTCGAGCCAGCCGGCCGGCAGATCGTCCGGCATGCCGCCGATGCGCATGCAATTCAATGTCAGGCGCGCGCCGCAATACGCTTCGAACAGATCGAGGACCTGCTCGCGCTCGCGGAAGCAGTAGAAGAACGGCGTCATCGCGCCGATGTCGATCGCATGCGTCGCCAGCCACAGGAGATGCGACGAGATGCGCTGCAGCTCGGAGAGCATCACGCGCATCAGCTGCGCGCGCTTCGGGATCATCGCCGTGATGCCCATCAGCTTCTCGACCGTTTCGACGAAGCCGAGGTTGTTGGTGGCGGAGGCGACGTAGTCCATGCGGTCCGTGTGCGGGATGCACGCGGGATACGGCATGTTCTCGAACAGCTTCTCGGTCCCGCGATGGAGATAGCCGATCACCGGCTTCGCATCGATGATGCGCTCGCCGTCGATCTTCAACAGAACGCGCAGCACGCCGTGGGTCGACGGATGCTGCGGCCCGAAGTTCACTTCCATTTCGTGGACGTCAAACATGGTTGCCGGTTCCCGGTTCCCGGTTCCCAGGACATCCTGGCAACCGGAAACCGGCAACCGGTAACTACCGATCGATCATGCTTCCTCCGTTTCCCCGTCCGCGGCCGGAGAAGGTGGCGCCGCCGCGGGCTTCGGTGCAGCGACGGCTTTCGGCGCGGGCGCGATCGCCGCGGGCCACGTGCCGTACGGCTTCCATTCACCTTTGTAGACGTTGACGTCTTTCGCGTCCTTGCCCGTCGATCCCGCTTTCGGTCCGCCGCCGTCCGGAAACACCTCGGGATAAATGCGCGCGCCGGTGTCGATGCCGCGCACCGGAAAATCTTTTCGCAGCGGGTGGCCGTTGAAACCTTCCCACATCAGGATGCGCTCGAGATTCGGGTGGCCGTCGAACCTGATGCCGAGCATGTCCCAGGTCTCGCGCTCGTGCCAGTTGGCCGTCTTCCACACTGTAGTAACTGTTGGTATAGCGTCGCCGGTGAACGTTTTGAGGCGGATCCGCGCGTTCCTGCGAAAGGAGTAGAGCATGTACGCGACGCCGAACCGCTCGCCCTTCCAGTTCGGATACTTCGAATAGTCCAGTCCCGCCAGATCGACGAGGTACGTGAAGCCGTCGTCCTTGAATGCCTGAGCGACGTCGCGAATGCGATCTTTCGCAATCGTGAGCGTGATCTCGCCCGCGAATTCCTTCGCATCCGTGATCGCGTCGGCGACACGAGCGACAGCGTCGGCGACCAGCGGATCGCGCTTGATCTCGTCGGCAGTTCGTGCTGCTGGCGGTGTCGTCGTCTCGGCCATGAGTCGAGGACTGAGGACTGAGGACTGAGGACTCAGTGGCCGCCCTGGCACTCTTCGCTTGCGAAGGGGCGGGCGTGACTGAGTCCTGAGTCCTGAGTCCTGAGTCCTTTTTTATCCTCCCTCGAACTCCTTCCCCGCCTCTTCCATGAGCTGCTTGAGCATGTCGAGCGTTTCCGTTTCGCCGGGAACGCACAGTGAAATGTCGTTCGTCTCGCCCGTGGCGAGCGCGGCGCCGTAGCCCTCGCAGTCCCATCCGCACGCGCCGCAGTCGGTCTGCGCCATCGCCGCGAAGAGCTTCGTCTTCAGATCGCCCTCTTTCGCCATCTCCATCCGTTCGGGCAGCGTGAGGTTCTCGTTGTGGAACGGAACGGCGGGAGAAGCGCCGGCCTCGGGAACGACTTCCGGCGCCGCGGCTTCCATCACCGCGGCCGTTGTTTCGGATGAAGCAGCGGCTTCAGCCGGTTGCACAGAAGGACCTGCTGAAGCCGCTACTGCAGGCTTCGGCGCCGGTTTCGGCTTCGGCGGTTCGGGCGCGCGCTTGACTCCGGACGCGGGGGCCGGCTTGAGCTGTTCGATGCGCAGCGCAGGGCCCTCGTGCACGGGGCGAATCGAATCGCGCACGGCCGCGCGGGCGAAATCGTACGATTCGCCGCCTTTGCGCAGCACGTGCATCTTCTCGATCTTCTTCTGCAGCTCCATCAGCCCCCACATCAGCGCTTCGGGACGCGGCGGGCAGCCGGGAACGTACACGTCGACCGGGATCAGGCGATCGACTCCCTGCGTGACGGCGTAGGTGTCGTACGGGCCGCCGCACGTCGCGCACGATCCCATCGCGATGACCCACTTCGGATCGGGCATCTGGTCATAGAGACGGCGGACGATCGGCGCCATCTTCTCCACGACCGTGCCGGCGACGATCATCAGGTCCGATTGCCGAGGGGTGGCGCGGAAGACTTCGGCGCCGAAGCGCGCCATGTCGTGACGCGGATCGAGAACCGCCATCATCTCGATCGCGCAGCACGCGAGGCCGAACTGCATCGGCCAGAGCGACGACTTGCGCGCCCAATTGAAGAACTTGTCGACTTTGGTGGTGAGGATGTTGCCCGCTGAACCCGCCGGAAAATCGAAGCGGTTCTCGATCAGACCCATGTAAGAACCTTCCTCTTCCAGGCGTAGTAGTAACCGATCAGCAGGATCGCAAGGAACACCGCCATCTCGATGGCACCGAACCACCCGAGTTGCTTGAAGCGGATCGCCCAGGGAAAGAGGAAGACGGTCTCCACGTCGAAGATGATGAAGAGCACCGCAATCAGAAAATAACGGACCGAGAAACGATGATCGAACGCGAGCGAGCTCGCGGGGACACCGCACTCGTACGGCTCGAGCTTCACCTTGTTCGCGCGCGAGGCACGCACCAGCGGCGCGAGGATAAAGAGCGTCAGAACCGGAACGGAGAGAACGATGAGCGCAGCTACCAGCAGCACTGAGTAGTTGGCCATATATGTTGTGCTGGTCGCGAGAGACCGCCGGTAATTGTAAAGGGTGGAGCGTGGGAGTCAACTACACAAGCAAACACTGAAGAATTTCGAATTTCGAATGAAGAATGAAGAATGAAGAATGAAGAAGGTCGTTTCGGTGGGCGGAGGGCTTCTTCATTCGAAATTCGAAATTCAGAGTCCACTCACGGTTCTGCGGCGAGCAGTCCGTAGCGGCCCCGCACGCCGAGCTTCGCATAGATGGTCGTCGCGTGCTGATGCACCGTGCGCTCGCCGATCTGAAGGCTCGCGCCGATCTCTTTTTCCGTCCGGTCGGTCGTGAGCTCTCGCAGGACGTCGCGCTCGCGCTCGGTGAGAGGGACGTTCGCGGTCCATCCGCGGAAAAACATCAGCCGCTCCTGGAACAGCACGCTCGCCTCGGTGAAAAGCAGAAGGAGATCGCGTTCCCCGGCATCGAATCTCGCGTCGCGCGCGCCGCGCACCAGGCCGAAATAGGATTCGCGGTTGTCTCCCGTCGGATGCGCGCTGACCAGCTGATCGTGGATCCCGCGGGGAATCTGAAACTCGTTGGCGATCCAGCTGCGATTCCAGATCTCGTCCGGAACGAGCTCGTGACGGAGGAAGCAGCGCGTCTCTCCGGCGCGGCGGACGTTGGCCTCCGTCGCCAGATCGATTTCGCCTTTGTGGATGCGGCCGACCATTTCGCGCGTGCGGCGGATCATTGCGGCGTGGTCGCGCAGATAGACGACTTCACGCGTGCGCCAGCCGAGCATCGGGTCGCGCCGCGGCCAGCGGAGTTCGCGCACCGCGGCGACCCAGTAGGCGTTGGACGCTCCGATCCAGTCGGCGAGTTTGCCGAGCGCCAAACGAAGAGCGCGTTCGGGATCGGCCGGGGCGGCTTCCGCCGCTTCCTGCGCGAGGCGTACTAGGCGGACGCCTGCGTTCCGCTCATGCATGAATATCCAATGATCCGCTAAACAGCGGATACGGTTGTGAGCCCAAGCTTATTACAATGCGGCTGCTGGCAATCCAGTAATCACATTTTGGAGGCGAGGCGCTGGTGCACCGAACGGTCGCTCGGTCCGTCTTTGTCGTTGCATTGTTGACGATGCCGGTTGTCGGCGTGTCGCAGGAAACGATTGCGCCGCTGTCCGCCGCGGCGACCGCGCGCACCGGACGGGCGCACCTTCGCCTGCAGCGCAACGCGGACGAGATCGTGCTGCAGGACGATCGCGGCGTTCTCGCCCATCGTTCCGTGACGGCGACGTCCGAGGTGGTGATCGAGGGATCGGCGGGCGATGACACGCTGACGGTCGACTTCACCAACGGCAATCCCGTCCCGCCTGGGGGCATCACGTTCAACGGCGGCGATCAGGTCACCGCTCGAGGCGATGTGCTGGAGATCGTCGGGGGCAATTTCAAAAAGGTGGTGTACGACTACACGAACGCGCACGACGGATCGGTGACGCTCGACGGCAGCGTCATTCGCTACACGGGCCTCGAGCCGCTATCCAACAGCGGGACTGCCGCAGACGCGGTGTTCAACTTTCCCGCCGGCAATGTCTTCGCCGAGCTCGAAGACGACGGAACGACCGGCAACAACACGGTCCAACTGCGCGACACGAATAACAACTTCGAATTCACGTCGTTCACGGTGCCGACGAACTCGCTCACGATCAACCTCGGTTCGATGAACGTCATCGAAGTCGCCCCGGGGGTGGAGACGGATTTCAATGTCGGCCTCACGATCAACGGAACTTCGACGGAGGGCGTGCATCTCAACGCTCCTCTCAACCTGAACAGCGGCAGCGGAGCGCTGGCGGTGACCGGCGGCGCGCAGGTCACATTCAACCTCTCATCGACGCTCACGACGTCCGCAGGACAGTCCTACAGCGGTCCGGCAGTCCTCGGCGCCGACACCACGCTGACGAGCTCTGGCAACGGCAACATCACGTTTGGCAGCACGCTCGATTTCCCGCATAGCCTCTCCGTGAATACCGGCGGCACGACGACGTTCAGCGGCGCGGTCGGTGGAACATCTGCGCTCGCCAGCATTACCACGGACGCAGCAGGCACGACGGCGATCAGCGGCGGTTTTGTAACCACGACCGGCGCGCAGACTTACAACGACGCCCTGACGTTAGGCGGGGATGCGCTACTGACGAGCACCGCCAGCGGCAATCTCACATTCGCCAGCACGATTGACGGCACGCACGCCCTAGCCGCGAACACGGCCGGCACGACAACGTTCGGCGGCGCGGTCGGTGGAACATCTGCGCTCATCGACATTGTCACGTACGCAGCAGGCACGACCGCGATCAGCGGCGGTAGCGTGACTACGTACGTCGAGCAGGTTTACCAAGGCGCCGTGACGTTAGGCGCGGATACGACACTGACCTCTCTCACCAGTGGCCCCAAAGGCATTAACCTCCTCGGGACTGTGGACGGGGCATTCAGCCTCGTGGTGAATTCGCCGGCTGAGCTAACGTTTCATGGGCAGGTTGGCGCAACGACGCCGCTCACGAGCATCACCGTCAACGCTGGTGCCACCATTTGGGCCGACATCACCACGAGCGGCTCGCAGACATACAACGGCAATACTTTTCTCTCGGGGGGCATACCCCACGCTCTGACGAGTAGCTCGGGCGGAAACATCACGTTCGGAAGTGTAGTCCGGTCCGTAAACGCCTCGGGCTCATCGCTGACCGTCAACACCGCAGGTACGACCACGTTCGACGGTGCGGTAATAGTCGGTTCAGGCTCAGACCTCAGGGATCTCACCACAGACGCTCCCGGTTCTACGGTCATCAACGGAGGCAGCGTCCAGACCGCCGGCAACCAGACGTTCAACGACCCGGTGACGCTCGGCGCGGACACGTCCTTCACCAGCACCGGCAGCGGCGCCATCACCTTCGCAAACACCGTCAACGGCGCGTTCGGCCTAACAGCGAACACCGCCGGAGTCACCTCGTTCGCCGGCATTGTCGGCGGAACGACCGCGCTGACCAGCCTGACCACCGACGCCGCCGGAACGACCACCATCGGCGGGGGCGGCGTCACCACCACCGGCGCGCAGAGCTACAACGATCCGGTCACCCTCGGCGCAAATGACAATCTCACGAGCACGGGCGCGGGCAACATCTTCTTCGGCGCAACATTGGACGGCGCATTCGGCCTCACGGCGAACACCGCGGGGGCGACGTCGTTCGGAGGAGCCGTCGGCGCAACGACCGCGCTGACCAGCCTGACCACCGACGCCGCCGGAACGACGACCATCGGCGGGGGCGGCGTCACCACCACCGGCGCCCAGACCTTCCACGATCCGACGTCGATGACTGCGAACACGACGTTCGGCTCCAGCGGCGCGATCACCTTCCCCGGCACGCTCGCCGGTCCGACGTTCGCCGTCACGAAGGCCGGCACCGGAACGATGACGCTGACGACGACCAACAGCTTCACCGGCGGCACGAACGTCGACGCGGGCACCGTACTCGTGAACGCAACCGCAGGCAGCGGCACCGGCAACGTCACCGTCGCCTCGGGCGCGACCCTCGGCGGCACCGGCTCGATCCCCGGCAGCGTGACGGTTCAGGACAACGGAATCATCGCTCCGGGAGCGAGCATCGGAACGCTCACAGTCGGCGGCGGCGTCACGTGGAACGGCTCCTCAACCGGCGCCGTGACCGCGAACTTCGAGCTCAGTAACACCGACACGACGTCGGACCAGCTGGCAATCACCGGTGCGTTCACCAAAGGCAGCGGTCCGACATTCAAGTTCGATTTCCAGGGCAGCGGCCATCCGGCAACGTACACGCTCGCCACGTTCACCGCGGGCACGACGTTCAGCTCCGGCGATTTCACGTACACGAATCTCGCGCCGGGGCTCGACGCGCAGTTCGCGCTCGGCATCAACTCGCTGCAGCTCGTCGTCGTCTCCTCGGCGGCAACGCACTTCACGGTCACGGCCCCGGCGACGGCGACCGCGGGATCGTCCTTCAGTTTCACCGTTAAGGCGCTCGATGGACTCAACAACGTCGACACGACGTACGGAGGAACGGTCCAGTTCACGAGCTCCGACGCCCAGGCGACGCTCCCCGCGAATTCGACGCTGACCGCCGGCATCGGCACCTTCTCAGCGACGCTGAAGACCGCGGGCAACCAGACGATCACCGCAACCGATACGGTGACCGGGTCGATCACCGGCACCTCGAACGCGATCGCCGTCAGTGCCGGTGCCGCAACGCGCTTCACCGTCACCGCGCCCGCATCGACAACCGCGGGCAGTGCGTTCAACTTCACCGTGACGGCACTCGACGGATCGAACAACGTCGCGACCGGCTACAGCGGGACCGTACACTTCACGAGTACCGACGGCGCCGCAACCCTGCCGGCCAATACGACCCTGACCAGCGGCACGGGCACATTCCCGGCGACGCTGCGTACCGCCGGCGCGCAGACGATCAGCGCGACCGATACCGTCAACGCCACCATCAGCGGCACGTCGAACAGCATCATGGTGAACGCGTCGACAGCGGATCACTTCAGCGTCACCGCGCCGCCGGCCGTCACGCAAGGCGCGCCGTTCAATTTCACCGTCAACGCTCTCGATGCGTTCAACAACGTCGCCACGACATACGCGGGCAGCGTGCACTTCACGAGCAGCGACTCAGCGGCGGCGCTCCCGGCAAATTCCACACTGACGAACGGCGCGGGCACGTTCCCGGCGACGCTCAACACCGGAGGCAACCAGATGATCGTCGCGACCGACACCGTGACGCCGCCGATCACCGGCACGTCGGCTTCGATCGTCGTCTCCTTCGCGACGCTCGACCTCTCGATCACCAACACACCGTCGGCGGCCCCATACGGAACCGGGCAGCCGATCACCTACACGATCGTCGTGAACAACCGTGGCGCCGTCGATGCGACAGCGGTCACCGTTACCGACGTTCTCCCGGCCGGCGCGACATTCACCTCGGCGACGCCGACGCAGGGAACGTGCAGCGGCACTACGACCGTCACCTGCAGCATCGGCACGCTCGTGAGTGGCGCATCGGCGACGATCTCGCTGACCATCGATCTCCCTTCAACGCCAGGAACGGTCTCGGATACGGCGACGGTGTCGTCGTCGAATCCCGACTCGAATCCGGCGAACGACAGCGCGACGGCGACGGTCAACGTGATCGCAGCCGCTGACATCCCGATGCTGTCACCGTGGATGCTGCTGCTGCTCGCACTCGCGGCTGGATTCATCGCGGTCATGCGCCTGCGCTCGTAGCGCGGGCGCAACCGCGCCTCAAAACATCTTCCGCTGGAACGACCACCCGTCCACCGGCACGCCTTTCCCCATTACGAGCACGCGAATGTCTTCGCCGATTCCGTCGGGCAGCACGAGGCGCCGCGCGTTCTCGCGCTCTTCGCGGAGTCGGACGGGGTCGTCGGTCGCAATCTCCTCGAGCGGCTTGAAGAGCTCGTGCTCGGTTGCGCCGGCGGCGAGAAGAAACTTCGCCTGCCGGTCGAAGAAGAGCGTCGCGAATCCGTTCCGCTCTCCGGCGCGCTGCAGATCGGCGAAGTTGATGTGCGCGGTGAGATCCTGTTCGCCGGGATCCGCGAGGAGATCGCGCGAGACCCGATGATTCGCGTACGCCGCAGCCGTCCCGAAGCGGCGCGTGCGGCTGGAGAAAAGCTCCTTCTGCGGATAGCCGTAGTCGAACGTCAGGATCAGGCCGCGCGTGACGGAGCGACAGATGTCATCGCACACCGCCTCCCAATCGAGTGAGACGTCGGCAAACTGGCCGTCAGCGAGCTCGACGCCTCGCCCCGCGAAGTAGTCCTCGTATTTCGATTCCGCTTCGTGCTCGCTCCAGTCGAGATGCCCGTCGCGCTCCGTGACCCACAACTCGTGCAGATGCTCATCGCGTTGAACGACGCGCGCGAACGGCAGCGCGTCGAAAAGCTCATTGCAGATGATGATCTGCGCGTCGTTGCGTGGAACATCGCGCACCTCGCGAAAGCCGTCCGGCGGCGGGAAGCGGTCGACGCCGAAGTACTCCACCCCTCGCTCACCATATAGAGAATGGATGAGAGAACCGTCGCCGCAGCCGGCGTCCACGACCGAGGTCATCCCGCCCGCCACGCGGCTCGTGAATTCGCGAATGACCCGTCGCAACGTCCACGAAAAAAGCGGGCTGAGAGTTGGAGAAGTGACGAAATCGCCTTCCTTTCCGGCCCGCTGCACTCGCCTCGAGTAATAGCCGTACTCCGGATGATAGAGCGCGACTTCCATGAAGTCGCGAAACGGCAAGTCGCTGTCCTGCAGCATCTTGTGGAGCACCCTCAGCAGCGGCAGGTCCTCGTTCACCGCGGCGAATCGTACACCGCATGCGGCAGCCTCGTCCGCGATTATTTGGACCAATGGCATTCGAGTTGCGAGCACATCGACCGCAACCAAGGGGGACAACATGAAGAAACTCATCGCCACACTCATGGCAGTGATGTTTGCGGCCGCGCCCCTCTTTGCGCAGACCGCGAACAACAACGCAAAGACAAAGAAAGGCGCCGTCATCGGCGGCGTCGCCGGCGCCATCGCCGGTGCGCTCATCGGACGGCACAAAGGTCATACGACCACACGCGGCGCCGTCGTGGGCGGCGTCGTCGGCGCTGCGGCGGGGGCGATCGTCGGCCACATGATGGACAAACAGGAGCAGCAGCTCCGTCAGATTCAGGGCGTCGACGTGACCCGCACCGCGCCCGATCAGCTGAACGTCACCGTGCAGAACCAGGTTCTGTTCGACTTCGACTCCGCTGCGCTGCGTCCGGAATCGCGCGACGCGCTGCAGCAGATGGCGAGCGTCTTCAAGCAGTACCCGAACGAGACGCTGCAGATCGAGGGCTTCACCGACTCGATCGGCTCCGCTTCCTACAACCAGCGGCTGTCGGTCCGTCGAGCGGACTCCGTCGCCGATTATCTCGAGACGATCGGCGTCGACGGCGCACAGATGCAGACGCTCGGCTTTGGCGAGAGCCAGCCGGTCGCGACGAACAGCACGCCGTCGGGCCGTCAGCAGAACCGCCGCGTCGAGATTCACGTCCGCGCGAACGCATAGCTGTGACGAAGGCGCTCCTTCGAAATCGAGGAGCGCCCTTTTTTTCCGAGCGAGCGGCGAGCGAGGATTCACCCTTCTCGCTGCCCGCCGCTCGCCGCTCGCCATGCTACAATCCGCGCCCCAATGCCCCCGGTGTGTTTTCCGGCGGGGCTTTTTCACCGCACCCACGGAGGAACTATGAAGTCATGGATCATGCGTGCGCTGGTCCTGGCGATTGTGGTCTGCATCGCCGGAGCCGCACTCGCGCAGGGGAACGGGCACACTGCGGAGGCGCGCAGCGAGGCGAACCTGATCCTGCCGGACCTGAGCTCGGTCTCGTTTCTCGGCGTTTCGGGTCAGACGCTGCTGCTCGCCGGAATCCTGGTTTGCATTCTCGGCGGAGTGTTCGGGCTGGTGATGTACGTCCAGCTCAAGAACCTTCCCGTCCATCGCTCGATGCGCGAGATCTCGGAGCTGATCTATGAGACGTGCAAGACGTACCTGATCACGCAGGGAAAGTTTCTTGGCATTCTGTGGGTGTTCATCGCCGTGATCATGGTGATCTATTTCGGCGCGCTGCGGCACTACGACGCCGCACGCGTCGCCATCATCGTCCTCTTCAGCGTTATCGGCATCCTCGGCAGCTACGGCGTGGCCTGGTTCGGAATGCGCGTCAACACGTTCGCGAATTCGCGCTCCGCGTTCGCATCGCTCGCCGGCAAGCCCTACCCCACGTACACGATTCCGCTGAAGTCGGGAATGTCGATCGGCATGCTTCTCATCTCGACCGAGCTCGTGATGATGCTGATCATCCTGCTGTTCGTCCCGCGCGATTACGCCGGCCCGTGCTTCATCGGGTTCGCGATCGGCGAGTCGCTCGGCGCTGCCGCCCTCCGCATCGCCGGTGGCATCTTCACGAAGATCGCCGATATCGGGTCCGATCTGATGAAGATCGTGTTCAACATCAAGGAAGACGACGCGCGGAATCCGGGCGTCATCGCCGACTGCACCGGAGACAACGCGGGCGACTCGGTCGGTCCCACCGCCGACGGCTTCGAGACCTACGGCGTCACCGGTGTCGCGCTCATCACGTTCATCCTGCTCGCCGTTGCGAGTCCCATCGTGCAGACGCAGCTCCTCGTCTGGATCTTCGCCGCGCGCATCTTGATGATCATCACCGCCGGCGTTTCGTACGCGATCAATTCCGCTCTCTCCTCGGCGCGGTTCCGCAACGCCGACAGCTTCAACTTCGAAGCGCCGCTGACCACGCTCGTCTGGATCACGTCCATCGTTTCGATCGCCGTCACGTACGTCATGTCCTGGCTGCTGATCCCCAGCCTCGCCGGCGACACCACGATGTGGTGGAAGCTGTCGACGATCATCACCTGCGGCACCCTCGCCGGCGCGATCATCCCGGAGTTCGTGAAGGTGTTCACCTCGACCGAGTCCCGCCACGTCCGCGAGATCGTGATCTCGGCGCGCGAAGGCGGCGCATCGCTCGACATCCTCTCCGGCTTCATCGCAGGCAACTTCAGCGCGTACTGGCTCGGACTGGTGATCGCGATTCTCATGGGCATCGCCGCCTGGGTCTCCACATCGTTCCCTGCCGGCATCATGATCGCCCCGGCCGTCTTCGCCTTCGGCCTCGTCGCCTTCGGATTCCTCGGCATGGGCCCCATTACGATCGCCGTCGATTCGTACGGGCCGGTGACGGACAACGCCCAGTCCGTGTTCGAGCTCTCGACGATCGAGACGCTCCCCGGAATCGAAGACGAGATTCAGCGCGATTTCGGCTTCCGCCCCTCGTTCGCCAACGCGAAGGATTTCCTCGAGGCGAACGACGGCGCCGGCAACACGTTCAAAGCGACATCGAAGCCGGTGCTGATCGGCACCGCGGTCGTCGGGGCAACCACGATGATCTTCGCCATCATCGTCATGCTCACCGACGGCCTGACAACGAACATGGAGAAGCTCTCGATCCTCCATCCGCAGTTCCTCCTCGGCCTCATCATGGGCGGCGCGATGATCTACTGGTTTACCGGCGCCGCAACGCAGGCCGTCTCCACGGGCGCCTATCGCGCCGTCGAATTCATCAAGCGCAACATCCGGCTCGACACCGGCGCCGAAAAAGCCTCGGTCGCCGATTCGAAGAAAGTCGTCGAGATCTGCACGCAGTACGCGCAGAAGGGCATGTTCAACATCTTCCTCTGCGTCTTCTTCGCCACGCTCGCCTTCGCCTGCTTCGAGCCGTTCTTCTTCATCGGCTACCTGATCTCGATCGCGCTCTTCGGTCTGTTCCAGGCGATTTTCATGGCCGATGCGGGCGGCGCATGGGACAACGCGAAGAAGGTCGTCGAGGTCGAGCTGAAAGAAAAAGGAACACCGCTTCATGCGGCGACCGTCGTCGGCGACACCGTCGGCGATCCCTTCAAGGACACCTCTTCGGTCGCGATGAATCCGATTATCAAATTCACCACGCTCTTCGGACTTCTCGCCGTCGAGCTCGCGGTGGAGATGACGAAAGCCGGACAGGGCGCGCTGACGTGGGTTCTGTCGGTGATCTTCCTGCTCATCTCGATCGTCTTCGTCTATCGCTCGTTCTACGGCATGCGCATTCAGGTCGAGGAAGAGGGAGAACGAAAAGCAGTCGCAGCGTAGGCTCGAGTGCCCTTTACCCGACGGGAGAGGGCTGTTCATGCGCGAGAAAACCTTCACCGTCTCGACGAGCGCACGCGAAGAGATCCTGATCATCACCGACGAGGTCCAGAGCGCGCTCGCCGAGCTGACGGGCGGCGACGGCATCTGCACGATCGTCACGCCGCACACCACCTGCGCGATCTCCGTCAACGAAAACGCCGATCCCGACGTCCCCGCTGACCTCACCAAAGCGCTTCGCGCGCTCGTCCCCAAGGTCGGCTTCAAACACGGCGAGGGCAACTCCGACGCACACTTTCTGTCGATGCTCATCGGCACATCGCTCTCCTGGCCGTACCGCGCCGGCAAGCTGATCTTCGGCACGTGGCAGGGCATCTACTTCATCGAGCTCGATGGCCCGCGCCGCCGAAAGGTGACGGTCTACATCGCGTGATGGAGCCCCGGCTTTAGCCGGGAACCCCATGCATCTTTAGCGACCAGCGTCATGGAGCCCCGGCTTCAGCCGGGAACGTCATGGAGTTTTAGCCGGGACCGGCTGAAGCCGGTGCTCCATTCATTCATGACACTTGTCATGCCGATCTTCTGACGTTCTCCAGTGCCGATCTGCCGCCGCCCGAACCGATCATGGCGGCATGAACAAACCAGCAGAACTCAGGGACGTCACCAAACGATTCGACCGGACGACCGCCCTCGACGACGTCAGCTTCTCCATCGAGGGGGGAGAGCTCGTCGCGCTGCTCGGCCCGAACGGCGCCGGCAAGACCACCGCGGTCCGTTCGCTCCTCGGCCTGACACGCCTCGACCGCGGCGAAGCGCGCGTCTTCGGCCTCGATCCGCGCGAGTCGCGCAATCGCGTGCGCACCGGCGCGATGCTGCAGGTGGGACGCGTGCCGGAAACGCTTCGTGTGCGCGAGCACGTCGAGCTTTTTTCAAGCTACTACCCGAATCCGCTCGCGCTCGACGACGTGATGTCGCTCGCAGGCCTTCGCGGACTCGAGCACCGCCTTTTCGGCGAGCTCTCCGGCGGCCAGAGGCAGCGCATGCTCTTCGCGCTCGCGATCTGCGGCCGGCCCGATCTGCTGATCCTCGACGAGCCGACCGTCGGCCTCGACGTCGACGCGCGGCGGGCGATCTGGGAGGAGATCCGCCGCTTCGTCGGCAAAGGCGGCTCCGTGCTGCTCACGACGCACTACCTCGAGGAGGCCGACTCGCTCGCCGATCGCATCATCGTGATCGATCGCGGGCACGTCATCGCCGAGGGGTCGCCGGCCGAGATCAAGGCGCGGGTGTCGGGAAAGCGGATCCGCTGCTCGACGTCGCTCGCGGAGCCCGAGCTTTCCACGCTGCCGTTCGTGACGAAAGTCCATCGCGACGGCGCAACCACTGAGATCCTCACGTCCAACAGCGAAGCGGTCATCCGCGAGCTGCTCGCGCGCGATCGCGCGCTGTCGAATCTCGAAATCAGCAGCGCCGGTCTGGAAGACGCATTTCTCACGCTCACGAAGGAGGTCGCGTAATGCTGCGCATTCACTGGCTCGAATTCAAATCGGAGTTCCTGAAAATGTTCCGTCTGCCGGCGTACGTCATTCCGACGCTCGCCTTCCCTCTGATGTTCTATCTCTTCTTCGCCGTCGCGTTCGGACAGAAAGGCGCCGCGGCGTATCTGCTCGCCACGTACGGCGCGTTCGGCGTGATCGGCGCGTCGCTCTTCGGCTTCGGCGTGAGCGTCGCGATCGAGCGCGGTCAGGGATGGCTGAGCCTCAAGCGCGCGACGCCGATGCCGCTTTCCGCCTGGTTCGGCGCCAAGCTCGGCATGGCGCTGCTGTTCAGCGCGATCATCGTCGTCTGCCTCTCGCTCCTCGCCGTGTTTCTCGGCGGCGTTCATTTCAGTGCGGGCGTATGGCCCGAGCTGTTCGTCGCGCTCGTCGCCGGTGCGCTGCCGTTCTGCGCGATGGGACTGATGATCGGCTACGCCGCCGGACCGAACTCCGCTCCGGCGATCGTCAACGCCGTCTACCTGCCGATGTCGTTTCTGTCGGGGCTGTGGATCCCGATCGAAGTCATGCCGAAGTTTCTTCAGAAGATTGCGCCCGCGCTGCCGCCGTACCACCTCGGCCGGCTCGCGCTGATCGCGACCGGTGCAGCGAAAGGCTCGGCCGCGCCGCACATCACTGTGCTCCTCGGATTCACCGCGCTGTTTCTCGCCGGGGCAACGATCGCCTATCGCCGGGACGAGGGAAAGGTATACGGTTAATCATCGTGATAACGATAGCTCTTTTGGCAGCCGTCACCGCAATTCGTAACGTTCGCGTGTTCGACGGCAACAGCGTGATCCCATCCGCGACGGTCGTGTTCAGCGAGCACGGCATCGCGGCATCGAACAAAATCCCCGACGGCGCCGCGGTCATCGACGGCAGCGGCAAGACGCTTCTGCCGGGTCTGATCGATGCGCACACGCACGTCTTCCCCGGCGCTCTCGAGCGTGCGCTCCGCTTCGGCGTGACGACGGAGCTCGACATGTTCATGCCCGCCGATCTCGCGCAGAAGCTCAAAGCGGAGCAGAAAAACGGCGGCGCACCAGACCGCGCCGATCTCGTCTCCGCGAACACGCTTGTCACCGTCGCCGGCGGTCACGGCACCGAATACTTCCCCATCCCGGTTTACACGCCCGGCTCCGATCCGCAGGCCTTCGTCGACGCGCGCATCGCCGAGGGGTCGGACTACATCAAGCTGATCTACGACAACGGCAGTGCGTACGGATTGAAGTTCAACACGCTGACGAAGTCCGATCTCACGGCGCTCATCGCGGCAGCGCACAAGCGCGGCAAGATGACCCTCGTGCACATCTCCACGCTGCAGTACGCGCGCGACGCGATCGAGGCCGGCGCCGACGGACTCGCGCACGTCTTCAACGATGTCCCGCCCGATCCGGAATTCGGCCGTTTCGTCAAAGCGCATCACGCGTTCGTCGTTCCGACCCTCGGCGTCAACGAGAGCGCGGCCGGCGTCGCCACCGGCGCATCGCTCACGACCGATCCGCGAATCCAGCCGTATCTGAACGCGAGCGAGACTGCGTCGCTGAAAGGATCATTTCCGTTTCGCGCCGCAACTCCGCACAACATCGACAACGCCATGGCCGCGGTGCGCGAATTGAAAGCCGCCGGCGTGCCGATCCTGGCCGGCACCGACGCGCCAAATCCCGGCACGACGCACGGCGCGAGCCTCCATCGCGAGCTCGAGCTCCTCGTCAAGGCCGGCCTCACGCCGGTCGAAGCTCTTCGCGCGGCGACGTCGACTCCCGCGAGCGTCTTTCACCTGAACGATCGCGGCCGCATCGCGCCGGGCCTCCGCGCCGATCTCGTTCTCGTCAACGGCGATCCGACGACGGACATCCTCGCGACGCGCGACATCGTCGCGATCTGGAAAAACGGCGTGCCGCTTCCGCACGAGAAAGAGACGAAAGAAGCGCAATCGATGGTCGAGAGTGTCCCGGCGGACAAGCTCGCATCCGGCGTCGTCAGCACGTTCGAATCGGGAACGCCCGACGCGCAAATCGGGAGCACGTGGACGATCTCGACCGACAGCATGATCGGCGGCACGTCGGCCGCGACGATGAACGTCGTCGATGGCGGCGCGAACGGCACGTCGAAATCGCTTCGCATTCACACCGTAACGAAAGCGGGCGCCGCGTTCCCGTGGGCGGGTGCGATGGTCTTTCTCGGCTCGACGCCGATGCGGCCGGCCGACCTTTCGTCAAAACAGGGCTTCTCGTTTTTCGCGAAAGGCGACGTCGAGGTCCGCCTGATGCTGTTCTCGCTGAGCACCGGCCGGATCCCGCGGATCACGCCGGTTCACGCCGGCGCCGATTGGAGCGAGATCAGGATCCGCTGGTCCGATTTCGGAGTCGACGGCAAGGACGTGCAGGCGATTCTCTTCGGCGGCCCCCCTTCGGGCAGCGCCGATTTTCAAATCGACGAGCTGAAGCTGAAGTAAGAGGACAATAGGCGCATGCCCGCGACAGACCACAGCAGCACTCACGGCTGGACGAGTTACGTCTGGCTGATCTACCTGTCGTTTTTCATGCTGTACCCGGCCGCGAAGCCGCACACTTCCGTCGCCGAATGGATCGCCACCGCGGCCGGTCTCGCGATTTTTCTTCCGCTCTACTTCCGCGGCTATCGCGTGAGCGGCCGCGATCTGTACATCGTCATCGCCGCCATCACGCTCCTCGGCCTCATTTACTACCCGTTCAATCCCGGCGCCGGAACGTTCTTCGTGTATGCCGCCGCGTTCGCCGGCCACACGCGCTCCGGCGGCCTCGCCCTGCGCATCATGGTCGTCATCGAGCTGGTGACCGTGGCGGAGATCGCCTACTTTCGAGTCGACGTCTGGAACGCCGTGTGGCCGCTCGTGTTCATCGCGCTGGTCGGCGCCGTGAACGCGCATTACAGCCAGCTCGATCGATCGAACGCGCGGCTTCGACTGGCGCAGGAAGAGATCGAGCGGCTCGCGAAAGTCGCGGAGCGCGAGCGCATCGCCCGCGACCTGCATGACCTCCTCGGCCACACGCTCTCGCTGATCATCCTGAAGTCCGAGCTCGCGTCGAAGCTCGCCGACCGCGATCCGCTGCGCGCGCGCGACGAGATCCGCGACGTCGAGCGCATCTCGCGCGAGGCGCTCACGCAGGTGCGGCAGGCCGTCGGCGGCTATCGCGCCGGCGGGCTCGCAGGCGAAATCGCCGGCGCGAAAGAGATGCTGCGCGCGGCGTGCATCGAATGCAGAATCGATGTCGAATCGATTTCGCTCGCGCCGTCGATCGAGACGATCCTCGCGCTCGCCGTCCGCGAGGCCGTGACCAACGTCGTGCGCCACTCCGGCGCCGCACGCTGCGACATTCGCCTCGCGCGCGCCGATCGCGACGTGCGGCTGACGATCGCCGACGACGGCCACGGAAGCGGCGAGGCCGAAGGATTCGGCCTCATCGGCATGCGTGAGCGCATCGCGGCGCTCGGCGGAACGTTGCATCGCGACACGTCGCGCGGAACGACGCTGACGATCAACGTGCCCATCGAGCGCGCGATGGAGCGCTCTGCGTGATCCGAGTCGTCGTGGCCGAGGATCAGGCGATGCTCCTCGGTGCGCTGGCGGCGCTGCTCGACATCGAAAGCGACATCGAAGTCGTCGCCCGCGCGCGCGACGGAGCCGAAGCGCTCGGGCTCGTGAAGCGCGAGCGCCCTGACGTGCTGCTCACCGACATCGAGATGCCGAAGATGACGGGCCTGGAGCTCGCCGCCGCGGTTCGCGCGGAGGGCCTGACAACGCGCGTGATCATCCTGACGACGTTCGCGCGATCCGGCTACCTTCGCCGCGCGCTCGACGCCGGCGCGGCCGGATATCTGCTGAAGGATTCGCCGGCCGAGCAGCTCGCGAACGCGATCCGCCGCGTGCACGCGGGCGGGCGTGCGATCGATCCGGAGCTTGCGGCCGAGGCGTGGAGCGAGCCCGATCCGCTGACGGATCGCGAGCGTCAGGTGCTTCGCCTCGCCGCAGACGGGAAAAGCAGCGGTGACATTGCCGGCGAATTGAATCTGTCCGAAGGCACCGTCCGCAATTACTTGTCGGAGGCGATCAGCAAACTCGGCGCGCAGAATCGCGTCGAGGCCGCACGCATCGCACGCGAGCGCGGTTGGTTGTAACGGCGGGTGGCGGGTGGCGGGTGGGTCGCACAAAAAGCAACCGCGAAATGCGGCCATTCGAAATCGAACATGATGTAAGGTCCCGACGGCAGTAACGCGTGGGGGCCCACCCGCCACCCGCAACCCGCCACCCGCCCAACTCATGACGGAATTGTTCGATGTGATCGTGATCGGCGGCGGCACCGCTGGCCTCGTCGCCGCGTCCGGCTGCGCGCGGCTCGGGCGCAAAGTCGCGCTCATCGAGCGCGACGCGTTAGGCGGGGACTGTCTCTGGACCGGCTGCGTACCGACGAAGGCGCTCGTCGCAACGGCGCGTCTCGCGCATCAGATGCGCAACGCCGATGCCTTCGGGCTCGCGCCGCACGAACCTGCGATCGACGGCCCGTCGGTCATGCGATCGATGCGCAGCGCGCAGCGCGAGGCGGGCAAAGCCGACGATCCCGAACGCTTTCGCAAGCTCGGCATCGAGGTCATCGAAGGCATCGCGCGGCTGACATCGCCGAAGGAGGTCGAAGTCAACGGCCGCCGGCTCGAAGCGAAAGACATCGTCATCGCCACCGGATCGAGGACCAGCGTCCCGCCGATCGGCGGCCGGACAGACTTCCTCGACCATGCGTCGTTTCTGAAACAGGACTCGATCCCGCGATCGGTCGCCATCCTCGGCGGCGGACCGATCGGCGTCGAGTTCGCGCAGATCTTTCGCCGCCTCGGCGCGGAGGTGACGATCGTCGAAGCGGGCAGCGACATCCTGTCGAAAGAAGATCCCGATGCGATCGATGCCGTGCGTCAGCTTCTGCGCGACGAAGGGGTCGAGATCCTCACCGGCTTCGCGGCGACGCATGTGGAAACCAGCGCGCTTCACGTCGAGCGAAAGGACGGCGAGACGCGCGCGGTGAACGCGGAATCGATCTTCGTCGCCTCCGGCCGCCGCGGCAACATCGAGGACCTTGGCCTCGACGCCGCCGGCGTGCAGACAAAATCATCATATATTATCGTGAACAAATATCTGCAGACGACTTCGCCGCGCGTCTGGGCCTGCGGCGACGTTCACGGCGGCCTGCAGTTCACGCACGTCGCGGCGTACGAAGCGGTCAAGCTCGTGCGCAACATGCTCTTCCCCGGACGCTCGGCCGTCGATTATCGCGAGATTCCCTGGGCCGTCTACACCGATCCCGAAGTCGGGCACATCGGCCTGACGGAGCCGGAGGCGCGCACAGAAAGCGACGCGATTCGCATCTACAGTGTCGACATGCGCGACGTCGACCGCGCGATCGTCGAGCGCGCGCCGCGCGGCTTCGTCAAATTCATCTGCGACCGAAAAGGCCGCATCCTCGGCGCTCACGCCTTCTGCCCGAATGCGTCGACGCTCATCGAAGAGATCGTCGTCGCGCGAACGAAAGGCATGAAGATCGGCGAGCTCGCGCAGCTCGTCTCCGCGTATCCCTCGCTCGCCGATTCGGTGTCGAAGGCCGCGTCGCAGTACTACGAAAATCTGGGCGCCGGCCGGCTCGGCGCGCTCGCCAGACGCATTGCGGCCTGGTCACAGTGATATCGTTCGCCGCACTATGAGAAAACTCTGGATCGGTTTTGCCTCTGGCCTTCTCATTCTCGGTTGCGCTCACACGCGCGCGCCCATGGCGATGGCGACGCTCGATTCGACGAGCGGCAGCACGGCGAAAGGCACGGTGCACTTCACCGACGTCGGCGATGGCAACGTCGAAGTGCAGGTCGACCTCACTGGTGTTCCTCCCGGCAATCACGGGTTTCATCTTCACGAGAAGGGCGACTGCGGCAACAACGCGATGAATTCCGGCGGCCACTTCAATCCGACCGGCATGATTCACGGCGCTCCCGATGCGGTCTCGCATCACGCCGGCGACTTCGGCAACGTGACTGCGGACGCGAACGGCGAAGTGCACACGCGCTTCACCACGCATTCGATCTCGCTGAAGCCGGGCGATCCGACGAATCCCGTCGGCCACGCGGTGGTGCTGCACGCGAATCCCGACGATCTCGTGTCTCAGCCGGCAGGCAACGCCGGCGCGCGCATCGCGTGCGGCGTCGTCATGACCTCGGGAACGATGTGACGCGCCGCCGCCGCCGCGGAATCGCCAGCCACTGAATCCTCGGGACTTAGGACTCAGGACTCAGGACTTAGGACTCAGGACTTAGGACTGAGGACTGAGGACTGCGTGATTATTTACTTGACGCAAAACGCCGTCAAGCGGATGATCGCGCTGGATGGTTCTCTCGAAAGCGCGGAAAGCCGGAGTGCTGGCGTCTGAAATGGTAGGGCTGACTTCTGCCTTCTTCGACTACGCCGGTTATACGGCGATGGCGCGCGATTGGGTGAACCCGGCTATCCGCCCGTTGCTCCCGTTTGTGACGATCGGCGCTTTTATCATTGCGCTCTGGATTATACGCACGCGACGCCCGCTCCTT
>DATIZY010000007.1:0-19576 GCA_035516895.1 Thermoanaerobaculia bacterium | reverse complement strand
CTAACGTGCATCGAGCAGCGTGAGCCGCGGCCCCGGCTCGACCTGGAACAGCACGTCCGCCCGGCCGCCGCACGCGAGAATGCCATTCAACTCGGCGACCGACGGCCACACGACTGCGGTCGCCTGACCGGTCCGATCCTGCAGCAGCAGCTCGCAGCAGTCCTCGCCGAACTCGCGCCTCGAAATCACGGTCACGCCCGCGGCGACGAACATCGGCTGCGGATTGCCGGCGCCGAACGGCTGAAGCGTTTCGTGCGCGCCGACGAACTCGCCACTCAAATCGGCCAGCGTGAGCATCGCATCGACGTGCGCCTCGCGGCGAAACCGATTCTCGTCGAGCCCGTCGAAACGCTTCGTCAGCCGCAGCCGCAGCTCGCCGAGGCGCGAGGCCGGAAGCGAAAACCCGCAGGCAAACTCGTGTCCGCCGAAATGCGTGAAGACATCGCCGATCGATTCGAGCTGCGCGTGAAGATCGACGGTCGGGATGCTTCGCGCCGAGCCGACCGCGTCTTCGCCCTCGACCGAAATCATGAGCACCGGCCGGTGGAACTTCTGCGCGATGCGGCCGGCTGTCAGGCCGAGGACGCCGCGATGCCAGCCTTCGCCGGCGAGGATCAGCACGCGGGGTAGCTCGTCGCGGCCACTTCCCGAGTCCCGGGTTTCGTTTCCCGCGACACGGGATCCTGCTCCCGCGACCTGCTGCTCCGCCTCCTGACGCACTTCGAGCTCGATCGCCTGCCGCTCCGCGTTCATCCGATCGAGCTCGGCACAGAGCCGCCACGCTTCATCGTCGCTTTCCGCGGCGAACAGATCGATCGCTGTTTCCGCCGACGCGAGCCGCCCCGCGGCGTTGATGCGAGGGCCGATGCGGAATCCGATGTCTACAGCTCGTAGAGGCCGGCCGAGCATGCCCAGGCGCCGAATGAGCGCGCGCAGTCCGCGATTTCGAGGATCGGCAAGGCCGTTGAGACCGAGCCAGGCGATCGTCCGGTTCTCGCCGATGAGCGGCGCGACGTCGGCCACGGTGCCGATCGCCGCGATCTTGAGCAGCGATTCGATCGAGATCGTTTTGCCGGCGCGCCGAATCAGCTCGCAGCAGAGCTTGAACGCCACCCCAACGCCCGCGAGCTCCTTGAACGGATAGTCGCAGCCGGGTTGCTTCGGATTCAGCACCGCGGCCGCATCGGGCAGAATGCCGGGCGGAAGGTGATGGTCGGTGATGATGACGTCAATGCCGAGCTCGATCGCGCG
This sequence comes from Thermoanaerobaculia bacterium, assembly GCA_035516895.1. Lineage (GTDB taxonomy): Bacteria > Acidobacteriota > Thermoanaerobaculia > Gp7-AA8 > Gp7-AA8 > Gp7-AA10. The sequence goes on along the minus strand of DATIZY010000007.1, from coordinate 18,325 downwards.
GCGAACCGGCTCGACACTCGTGATGCCGCAATCGACCGTGATCACCAGCCGCACATCTCGTTCCGCCAGAACACGTTCCAGCACTTCGAGCTTGAGGCCGTAGCCGTCGACCAGCCGATGCGGAACGACGTGCGCGGCGTCGGCGCCGAGGAGCCGCAGGACGGTCTGGAGGAGGACGATGGAGGTGACGCCGTCGACGTCGTAATCGCCGTAGATCAGGATCGTTTCGTGATCGCGGACGGCGCGCTCGATGCGCTCGCAGGCGGCGGCGATGCCGTGAATGCCGGCGGGATCGTGCAGATCGTCGACGCGCGGCGCAATGAAGCGGCGGTAATCGTCGTCAGTCTGGATGCCGCGGCGGTGAAGGATGCTGCCGATGACAGGATGCGTGGGAAGACTGCTGCCGTTGCCCGGGTGCTCGTCGAAAACCCATTTGTCGAAGATCATCAGTTGCCGGTTGGCGGTTCGAGGCTGCCGGTACCGGAAACCGGTGGCCGTCAACCCTTTTCGAATACACCCATCTTACGAAACTTGTCGAATCGTTCTTCAGGGAGTAGAGCGGGTTTGATCTTCTGCAGCTCTTTGAGTCCGCGCTCGAGGTACGGCGCGAGGAGATCGGCCGCGCCTTTCGGATCGCCGTGCGCGCCTCCCGGCGGCTCGGGGACGATCTCGTCGATCACGCCGAATTTTTTGAGATCGTGTGCGGTGATCTTCATCGCCGCCGCCGCCTCGGGCGCTGCAGCACTGTTTTTCCAGAGAATCGCCGCGCAGCCTTCGGGCGAGATCACGGAGTAGACCGCATGCTCGAGCATGAAGACGCGATCGCCGACCGCAATGGCAAGCGCGCCTCCGCTTCCGCCCTCCCCGACGACGCTGACGATGACCGGTGTTCGCAGCGCCGCCATCTCGCGCAGGTTCACCGCGATCGCCTCCGCCTGCCCCCGCTCCTCGGCGCCCACGCCGGGATACGCGCCCTGCGTGTCGACGAAGGTGAAAATCGGCAGCGCGAACTTCTCCGCGAGCTTCATCACGCGCAGCGCTTTGCGGAACCCCTCCGGGCGCGGCTGGCCGAAGTTGCGGTAGATCTTCTCCTTCGTGTTGCGCCCTTTTTGATGGCCGACTACCGCGCACGGGTGCCCGTGAAAGCGCGCGAAGCCGGCGACGATCGCCGGGTCGTCGGCGAATTTCCGGTCGCCGTGCAGCTCCTCCCACTCGTCGAAAAGGAACGAAATGAAGTCGAGCGTGTAGGGCCGCTGCGAGTGACGCGCGACGAGCGTCTTCTGCCACGGGGTCAATTTGGAGTAGATTTCCGTGGCGACTTTGGTGAGCTTACGCCGCAGTTCGTCGATTCGGACCGGGTCGGCCTCGCCGGCGCTCAGTTCATCGATCTGATGGCGGATCGCAAGGATCGGCTCGTCGAACTGAGTGGGGTCGCTGGCCATCGGAGGCGCACGCTAACAAATGAACAGCACACTGGCAACTGAACCGGTCGAAAAGCCGGCTGCGCGTTCCCTGCTGGAAACGTGGGGCAAGAACGAGCGCATGCGGCACGTCCCTTCGATCGAGTGGATTACGAACAAGCTCGACCACGATCTGCGCCGCCGCATCGACATCCTCGCCTCCTCCGCCGCCGCCCTGGGACCGAACGAGGCGCTCGAGAGCGAGCTCAACACGGTTTGCCGCGCGATCGAGCGTCTGGCCGAAGCGGCGAAGCACACACGCGGCGCAAGCGCGCAGGGCGCCGGCATGAGAGCGCGCCTCGACGCCGCGATCACGCATGCCGTGTCGTCTCTCAATTCGCTCGATCCGAATCTCTTTGGCCGCCGCTATCCGTTCCAGACGTTCGAGCGATCGAAGGGTGAGATCGTCTATGGCGCGCTTCTCGTGGTCATCGAGCGCGTTCGCCGGCTGACGGAGACCATCCGCGCGTTCGATCGCGCGATCGACGAGAAGCTCGTCGAGGCGGCGTGATGCCCGGCTGCGTCCTGCGGGCGTCAGGCGCGAGCTTCGACGTCGATGCGTTTCTCGAAGAGAGCCCGCTCAAACCGGAAATCGTCTATCGCAAAGGGCAGCGGCGCCGTCCGGCCAGCCGCGGCGCGCAGACCGCGTCGGGATTCAATCTCGTCATCACCCACAGCGAAGACCCCGCCGAGCAGGTGAAGCGCGCGACGAAGTTTCTGCGCGGCAACCAGAAGGAGCTGCTGCGGCTGATGCGCATCAAAGGCGTCGACAGCATCACGGTCGAGCTGTCGTGCCCGCAGAAGGAATTCGTCGCGCGCACGGCGCATCTCCCGTCCGCGCTTCTCAGCTCCGCCGGCGCGCTCGGCATCGACATCGATGTGAGTTTTTATCTCGTGGCTTAGCGGATCGTGGCTCGAACCACGAATCACAAAATGTTGATCGGATCGACGTCGATCGCCCAATCGGCGCCCTTCCACCTCCGCCCGCCCATCACGCCCTCCACCGCCCGCCTGAGCGCGACGCGATGCGGCGATCGAAGCAGGATCTGAAAGCGGAACACGCCTTTGATCCTCGCGAGCGGCGCGGGCGCCGGGCCCTGCATGCGCGTGCCGGCGAGAGGCGCGATCGCGTCCTCGAGCATCCGTCCGCACGAAGCCGAGGCACGCTCCACATCGACGATGTTCGCGCCGCGAAAGAGAATCGCGATCATCGACGTGACCGGCGGATAGTGAAACGTCCGCCGGAACTGGATCTCCGATTCGTAGAACGACTCGTAATCGTGGCGCAGCGCATGCTGGATCGCGTAATGCGCCGGAAACGCGGTCTGAATCAGCACGCGTCCGCGCTTCTCCCCGCGTCCCGCACGGCCGGCGACCTGCGTCAGAAGGTAGAACGTCTTCTCCGCGGACCGAAAATCTGGATATCCAAGAATCGAGTCGGCGCTCAGCACCGCCGTGAGCGTTACGTTCGGGAAGTGGTGCCCCTTGCTCAGCATCTGCGTGCCGACGAGCGCCTGCGTTTTGCCGCTGCGGAACCGGTCGAGGATGCTGACGAGCGCACCCTTTCTGCGCGTGGAATCGCGGTCGAGCACGTCGACCGCGACGGCGGGAAAATCGCGGCGGAAGCGCTCCTCGACTTTTTCGGTGCCGAAGCCGATCGGCTGCAGCACTTCGCCTCCGCATTGCGGGCACTTCGGCGGAATCGGCCTGCGCATGCCGCAGTAGTGGCAAATGAGCAGACCCGCGCGGCGATGGACGGTCATCGTCACGCTGCAGTCGCGGCAGCGAAAATCATTGCCGCATTCGCGACACAATAAATATGGAGCATATCCTCTTCTGTTAATGAGGACGATCGCCTGCTCTCCGGCGGCGAACGTCTCCTGCATCGCCGCCCTCAGCGGCTGGCTGAAGATCACGAACCCGCGATCTTCCTTCTCCGCGCGCTCGTTTCGGAGATCGATCACCTCTGCATCCGGTAGAGGCCGCGACTCTACGCGCTGTGTCATTTTCAGCAGCGTGTATTTGCCTCGCGCGGCGTTCTCGCGGCTCTCGAGCGACGGCGTCGCTGAGCCGAGAATCACCGGGATGCGTCGGAGCTGCGCCCGAACCACAGCGAGATCGCGCGCGTTGTAGCGCGGCGTCTCGTCCTGCTTGTACGCGCCGTCGCCTTCCTCATCGACGATGATCGCGCCGAGGCGCTCGAACGGCGTGAAGAGCGCGGAGCGCGGGCCGATCGCCACGTCCACCTCGCCGCGCCGCGCGCGCCACCACTGGTCGTAGCGCTCGCTCGGCGAGAGATTGCTGTGCAGAATGGCGATGCGGTCGCCGAAGCGCTCTTTGAGCCGCGCTGCGAACACCGGCGTCAGCGAGATCTCCGGAACGAGCAAAAGCGCCTGCTCCCCTCGCCTCACCGCCTCCCGCATCACCTCGACATACACCTCGGTCTTGCCGCTTCCGGTGACGCCTTCGACCAGAAACGGCGCGAACGAGCCGAGCGCGGATTGGATCGCGTCGATCGCGCGCCGCTGCTCGCCGCTGTACGTCAGCTCCATCGGCGCCGGCGCACCGCCGATGAAGAGATCGAGATCGTGCCGGCGCGGCCGGCGTTCGATGCGGACGATTCCTTTTCGCGCGAGCGTGGCGACGACCGATGGCGGGAAGTCGTTCGCGAGCCTGTCGCCGTCCTTCAGCAGATCGACGACCGCTTGCTGCTTCGGGGTGGCGGGTCCTTCGCCCGCTTCGCGGCTCAGGACGAGAAACCGATCGAAGCGCACGCCCACCGCATCGCGCAGCTCGGCGCCCGGTTTCGCGCGTGCGGACATGTTCGCCGGAAGCGCGACGCGCAGCATCTCGCCGAGCGGCGCGATGTAGTACTCGGCCGCCCAGCGGCAGAGATCGACGATGTCGGGCAGGAGCGCGGGCTCGCCTGCGTCGAGCAGCGCGTCGATCGCTTTCAGCTGCCTCGTTTTCGCATCATTGCGAAAGCCGACGACGAATCCCGTCGTTCGCTTGGTGCCGAGGGGGACCTCGACGCGCGAGCCGATGCGGATGGCGGCGCGCAGACGATCGGGAATCGCGTAGACGAACGTGCCGTGCACCGCGACGGGAACGGCGACATCGGCGAATTCGGGTTGCGCGGCCACCGGCGATCAGTATGCCTGATCGCGATGGACGCTCTACCGCTTGTGGTCGTATCAACGGCCGGATGCAGCAACGCGCTCGTCGCCATGTCGGACTTCTGGGATCGCGAGGTTGTGCAGCGGCAGCATTGCGAATGGATGGCCCTCGCGCCGGTCCGGCAGCACATGAACGAATTGATCGGCGGCGCGGCCGAGCCGAGGTGGCCGATCGACTGGCTGGAGTCGTGGCTCCGGGGCCGCACGTTCGCCCGCGCGCTGAGCATCGGCTGCGGCACCGGGGCGCTCGAGCGCGATCTCGTCGCGCGCGGACTCTGTGAGCGCGTCGACGCGTTCGACGCTTCGATCGCATCGCTCGCGATCGCAAAGCAGGCCGCGACGAGCGCTCGCATCCGCTACTTCGCGGCCGATTTCAACCGCTGCGCCCTGCCGCGGAACACATACGACGCGGTCTTCTTTCATCAATCCGCGCATCACGTCCGCCGCCTCGAATGGCTCTTCAACCAGATCGTCGGCGCGCTGAAGCCGGGAGGCATCGTCTATCTGGACGAATACGTCGGTCCGTCGAGATTCGATTGGAACGCCGAGCGCATCGCTCCGCAGCAGGCGTTCTATCGCGCGCTGCCGCGCGAGCTCCGCACAGCCGACGCGCTGGCGCTTCCGATCCAGCAGGACGATCCGACGGAGGCCATTCGCTCGAGCTCCATCGAGCCGGCGCTGCGGATCGGATTCGACATCGCCGCACGCAGGCCGTACGGCGGCACGCTGCTCTCGATCGTGCTGCCGCAGATGAAATCCACGCCCGACGCGCTCCCCTGGTGCATCGCTTGTGAGCGCGCGCTGCTCGCGGCGGGAGTGCCATCGTTTTATGCAGTGATCGTCGCGCGGCCGAAGCGACTGCGGCTCGCGGCATCGATGCGCTACGCACTCGCGCGATTGCGGATGCGGCTCAACGCGGAGTGGCGTCGATTCCGAGCTCGGTCATGACCTTCTTCATGTCCGCCCACACTTCTTTTTTCGCGGCGGGATTTCGAAGAAGGTACGCCGGGTGATACGTCGGCATCACCTTCACGCCGTTGTACTCCAGCCACTGGCCGCGCGCCGAAGAGATGGCGTAGCCGCGCTCGGTGAGGCTCTGCAGCGCGAAGCGGCCTAACGTCACGATCACTTTCGGCTGGATCAGCTCGACCTGCCTGCGGATGTACGGTCGGCACGCGTCGAGCTCGTCGGGCTCGGGGTTGCGATTCTCCGGAGGGCGGCACTTGATCACGTTCGCGATGTAGACGTCGTCGCGCGTGAGCTTCATCGCTTTGATGATGTCGGTGAGGAGCTGCCCCGCGCGGCCGACGAACGGCTCGCCCTGCAGATCTTCGTCCCGCCCCGGCGCCTCGCCGATGAACATCAGATCGGCGTTCGGGTTGCCGACTCCGTAGACGACCTGCGTGCGCGTCTTCGCGAGCCGGCACTTCTCGCATGCCGTGACGACGGCGCGGAGCTCATCGAGGAGCGAGGGAGCGGCCGTTCCCCTTGGCTCGGCAGCAGGCGCGGCGCCCACCGCCACACTCGGAATGTCCAGATGCGTGTATCCGAATTCGCGCAGCAGCTCCAGCTCGCGCGCGAGATCAGTCACGCGGCAGATGCTCCAGCATGATGTCGAGGATGCGATGGGCGATTGCGAGCTTCGGCGCCTTGGCGATTTTCGTCGATTTTCCGTCGCGCGCGATCACGAGCACCTCGTTCTGATCGGAGTCGAACGCGATCGACGGGTCCGTGACGTCGTTCGCCACGACGAGATCGGCATTCTTCCGCAGCAGCTTCTCGCGCGCGTTCGCCTCGAGCGATTCGGTCTCCGCGGCGAAGGCGACGATGAACGGCTTCGGCGCGACCTTCGCGATCGATTCGAGGATGTCGGGCGTCTTCTGAAACGTGAGCGTGAGCTCGCTCCCCTGCTCCTTCTTGATCTTCTGCGCGGCGGCCGCGGCCGGCGTGTAATCGGCGACCGCGGCGGCTTTGATGACGATCTGTTTGCCGGGGAGGTTGTGCATCACCGCATCGTGCATCTGCGAGGCGGTGGTGACGCGCGAGAGGCTGACGCCCGCCGGAGCTGCGAGCGACGTCGGCCCCGAAACCAGCGTCACGTCCGCGCCGCGTCTCCTGGCCGCCTCGGCGATCGCATAACCCATTTTTCCCGAGGATCGATTCGAGAGAAAGCGGACCGGGTCGATCGCTTCGCGCGTCGGTCCCGCGGTGACGAGAATCGATCGGCCCGCGAGGTCCTTCGGGCGGATCGCCTGCTGCACGCGATCGACGATGAGGGGAATCTCGGCGAGCCTCCCCGGCCCTTCTCCCCCCTCGGCGAGCGGCCCGGATTCCGGATCGATGATCTCCACGCCGCGCGCGCGCAGAGTCTGCAGGTTTTGAACGACGGTCGGATGCTGCAGCATCGCGCTGTTCATCGCCGGCGCGATCATCAGCGGCGCGGGATGGGCGACGGCGTAGGTCGACAGCGCGTCATCGGCGATGCCGACCGCGAGCTTCGCGATGATGTTGGCCGTCGCGGGCACGATCAGCAGCAGCTCGGCCCAGCGTGCGAGCTCGATGTGATCGACGCCGCCCTTTTCCGGATCGCCCCACGGATCGGCGATGACACCATGCGTCGATACGGTCGCCAGCGCGAGCGGTGCGACGAAGCGCGCGGCGTTCGCGGTGACGATCACGCGGACGTCCGCGCCGGCGTCGCGCAGGCGGCGCACCAGCTCGGGCGTTTTGTACGCCGCGATGCCGCCGGTGACGCCGAGGACGATGTTCATAGTCCCGGGTCCCGAGTCCCGAGCATCCGAGTCCCTTCCTCGGGACCCGAGATCCGGGACGGGGGACGCTTTATTCGCCTTCCAGCGCCGTCGGCTCTTCGACCGGCGGCGTGAGCTGCCACTTCACCTGCTGCTTGTCGATCTCTTCCATCGCCACGCGAGTGGGCTTCGCGTGCTTGCTCTTCATCTTCGGCATGGAGCCCTGAATCAGCTGCTCGGCGCGCTTCGACACGAGCAGCACGTACCGGAACCGGCTATCCACGCCCTCGGGCAATCCTTCCATTCCGCTCTTCCTCCTTCAGACGCTCGGCCATCCGCTGGATGGCGTCGAGCGCTGTTTTCGTCTGCAGTTTCTTCGCGATGATCGCCGCCTTCAGACATTCCGTGGCGACTTCCAGGTCATCGTTGATGATCACGTAGTCGTAAAAGTCCTTGCCGGCATCGATCTCGTCGATCGCTTTTCGCAGCCGCGTCTGAATCTCCCGTTCGGAGTTCAATCCGCGGTCGCGAAGCCGCCGTTCGAGCACCTCGAGCGACGGCGGAAAGATGAACACGTTCAGCTTCCGCTCTTTCAGATCGTGGTCGTTCGCGATCTGCTTCGCTCCCTGGTAATCGATGTCAACGATCACGTCCTGGCCGCTTTTCAGACGGCCGACGACTTCTGCTTTTGATGTGCCGTACCGCTGCTCATGAACGTGGGCCCATTCGAGAAATTCCCCCCGGTCGGCCATCGCCGTAAACTGCTCGGCGGAAACGAAGTAGTAGTTCTTCCCTTCGACTTCTCCGGAGCGCGGCTGTCGCGTCGTGTGCGAAACCGAAAAGTAGAGCGAAATGCCGATCGGCTCGAGCTGCTCGCGGACGCGGTTGATCAGCGTCGTCTTGCCGGCGCCGGAAGGCCCGGAAATGATGAACAAGGTGCCGTCGGAATGGAAGTTACTCGACATGGACGTCATCCCGAGCGTAGCGAGGGACCCGTGCGGCCGGGAGCGGTCCGAAGCTCGATTCTCGCGCCATCCGCCCGCCCAGGTTCCTCGCTGGGCTCGGAATGACGCTACTCGACATTCTGCACCTGTTCGCGGATGCGCTCGACCTCGGTTTTCAATTCTACAACGAGGGTCCGCAGCGCCGCCGAGCGCGACTTCGATCCCATCGTATTGATTTCCCGTAACATTTCTTGTGATAAGAAATCGAGCTTCTTTCCTGCGGCCTCGCGACCGTCGACCGCCTTCGCCATCTCCTCCACATGATGCGCGAGGCGCGTCAGCTCCTCGGCGATGTCGCCCTTCTCGACCATCATCACCGTCTCCTGGGCGATGCGATCAGCGCTCACCTCGACTCCCGCCGCGGCCGCAATCTCCTGCACGCGCTGGCGATAATTCGCGAGGAGCTCGTCGCGAATCTCGTCGCGGCGTGACGCGACCTGCTTCTGCAGCCCGCGGATCGCGGCGACGCGCGCGACGATGTCGTTGCGCAGCGATTCCCCCTCCCGGCGGCGCATCGTCAGCATCTGCTCGAACGCATCGCGGACGATTTTGGCGATCGCCTCGCGCTCATCCTCGGTCAGCTCGGAGTCGAGCGCCTCTACCTGCAGTAGATCGGGAACGCGAAGCAGATCGCTGCCAGAAAACGTGCTGCCGAGACCGAGGTCGTCGGCGATGGAGCGGAGCTGAGGGACGACGGTGTTGGCGAGCTGCGTGTTGATGCGCACGTTGTACTCGGGCTGCGCCGTGCGCTGCACGCGAACGGAGACGTCGATCTTGCCGCGCGAAAACATCTCCGAGGCGATCTCGCGAATCGACGACTCGAGCTCCCACAGAAATTCGGGAAGGCGGATGTTCGCATCGAGAAAGCGATTGTTGACGCTCTTCACGGTGACGGCGACGCTGTAGCGCGATGAGAGCGCGCCGGTCGCGCGGCCGAAACCCGTCATGGAGGTGATCATCGTTGCAAGGATGAAGAATGAAGGATGAAAGATGAATGCGAACCGCCGGCGGGCCGATTCGCCGTTGGAACAATGGACGATGAACGGTGAGCGATGAGCGATGAATGCCGATACGGCCGCCCTGCAAGTCTATGCATCCTTCATCCTTCCGCCTTCATCCTTCTCGAAGTAATGGTCCGCACGTTCCGCCAACTCGTTCATTGCTTTCTCCACCCGCAGCCGCGCCGTTTCGACGTCCTCATCGCGCGGGACGACGATCGGCTCGCCGTACAGGAACGCGACGCGTGTGAACGGAATCGGCACGACCATGCGGTCCCAGGAGTGCAGCAGCTTTTTTTTTTCGCGGCGAAAGCGTACGGCACGATCGGCAGTCCGGTCGCCTGCGCCGCGTAAATCAATCCCTCTTTCACCACGCGCCGCGGACCTTTCGGCCCGTCCGGCGTGAAGACGATGGTCGAGCCCTCGCGCGCGGTGCGAATCATCTCCCGGAGCGCCGCGGTCGCCCCGCGCGTCGTCGATCCGCGCGACACGTCGACGCCGTAGTGCACGAACGTGCTGGCGATCAGCTCGCCGTCCCGGCTCTGCGAGACGAGAACGCGGATCGGTTTGTGATAGCGCGAATGCAGCATCAGGATCAGATGCTCGTGCCAGAACGCGATGATGAACTGCGGCAGGTGTTCGATGTTGCCGGCACCGACGTGCGCCACGCGCAACGTCGCGTGCAGCAGACGGATGAACGACGCGAGCAGGAACGATTTCACGCCAGCGCTCCCGTCGTCTCTTCATGTCCTGCGAACTGCAGGTCGTACAGCCGGCGATAGACTCCGCGCCGCGCGAGCAGCTCCTCGTGGCGGCCCGCCTCGACGATCTCCCCTTTGTCGAGCACGACGATCTTGTTCGCGCTGCGCACCGTGGACAGGCGATGGGCGATGACGAGCGTGGTGCGGCCGCGCATCAAATTATTGAGCGCCTGCTGCACGAGCCGCTCCGATTCGGTGTCGAGCGCCGAGGTGGCCTCGTCGAGGACGAGCACCGGCGGATTCTTGAAGAGAGCCCGCGCGATCGCCAGCCGCTGGCGCTGACCGCCCGACAGGAGCACGCCCGACTCCCCGACGAGCGTGTCGTAGCCGTGCGGGAGCGCGGAGATGAACTCGTGCGCGTTCGCCGCCTTCGCCGCTTCGATCACCAGCCGCTCGTCGACGTTCGAGCGTCCGTACGCGATGTTGTTGCGCACGGTGTCGTTGAACAGCACGACCTCCTGCGTGACGAAGCCCGTGAGACCGCGCAGCGATTTCAGAGTCACGTCGCGGACGTCGTGGCCGTCGATCGTGATGCGTCCGGCGACGACATCGTAGAAACGCGGCAGCAGATTGACGAACGTCGTCTTGCCCGCGCCGCTCGAGCCGACGAGCGCGACGATCTCGCCCGGCGAAATCGCCAGATTGATGTTGCGCAGTACCGGCTCGTTTGTGTACGCGAAACTGACGTTCTCGTAGCGGATGCCGCTGCCGACCGCGGCGAGATCCATCGCGCCCGCGTTTTCGACGACGTCGTTCGGAACGTCGAGCATGCGGAAGACGCGCTCGGCCGCGGACATCGCCGCGTTCACCGACAGATTCACCTTGTTGAGCTTCTTGATCGGCTGATACATCGCCGCGATCGCCGCGAGAAACGCGACGAACTGACCGGTCGTCAGCGTGCCGGCGACGATGCGCCGGTGGGCGTAGAGAAACATCAGGATGATGCCGAGGCCGCCTAACAGCTCGAGCACCGGCGAGGTCATCGCCTGGATCTTCTGCGCCTTCAGCGTCGATGCGAGGTGCCGTTTCGTCGCCTCGCGGAAGCGGCCGATCTCGAACTTCTCCATCGTGAACGCTTTCACGATGCGCACACCGCGGATCGTCTCTTCCAGCACCGTCGCGACGTCCGCCATGCGCTCCTGCGAACGGTGCGTCGTGCGGCGCAGGCGCAGTCCGAAATGCACGACCGGCCACACGAGCAGCGGCGCGACGATGAGCGTGATCAGCGCCAGCTCGGTGTTCGAGACGAGCACGTAGACGAGCAGGCCCGCGAGCGTGACCGACTCCTGAAACAGATCGCCCATCCGCGTCGACACCGCGGCCTGAATCTGATCGGCATCGGAGACGAGCCTGCTGACCATCTCGCCCGTCGCGCGCTCGGCGAAAAAGCGATGGCTTTGATTGATGATGCGCTCGTACAGCTCGTTGCGCAGATCGCGCACGGTCGACAGTCCGACCTTTTGAAATCCGTACTCCGAGAAAAACGACGCGAACCCCCGGATCACGAAGAGCGCAAAAATGGCGATGAGAACTTTTCGCCATTTATCGTTCGGCTTCGCATTCCACCACGCGTCGAATCGTCTCGCGGTGCTGTCATATGTGTTGATCACCCAGCCGCGCCGGCCCTCCGGCAAATTGCGCCGCATGATCGTGCCGATGAAGCGTTGTTTGGTTTCCGAGTCGTGCGATACGACGTGCACGGTCTTGCCGGGCGGACTGAGCACCTGATCGACGATCGGCTGCGTCAGCGCGATGAGGATCGTCTGCGTCGCGGCGAAGATGATCATCGAGCCGAAGGCGATGACCGCCCATGCCTTGTACTGGTTCAGATAGCGGTAGAGCCGCTTCAGTACGGTCATGCGTTTATGCTGCTCATTATCGCCTCAGCCGCCCTCCGGCTCGCTCCCGGAGCTCCGAGCTTGCGCGTGACTTCGGCGAGCTCGTTTCGCACGCGCTCGTTTTCCGCCGGGTCGAGCAGACGCCGCACCTCTTTCGCGATGCGCGCACCGTTGACGTCGCTCTGCAGCAGCTCCGGAACGATCGATTTGCCGGCGATGATGTTGACGAGGCTGAAATGCCGCAGCTTGACGAGCCGCTGCGCGAGCCAGTGCGTCAGCGACGACAGGCGGTACATCACGACGACCGGCACGCCGAGAATCGCGCACTCGAGCGTCGCCGTCCCCGACGACGAAAGAGCGACCGCCGCCGACGACAGGGCCTCGCCGCGATCGTGCGGCACGATGCGCACGAACACGCCCGACTCCTGCATCACCCCGAGCAATTCCGCCGAGGAGATCGTCGGCGCCTGGATGACAAACGGATCCACGTCGCGGTCCTTCCTGAGGATCGAGATCGCATCGAGCATCGGCGGCAGCAGCTCACGAATCTCGTGGCGGCGGGAACCCGGCAGCAACGCGATCGAGACGCCGCTGACCCGGGCTTCGGCCACCCTCTCCCGCGCGGAGACGGCTCGTACGGCCATCTCATCGATCAACGGATGCCCGACGTAGGTCACCGGCACCGCGTGCCCGCGATAGAAATCCTCCTCGAATGGAAAAATCACCAGCATGCGATCGACGACGCGCGCAATCTGCTTGATGCGTCCGCGCCGCCACGCCCACACCTGCGGCGAGATGTAGTAGATGACGCGCAGGCCCATCGTCTTGCATCGCTTCGCGAGCCGCAGATTGAAATCGGGATAGTCGACGAGCATCACGGCGTCGGGCTTCTCGCGCGCGATCGCCTCGGTCATCTCGTTCAGGATCCTTCGGAACATGCCGAGGTGGCGCAGGACGTTGAAGAGTCCGACGATGCCCATTTCGCGCGCGTGATGCAGCACCTGCATGCCCTCGCGCGCGAGAAGATCGCCGCCGATGCCGAACGTCTCGAGCGAGGGGTCGAGGCGTTTGAGCTCGCGAACGACCTCCGACGCGTGCAGATCGCCGGAGGCCTCGCCGGCGACGATCGCTAATTTCATTTCACCTTGAATCCCGAGCCGCGATCGCCGCGAAGGATCCGCCGCAAATCCCCGGCATCGGAGGTTCTTCGCTTCGCGCAGGACGGGAATTCATCTGCCGAGCGGGAACGGGAACATCAGCCACCCCACGATGATGCCGCCGATGAAGAGACAGCAGAAGACGAGCAGAAAGAATTTGATCCGCTCTTCGCGCGACGACTTCCAGAGCAGCGAGAAATAGACGCCCGAAGCCACGGCGTAGATGAACATCAGCACGATGTGGTTGCGGAGCAGGCTCACGTCTTGTGCCCTTCCGAGATGTCGTACGCGTCGAGCATGAGCAGCAGATTCATGAGACCCGCGGTGATCGTGAACGCCGTGCCGTGTTCGTATGTGATCGATGTGACGTCGGCGTGCACGCCGATCGCCGCGGCCACGAAGTACATCACTCCCGATCCCATCGATCCGAGCGCGGCGAGCAGCCGCAGAAGGGAGCCGCCGGTGTGGCCCAGCGTGTAGAGCTCGCCGTCGATGGCGATGCCGATCACGAACATCACCACCACGATGACGAAGAACGTGATCGCCCTCGCTCGCTTGCCGAGGTAGAGGTGGCCGGCGCCGGGGATGAGGTATGCGAGGACCATGGCCGTGATCGTGCGGTTATTCACGATCCGGCGAGATCCTTTCGAAGCTTCCTGAAGTGCGGCTGAAGTCTGTCAAACGTGACGTCCAGTTCTTCCGGCACGAGACGCGTTCGCGCGGTGACGGTCATGAAGTTCGAGTCGCCCCCCCAGCGCGGCACGATGTGCAGATGATAATGGTCCGCGACCCCGGCGCCGGCAACTTGTCCGAAATTCATGCCGACGTTGAAGCCGTCCGGATGATACACATCGGACAGAATCCTCTGCGCCTCGGCCGTGAGGCGGATGAGCGCGCGGAGCGAGGCGTCGCTGCTGTCGAACAGCCGCGCGTCGTGCGCGATCGGCGCGACCATCAGATGTCCGTTCGTGTACGGGTAACGGTTGAGCATCACCAGCGCCTGATCGTTGCGGTAGAGCGTCAGCGTCTCGCGATTCTGTTTCGATTCGGCGGCGTTGCAGAAAATGCAGCCGTCCGACTTCTCGCTTTTCGGCGAGGTCAAATAGGGATACCTCCAGGGGGTGAATAAGACTTCCATGAAATTTCAAATTTCAAATGTCAAATGAAAAATTGAAAGCGCAAAACGCCGGCCATTTTCATTTTGAATTTTCATTTGAAATTCTTCATTTCATTCCGTTCCGGTTTGTTCTCCCCCGCCCTCGTCTCCGATGGTCTTGTTGATGAGCTCTTTCAGCTCTTTTCCAGGCTTGAAGTACGGGATCTTCTTCGAAGGCACTTCGACCTTTTCGCCGGTCTTCGGATTGCGGCCGGTGCGCGATTTGCGGCTGCGCAAACGGAAGCTGCCGAAGCCGCGCAGCTCGATTTTCTGGCCCGCGCGCAGCGAGTCGACGATCGAATCGAAGACGATGTTGACGATCGTCTCGGCCTGCTTTTTCGTGAGCTGGACGACGCGCGCCACCTCGTCGACGAGCTCGGCTTTGGTCATCACACCCGCTTTGGATTCGGTCCGCTCGGATTCAGACTGCTGGTCCAAAGTAGCCTCCTCACGCAATTCAATTACCAGCGGTAGAGAAAGGTCGCGCCGCGCCGGCTGAGGATCCGGTCGAGCGACGATTCGCTGTCGTCGGTGTTGCTCAGCAGATCGAGCAGGTTGGGTCCGCGCCGTTTCGGATAAATCACGCCGGGCCGTCCGTGGATGTGCGCGAGACGCGCCGCGACCATCACCGCATCGTCGAGATTGCCGATGCGGTCGACGAGCTTCAGCGCAAGCGCTTCCTCGCCGGTGAACGCGCGGCCGTCGGCGATTCGCTCGACGTCCGCCTCACTCATCTTTCCTCTGCGCCCCTCGGCGACCGCGCGAATGAACTGCGAATGCAGCTGATCGGTCATCCGCTGCAGATACGCGCGCTCCTCCGGCGTGAGGTCCTTCATGGGATCGCCGGTGTCCTTCATCGCGCCGCTGTAGATCGTCTCCGGCTTCAACTTGGCCCACGTGACGAGGTCCTTGACGTTCATCCATTGCAGGATGACGCCGATCGAGCCGGTGATCGAGCCGGGATTGGAGACGATGTCGTCGCACGCCGACGCGATGTAGAAGCCGCCCGAGGCCGCGACGGTGTCGAGCGAGGCGACGACCGGCTTGTGCGTGCGCGCCTCGACCTTTCGGATCTCTTCGTAGATCTCCTGCGAGGGCACCACCGCGCCGCCGGGACTGTTGATCCGAAGCACGATCGCTTTGACCGTGTTGCTGTCGGCATAGCGATGCAGCAGATCGAGCGTCTCGCGCGCTTCGACGATCTCGCCTTCGATCGGAACGATCGCCACCTTCTGCACGCTGAACACATCGCCGGCGCTCGAGGTCCGTCCGGCGGTGATGAGCGCGGCGATGAACGAGAAGAAAATGATGCCGATGAGGCATCCGCTGAAAATGCCGAAGAAGAACGCCGGCACGCGCGACTTGCGCGGCGGTGTCGCGTTTGGAGCACCGGCTTCGGCCGGTCCGGTCGTCCCGCCGGCCAGAGCCGGCGCTCCATCGTTCGGCATCTCGCTCATGGTGTCGTCGATGTCTCCGGCTCAACCGGCGACTGCACCGGTTCGACGTCGCGCGTCGAAAGGCCGATCTTGCGCTCCGTCCAGTCGATCTTGATGATGCGCGCGCGAATCGGCTCGCCGGCGTGGAACGCTTTGTCGAGTTTCACTTTCGGATCGCGCTGCACTTCCGACACATGCGCGAGGCCTTCGACCCCCTCGGCGAGCTTCACGAAGAGGCCGAAGTCCGTGATCTTCGAGACGGTGCCGGCGATCTCGTCGCCGATGTTGTGGCTCTTCGCGAACTCGTCCCACTCATTCGGCAGGAACTCCTTGATCGACAGCGACAGGCGCTGATTCTCCGCATCGACGTTGATCACGCGCGCCTGCACCGTGTCGCCTTTCTTCAGCACCTCGTTCGGATGCTTCAGCCGGCGGTTCCACGACATGTCGGAAATGTGGATGAGCCCGTCGATGCCTTCCTCGAGCTCGACGAACGCGCCGAAGTCGGTGAGGTTGCGAATCTTTCCCGTGACGACCGAACCGATCGGATAGCGCTCCGCCGCGGTGTCCCACGGATTCTGCTCGAGCGCCTTGAGCGAGAGCGAGATCCGCCGGTTCGCGACGTTGACGTCGGCCACGACCGCATCGACCTCCTCGCCGAGCGACAGAATCTTCGACGGGTTCCGCACCTTGCGCGTCCACGACATCTCGGAAACGTGGATCAGACCTTCGACGCCTTCTTCCAGCTCGACGAACGCGCCGTAGTCGGTCAGCGAGACGACTTTGCCGCGCACCTTCGACCCGAGCGGATAACGCTCGACGACATCGAGCCACGGATCGGGCGTCTTCTGCTTGTAGCCGAGCGAGACGCGCTCGGACTGGGGATCGAACTTGAGGACGACGACCTCGATCTCGTCGCCGACATTGAAGTACTCCGTCGGATGATTCACGCGGCCCCACGAGATGTCGGTGATGTGCAGCAGCCCATCGACGCCGCCGAGGTCGACGAAAACGCCGTAGTCGGTGATGTTTTTCACGACGCCGCGCGTGACCTGACCTTCCTGCAGACGGCCGAACGTCTCCGCTTTCTGCTGCTTGTGCTCGACTTCGAGGATCGCGCGGCGCGAGACGACGACGTTGTTCCGCTTCTTGTCGAAGGAAACGATCTTGAATTTGTATTCGTGACCGCGAAGTGCGTCGAGGTTCTTCACCGGCTTCGTGTCGATCAGGGAGCCGGGCAGAAACGCTTTGATGCCGCCGACGTCGACCGACAGGCCGCCCTTCACTCGATCGATGACGCGGCCGGTGATCGCCTGATCGGCTTTGAACGCGGCTTCAATGCGGTCCCAGACGAGCATCCGCTCCGCTTTTTCCCGCGAGAGGATGACGTAACCACTTGGATCTTCGAGCCGTTCGATGAAGACGCCGATCTCGTCTCCCGGCTTCACTTTCACTGCGTTGTCGTAGCCGGTGACTTCGCCGATCGGAAGCAGACCTTCCGTTTTGTAGCCAATGTCGATGACCGCTTCGCTCGGCGTCACTTTCAAGACTTTCCCCTTGACGATGTCGCCATCGGCGAGGGTGGCCATCTTCTTCTCGTACATGTCGAGCAGCTCGTCCATGCCGAGATTTTCGAGGTTGTCCGGCGGATTTTTGGGGTCAGTCGGCGCCATGTTCCGGTTGCGCAATCTACAGCTAAATTGCGTTAGAGCCGGAGTTTAGCACAAGGATGAGGGATGAAGGATCGCGCCGGAAGGATGAAGGATGAAGCATGAATCGGCAAGGGCGGATTCGTCGCTCGCTCACGAGGGATGGACGGATGAGCGATGAACGATGAACGATGAGAGTTGGTATTCATCCTTCATCCTTCATCCTTCATCCTTCATCCTTCATCCTTCATCCTTCATCCTTCATCCTTTATTCTTGCCCGAACGGAACCGACGATCGCGTCGACGACCTGGTCGATCGAAATGTCCGACGTGTCGACGACGGTGTAGCTGACATCGAACCTCAGCGGGGAATCGGCGCGCGTCGAATCCTGCTCGTCGCGAGCGATCGTTTCGCCCAGGACGGTCGCGAAATCGGGTGAAGCGCCCTTTGCGATGAGCTCGTTGTAGCGGCGGCGGGCGCGCACCTCGGGCCTCGCCGTCAGGAAAAATTTGTAGGGCGTTTCGGGGAACACTTTCGTGCCGATGTCGCGCCCTTCCAGAACGCCGCCGCCACGGCGGCCCAGCTCCTGTTGCAGCCTGACGAGGCAGCGGCGAACGGCGGGCACAGTCGAGACATCGCTTGCAGCCATGCTGACTTCCGGCGTGCGGATCAGCGATGTGACGTCCTCACCGTTGAGCAGGACCCGCGCTCGGTCGCCGGGCACGAAGTCGATCCGCGCGGCTTCGGAGAGCCTCTCCAGCGCCGCGTCGTCATGGGTATCGACTTCTTCGCGAAGCGCGGCAAGCCCGAGCGCGCGATACATGGCGCCGGTGTCGATGTGCGGGATGTCGAGTGCGCGTGCGACGCGGCGGCTGGTCGTCGATTTGCCGACGCCCGAGGGGCCGTCGATGGCGACGATGAGAGGTTCGCGGTGCACAG
>DATIZY010000006.1:0-18121 GCA_035516895.1 Thermoanaerobaculia bacterium | reverse complement strand
GGTGAGGCCGTGCCATTTGCTCGGCATCGGCCGCAGCGCCTTCACGAGAAATCCGAGGTGCTGGGGTTTGATCGAGAGCTCGTTGGTTTTGGTGCGGAACACCGTCCCCTCGACCGACACCCAATCGCCCGCATCGAGGTTTTGATACAGCGACCATTCGCGTTCGGGCAGCGTGTCCTTGCGGCAGTAGGCCTGAATGCGCGCGGTGCGCTCCGATAAGACGAGAAACGCGGTCTTCCCGAACTCGCGAACGGCCATGATGCGGCCGGCGACTCTGACGTGCGGCTTCTCGGCCTCGAGCTCCTGCGCCGATTTGCCGCCGTGCTGCGCGACGACGTCGGCGATGGTGCGATCGGTGTCCGCGGTCGTCGGATACGGCTCGAATCCGAGCTCTGCGATGCGCGCGAGTTTCTCGCGCCGCACGCGAATGAGTTCGGTTTCGGGGATCTCGTGTTCTTGTTCGTCGGCCAAGGCGCGGCGATTTTACAGTGTGGAGCGGCGCTGTAGGGCACGGCTGCCCCGTGCCGAACTCGGGTGGCGCGTGGGTTTTACAAGCGCGCAGCGCCGCCCTACCGCGGCGGCTTGGGAGGCGGCGTCTGCTGCGCGGGGCTGGTCACCGGCGCTGCCGGCGGAACGATCTGCGACGCGGGAGCCTGCGGCGAAGGCGCCGGCTGCGGCGGCAGATTGCTCTGCACGTAATCGCCCGGCGTCGGCTCGAACTCCGTCGATTCCCTGGCGTGCTCGATCGGATATCCCTTCACCAGCGCGACGTCGATCAGTTTGCTGTCCAGGATGCGCGGATTGACGCGAACGTCGAGGAGGTCGTGATTGATCGAGAACGCTTTCGCGTAGTCGTCCAGAGCTTTTTCCGTGTTTCCGCGCTTCTCTTCGATGAGCCCCATCTGAAACAGCGCTGCCGAATGCCCCTTGCGATAGTGCAGCGTGCGCTCGTACGCGAAGCGCGCGCCGGTCCAGTCGCCGCGCGCCTGCCGCACGAGGCCGAGGTTGTACCAGGCGGAGTAGAGGGTGGGGTCGGCGTTGACGGCGCGCTCGAACTCGACCTCCGAGTCTTTCGGAAATCCTTTCTCGCGGAGAAGCTGGCCGAGCTGGTTGTGCAGCGGAGCGGAATTCGGGTTCTCGCGCAGCGCGACGATGGTGTCCTCGATCTGCGCATCGAGCGGGTTCCGTCTGTCGAGGAACTGCTCGATGAAGAGGCGGTGCGCGTACGGATTGCTGTTCTTGTGACGCAGCGACGCGCAGCCGGCGAGCGTCAGCGCCGCGGCGAGGACGACGAGGACTCTTCTCATGATCATTCCTGGATGGGTTTTGCCTTCAGCTTCACTTTGCCGTCGACGACATCGACGCGGAAGCCGACGACATCGACGTTGTAGCGCGCGCGCACCTGTTCGCTCTGCTTCTCGATCATCGTGCGCAGCTGTTCGTAGGTGAGGTTCGGCATCTTTCCGAGCTTCTGATGTTCCTGTTCGATCTGGGTGTAGAGGTGGCGGATCTCGTCACCGTTCGAGCCCGCGCCCAACTTTACATACGATTCGGGCGACGCCGACGTTACGCGCGGGTGGGGGGCGGTGGGCTTCGGCGCGTGGGCGGACGGAGCTTCGAGTGCCGCTTTGCGGCGGCGGAAATCGAGCGGACCCTCCTCACGCTCGCGCATCTTGCGGCCCCACATCTCGCGGAGCTGGTTGTAGCGCGACAGGAGCTGGTTGTAGCGGAAGCGGCGGCCGTTTTCGCGCATCTTCTGCTTGCCGAGCTCGAAGATGTACACCTCGACCTGATGCCGCTCGTGCTGCGGCGGCATCTTGATGTTGCCCATGAAGAACATCTCGTACTTCACCTTGAGTTTACGGATGTCTTCCTCGAGCTTGTCGAGCTCCTCGTCCTGTTTGATCACGTGGCAACGAATACAATACGCGCATCTGCGAGATTCCACATCTCTCCGGAGCATCCCGTCCGTCGAGCGGATCCTCTCCAGCAGCCCCTTTGCGGAGGTGATCGCAGAGTTCGGGCGTACCCGCGTAAAAGACGCGGTTGTCGAGCATCTCGCCGCTCTGCGCGCCGCCGGGCTGCCGTTCGCAGCCTCTGCCGCGGCCGGTGCCGTTCGCTCCGCGCTCGAGGTGGTGACCGCGTCGACGCTGCGCCGCGTCATCAACGGCTCCGGCGTGATCATCCACACGAACCTCGGCCGCTGTCCCATCGATCCGGGGCTGTGGCGGCGGGCGGGAGCGATCGCCGAGGGGTATTCGAATCTCGAGTTCGATCTGGAGTCAGGCGAGCGCGGCGCGCGCGATGAGCACCTCGAATCGATTTGCCGCACGCTTTTCGGCTGCGAGGCCGCGCTGCTCGCGAACAACAACGCCGCGGCGACGCTGCTGCTGCTGGCGGCGGTCGCGCCGAAACGCGAGGTCCTCGTTTCGCGCGGCGAGCTCGTGGAGATCGGCGGATCGTTTCGCGTGCCCGACGTCATCCAGCAGGGCGGCGCGAAATTGCGCGAAGTGGGCACGACCAACCGCACGCGGGCTCGCGATTACGTCGTCCGGCGCACCACCGCCGCGATTCTCCGCGTGAACCGCTCGAACTTCGACATCGTCGGATTCACCGAGCAGCCGTCGATCGACGAGCTGGTCGACGTGGCGCGATCGAGAAAGGTCCCCCTGCTCTACGACGAAGGCAGCGGCCGTGCGGTGGATATCTCGAAGTACGGCTTCAAACAAAAGGAGACCATTCGCGAGCTGGTCGCGAAAGGCGTCGACGTCCTCACTTGCTCGACCGACAAGCTCCTCGGTGCCACGCAGGGCGGGCTGATTCTCGGCCGCGCCGCTATCGTCGAGAAATGCCGCAAGCATCCGCTGATGCGCGCGCTGCGCGCCGGCAAGGAAAGCTACGCCGTGATCGCCGAGACGCTGCGCGCGTTCGCGACCGGGCGTTACGAGCAGGAGATTCCGATCTACCGGATGCTGGCGACGCCGGCCGACGCGCTGCGATCGCGAGCGAGCGAGCTCGTTCGCGGCACGCGGTGCAAAGTCGTCGAGAGCGACTGCGCGTTAGGCGGCGGAACGACGCCGACGGAAACGATTCGTTCGATCGCCATCCACGTGCCAGGAAAAGCGAGCGAGCTGCATCGCCGCTTTCTGGAGCAGAACATCGTCGGCCGCATCGTCGACGATCGATTCACGATCGAGGTCAGGACGCTGCTGGAGGGGGATCTTGCGGTTGTTTCCGCGGCGCTTCGTGGCGCGAAGGAAGGATGAAGGATGAAGGATGAAGGATGAAGGATGAAGGATGAAGGATGAATCCCGCCCGCCCGTTCCTGCTTCATCGTTCATCGTTCATCGCTGATCGCTCATATGGTCGCGAAGGATGCGGGATGAATCCCGCCCACCCATTCATGCTTCATCCTTCATCCCTAACATCGAGAGGATCTGCGCCCGCGATTCGCGCAGCAGCCGGTCCTTTTCCCGCACTGTCAGCCCCTCCGTTGGGATCGGGGTGCCCACTCTGATCGTCACCGGACCGGGTGTGACCTTCTTCGCGTGCGCGCTGAAAACGTCGTACGTGCCGTCGATCGCCACGGGAAGAATCGGCAGCTGTGATCGGAGAGCGAGCAGAAACCCGCCGCGCTGAAACTCGCGCATCGCGCGCTCGCGCGAGCGGCCCTCCTCCGGGAAAACGACGACCGTGTTGCCTTTGCGGATGCGCTCGACGGCGAGCTCGAACGATTTCACCGCTGTGCGCCGGTTCTTGCGATCGATCGGAATGAATCCCGCGCGGCCGATCGCCCACCCGAAGATCGGAATCTTGAAGAGGCTGACCTTGGCCATGAAGCGGATCGGCTGCGGGATCGCCGCGAAGATGCACGGGATGTCGAAGTAGCTGTAGTGATTCGCCACGATGATGTATCGCTGCTGACGATCGATCCGCTCCGTGTTCTCGGTGCGCAGCTCGATGCCCGCCGCGTGAACGATCGCCCTCGCCCAGAGCCGGACGATCGCATCGATCAGCCGCGCGTTCGAACGGATCAGAGCCACGAGCATCGTCGCTGTCGCGAGCGGGATCGTCACCGCGACCACCACCACGGCGGTCCAGAGCGTGCGGAGCACGCCGCGAATGATACGTCCCGCCGTCCCGACCTCCCGCGTCCCGATGGAGCACAGGCTTCAGCCGGTAATCCGTGCCGGCGAAAGCCGGCGCTCCATTTTCTCCGGGACGTGGGACCCGGGACGGCGGCGCGGGTGGGCGGCGGATCGCGGACTGCTAGAATGCTTGGCACTTCAAGCAAAGGAGATCGCGGTGTCCGAAACTCTCACAGCGACGGCGGTCCTCGAGGAGGTGGCGGAGCGAAGGCAGCCGGTCGTGAACGATTTGACGATTCACGTCGCGACGGTGAACGGATCGGGTTCGCAGTCGTCGAACAACGTCCTGATGCGCTCGATCTTCCAGATGGGCGTTCCGGTCAGCGGCAAGAACATGTTCCCGTCGAACATCGCGGGACTGCCGACCTGGTTCACGATCCGCGCGAACAAAGACGGCTGGATCGCGCGCAAGAAAGAAGTGGACCTGATGGTCTGCATGAATTCGCAGACCGCCCGCGAGGACGTCGAGGCGCTGCAGCCCGGCGCGCTCTGCATCTACGACGCGCCGCTCAACTGCAAATCGATCCGCAGCGACATCACCTTTTACGAGGTGCCGTTCGCGAAACTCGCCGGCGAGCTGTCGACCGACTCTCGGTTGCGCAAGCTGCTGACGAACATGGTCTATGTCGGCATCGTCGCGGAGCTGATCGGCATCGAGCGGCAGGAGATCGTCGTCGCCATCACGAAGCAGTTCAAAGGCAAGCAGAAGGCGATCGATCCGAACGTCGCCGCGATCGACAAGGGTCTCGAGTTCGCGAAAGCGAATCTGCCGCAGCAGAACAAGTGGCGCATCGAGCGGATGAACAAGACCGCGGGCAAGATCATCATCGACGGCAACGCCGCGGCGGCAATCGGCGCGATGTTCGGCGGCGTCACCGTGGTCACCTGGTACCCGATCACGCCCTCGTCGTCGCTCTGCGAATCGTTAATCGATTACATGAAACAATATCGTATCGATAAAGACGGCAAGGCGACCTTCGCCATCGTGCAGGCGGAAGACGAGCTCGCGGCTGTCGGCATGGTGTTCGGCGCGGGATGGGCGGGCGCGCGGTCGATGACGTCGACCTCCGGCCCCGGCATCTCGCTCATGTCCGAATTCGCGGGCCTCGGTTACTTCGCTGAGATTCCGGGCGTGATCTGGGACATTCAGCGCGTCGGCCCGTCGACCGGTCTGCCGACGCGCACCGCGCAGGGCGACATCTTCGAGGTCGCGACGCTCTCGCACGGCGATACGCAGCACATCGCGCTGATCCCCGGCAGCGTCTCGGAGTGTTTCGATTTCGCGATCGAGGCGCTCGACCTCGCGGAGATGTTCCAGACTCCCGTCTTCGTCCTCTCCGACCTCGACCTCGGCATGAACAACTGGATGTCGGACCCGTTCCACTACACCGACAAGCCGTATCGCCGCGGGAAAGTCCTGTCGAAAGAAAAACTCGAGGAGCTCGGCGCGAAATGGGGACGCTACGCGGACGTCGACGACGACGGCATTCCGTACCGCTCGGTTCCGGGCACCGACACGCCGTCGTACTTCACGCGCGGCTCGGGTCACGACGCGTTCGCGCGCTACTCCGAGCGGCCGGAGGACTACAAGAACACGGTCGACCGGCTCATGAAAAAATACGAGACGGCGCGCAAGTTCGTACCGAAGCCGGTCGTCGAAACGAAGCGCGGCGCGAAGATCGGATTCATCGCCTACGGCACCACCGATTTTCCGCTGCAGGAAGCGCGTCATCAGCTGAAGAGCGAACGGGACATCGACACGAGCTATCTGCGGCTGCGCGCGCTGCCGTTCACCGAGGATGTGAAGAGCTTCGTGGCGAACCACGATCACATTTACGTCGTCGAGCAGAATCGCGACGGACAGATGGGCGATCTGATCCGCCTCGAAGTCGGCGACGATCAACACAAGATCCGGAAGATCCTGCACTACACCGGCCTGCCGTGCGACGCACGCTCGGTCAGCAACGCGGTACTGCAGATGGAGAAGGAAGCCGGCGACAAAGTCGTGCGCATCGGTCCGCCGAAGCGCACCGGGACGCAGACCGCATCGGAAGACTAAGAGAAGACTAAGAATGGGGCGCCGGCTTTAGCCGGCACGGATGACCGGCTGAAGCCGGTGCTCCAGAAGCCGGTGCTCCATAGGAGAAGCGAGAAAACATGGTCGAATCCGTTTTGAAAATCGGAACCGAGGCGCCGAAAGAAAATCGCCTCGGAATGAAAGCCACCGACTACTCCGGCGGCAAGTCGACGCTCTGCGCCGGCTGCGGACACGACGCGATCTCGAACCAGATCATCCGCGCGTTTTACGAGATGAGCGTCAATCCTGTCGACGTCGCGAAGTTTTCCGGCATCGGCTGCTCGTCGAAAACGCCGGCATACTTCCTCGGCAAAGCGCACGGCTTCAACGCGGTGCACGGCCGCATGCCGGCGATCGCCACCGGCGCGATTCTCGCCAACCACAAGCTGATCGGCATCGGCGTCTCCGGCGACGGCGACACGGCCTCGATCGGCCTCGGCCAGTTCATGCACATGGTCCGCCGCAACATTCCGATGATCTACATCATCGAGAACAACGGCGTGTACGGCCTGACAAAGGGTCAGTTCTCCGCGACCGCCGACGAAGGCTCGAAGCTGAAGACGGGCGTGATCAACGACCTGCCGCCGATGGACCTCTGCGCCCTCGCGGTGGAGCTGGGCTGCGGTTACGTCGCGCGCGGGTTCGCCGGCGATCCGAAACAGATGGTCAACATCCTCAAAGGCGCGATCGCGCACGACGGGCTGTCGGTCATCGACGTCATCTCCCCCTGCGTCACCTTCAACAATCACGAGGGCTCGACGAAGGGCTACACGTATTCGAAAGAGCACGACGAGATCCTGCAGCAGATCGGATTCGTTCCCTCGTACGAGCAGATCGAAGTCGATTACGCGCCGGGCGAAGTGCGCGAGGTGACGATGCACGACGGCTCGCGCATCATCCTCAAGAAGCTCGAAGAGGAATACGACCCGTCGGACGCCGTACAGGCGCTGCAGCGGCTTCACCGCGCGACCGAAGCGGGGCACATGCTCACCGGCCTCGTCTATCTGCGGCCGGAGAAGAAGAGCTTCATCAGCCTTCTCAACGTGATCGACAGGCCTCTGTGGTCCCTCGGCGAAGCGGAGACGAGGCCGCCGAAGGAAGCGCTCGACGCCATCATGCGCGAATTGATGTAGCGAAACGAAGGGTGGGGCCGCAGCGGGCGCGGCCTTTGCTCCATCTCCTGGCATGAACGACGACGAAAAAGGTGCGACCGACTCGGAGGTGGAGAAGATCCATTCGATCGTAGGCGACGAAGCGCTCGGCTACCGCGGTGCGGGACGCGAAGAGCACAGCGGAGAGAATGCGCCCATCGAGCCGGAGAATCTCGAGGACGAGCTCGCGGACAACAAGCCCGAAGACATCAAGCAAGACCGGTGACGCGAAGCTACTTCTTCTTGAGCGCGCCCATCTGCTGCAGGCGGCTCGTGGCCTGCTGATTGTCGGGCGAGATTTTCAGAACGTCCTCGTAGCACGTCTGCGCGCGCGACGCGAGGCCTTCGCTGCGGTAGAGATCTCCGAGCGAAATCAACGCGTCGACGTTGTTCGGATCGATCGACAGCGATCGCTGGTACGCCTCGGCGGCGTCGCGCCGCCATTTCGGATTCCGCTCCTGACACTGGCCGAGCAGATACCACGCCGCGCCGTGATCGGGCGCGAACTCCACCGCCTGCCGAAGCATGACGATGGCGCCGTAGTAGTCGCCCGCGGCGCTGAGCTCGCGCGCTTTGCCGAAGTTCTGCTCCGCGATGACGCGCTGCGTCAGCCGCTTCTGCAGCTCGCCCGGCTGGGTGGATCGCTGTTGCAGGAGTTTGTCGTACGCCTGGCGCTGCACCGGATCGCGCAGCACCAGCATCGACTCGTCGATGCGGCGCGTGATCGTCTGAACGGCGTCGCGCACGATCGGCGGAAATGACGCCGGATCGTAGCGCTTCTTCATCTCCTCGGCCGAGTTGATGACTTGCGTTCGCGATGCGGCGCGCGGCACATCGAGCACCTGGTAGTGATCCATCGATGCGAGCTGCCGCGAAAGCGCGATCGCGCGCAGCGATCGCTGATCGCTGGAACCGATCGCCGCGAGCAGCTCGAGATCGCGCTGCATATCATCCGCACCCGCGTTCTGGCGCGTGTCGGGCACCGTGTCGGCGAGCACGTAGAGGCCGAGGACCATCATCGCGATGACGACTTTGGCCGCGGTCACCGATTCGGTCGCGAAATGTTTCAGAAACGCCTCGATCGTCTGCCGCTCGCGCAGCGACTCGGCGATCCGCCGCTCCGGTTCGGTCAGCGGGATCGAGTTGATGCTGAGGCGCGTGTCGTGCGCCGGCGCGATCTCGCGTTTCAGATCGCCGAGGGAACGGCGGAGCACCAGGCCGTTCGTGATCGAGCGGATGCCTTCGACGACGAGCGCCGCCGTCGAGAGCAGAAAGACGCGCTTCTCCGGCGCGATCGCCGCGTCTTCGGTGAAAGCGGCCGTCCCTTCGTCGAGCGAGAAGAGCGGCACGAACTGCGCCGTCATCCACTCGCGCAGAAGCGTCTGGCGCCACGCGAGCTCCAGCAGGCCGGCCTGATGGAACATCGCCACCGCTTCGATCGGATCGTCGCTGAGGATTCCTGCGACGCGGTCCTGCGCCAGCACGCCGCGGCGAACGAGGAAATCGGCGAGCGAGTCCTCCGGCGCCGCCGAAGTGATCAGCACGAGCTCGCCCTGCGACCAATACAGCACCTTGCGAAGCGGTGGACGAATCACGGTCAGATTCCCGGTCCGCCGCTGTTGCAGGATGTCCCCTACGATCACCGCGAAGGGTGTGATCTCGATCCTCTCCAGACTCACGTTGCGTATGTGTTTAACACACTTCAGCTTCCTTTTTTTGGAGGGCAGCCGATCCATCGTTTTGTCCGTGGGAAGGATGGACTGCATGTCCTCCACACACATGGCACGAAACGGGCTGCAATGTTGCCGTGTGACAGGCTGTTCAACGAAGCGAGTGCTACCATGCGTTTGATGAAAAAATCGCTCCTGCTGCTCGCCGCTGCGCTGATTGTGGGCGCGCCGCTCGCCGCGCAGGAAACCTCCGAAGATTCGTATCAGTTCATTCTCGCGAAGCTCGCGTCGCAGGATTCGCGCTACGACGAGGCGCTTTCGCATCTCGACAAAGTCATCGCGCACAATCCCGACAATCCGGTGCTCGAGTTCGAGCGCGCGATGATCCTGATCGACGCGTCGCGCCTCGATCAGGCCGAAGCGGATCTGCAAAAAGTCGTCGCCGCGCGTCCCGACTTTTACGACGCGCAGCGCGTCCTCGGCCGCGTGCTTCTCGATCGCGCGGGCAACGACCGCGCGAAGATCGACGAGGCGCTCGGACATCTCGAGGCCGCGTACAAGCTGAAACCGGACGACATCGGCACCGGCATGGCCGCCGCGCAGATCCTCATCTCGACGGGCCGCATGAACGAGGCCGGGCAGGTGCTCAAATCGCTGCTCGAACGCGCGCCCGATCAGCGCGCGCTCAACTACACGTATGCGCAGGTGCTGACGAAGCTCGGCCGCGGCGACGAATCGCGTCAGTACCTCGAGCGCGCGGTGGAAGTCGATCCGACGTTCGGCCCCGCGGTGCTGCAGCTCGTCGACATCTACCAGAGCGCGAACGAATGGCAGAAAGCGGCCGAGGTGCTGCAGCCGCTCATCGACGACGATCCGATGAACCTCGACCTCAAGCGGCAGCAGGCGTTTTTCTACCTGCACGCCGGCATGTCGGAGAAAGCGCGCGACGAATTCAAGTCGCTCATCGAGGCGGATCCCAAAGACGCGCGCTCGCAGTTTTATCTCGCCGAAGCGCTCAACGATCTCGAGGATTACGCATCGGCCGACAAGATCTATCGCGATCTGCTCGACAAGAATCCCGCGGACACCGAAGTTCTCGCCAGCTACGGCCTGAGCCAGACGGCGCAGCGGAAGTTCGCCGAAGCCACGTCGACGTTCAACCGGCTTCTCGCCAACGCGGACCTCCCCGACAACCTGCAGGTGCTCGCCAAGACGCAGCTCGCGTACATCGCCCTGCAGAAGGGGAACGATCAGGAAGCGATCGACGACGCCCGGCCGGTTCTCATCTTCCGCGACAAGCCCAACACACAGGCGATCAACATCGCGCTCGAAGCGATGAAGAAGCAGAAGCGCTACTCGGACGCGATCAATCTCCTTCAACCGCTCGTCGACAGCTACGCGGCCGATCCGTTCGTCAATGCGCGCTATGTCGAGATGCTCGTGCGCGCGGGCGCGCTCGATCGAGCGAAGCTCGCGGCGCAGACGCAGGCGAAGTTCGGGACGAAGAACACGATCGCTACGGCCGAGGCGTATCTGCAGACCGAGCAGTACCCGGCGGGGATCGCGATGCTGCAGGACGGGCTGAAGAAGACGCCCGACGATCGCGATCTGCAGTTCGAGCTCGGCTCCGCGTACGAGCGCTCCGGAGACATGGCGTCGGCCGAGAAGACGTTCGAAATCATTCTGGCGAAGACCCCCGACGACGCGGCGACGCTCAACTACCTCGGCTACATGTGGGCGGAGAAAGGGCTGAACCTCGACCGCGCTGCGGACATGCTCAACCGCGCGGTCAAGCAGGAGCCGCGCAACGGGGCGTACATCGATTCGCTCGGCTGGGTCTACTACCAGCAGGGCAAACTCGATCTCGCCGAAAAATATCTGAGCGACGCGGCGCAGCTCCTCCCTCGCGACGCGACGGTGCACGAGCACCTCGGTGACGTGCTGGCGAAACGCGGCGATGTCCACCGCGCACTCGATCTGTATCGCGAAGCGCTCACGTTCGAGCCCGGCGCGAAAGACGAAGCGAAGCTGCGGCTGAAGATCGCCCAGCTCGAACGGCAGCAGGCCGCCGCGCAGCGCTGATGCGCCGCGCTCTCGCCGTCGCTGCGCTTCTCGCGCTCGCCGCGTGCCGCACGACGCGTCCGCCGAACGCGCCGCCGCTCGCCCCGCTGACCTCCACAACGGCGTCGGACGCCGCGCGGCAGCTCGCGCTGCGACGATCGGAGTTTCAGGGCGAGCGCAGCATGATCCGCGTGCGCCTGCCGCAGATTTCCGCACGCGGCCAGCTGCAGGTCGATTCGAGCGGCCGCATGCTGATGACCGTCTACTCGCCGCTCGGAACGACCCTCGCGCGGCTGTTCGTCGATCGCGACGAGGTCATTTTTCTCGACGACTTTCATTCGACCGCGTGGCGCGGGCGGCCGTCGGATCTCAACGGAAATCTCGCGATGTTCGGCAACAGCGCATTGCCGCTGCTGCTCGTCGGTCTGCCGGTGCCGGGCGTCAGCGACATTGCGTACGCGCCGTCCGGAATCCAGAACGTGAGGGTCGCCGACGTCGACGTCACGTACGATCCGCCGGTGTATCCGCCGAAAGTCGTGGCCATCGATCGCGGAGCGCAGCACATGGAGATCGAGCATCTCGACAGCTACGCCGATTCGACCGCCGTCCAGGCACCGCGCGTGCCGGGCGATTACCGCTGCTGCGTGCTTCCGCAGATGTGAAGGACGATGAAGGATGAACGATGAAGGATGAAGGATGAAGGATGAAGGATGAAGGGAGGATGAAGGATGAAGGATGAATATGTAACTCTCATCGTTCATCGTTCATCGTTCATCGTTCATCGCTCATCGCTCATCGCTCATCCGTCCATCCCTCGTGAGCGAGCGACGAATCCGCCCTTGCCGATTCATCCTTCATCCTTCATCCTTCATCCTTCATGCAGATCTCCGCGCACGCGAAGATCAACTGGTCGCTGCTCGTCACCGGCAAGCGGTCGGACGGCTATCACGACATCGAGACGCTCTTTCAGACGATCTCGCTGCACGACACGCTCACGATCGAATCGTCGCCGCGGGTCGAGGTCACGTGCAGCGATCCGTCGATTCCGTGCGACGACACGAACCTCGTCGTTCGCGCCGCGCGTGCGATCGGCGCCGCGGCGCGCATTCACATCGAGAAGCGGATTCCGACGGGCGGGGGACTGGGCGGCGGCTCGTCGGATGCCGCGGCGGTGCTGCTCGCGTTCGATTGCAGGGACCCGCAGATCGCGCTGTCGCTCGGCTCCGATGTCCCGTTTTTTCTCCGCGGCGGCACCGCATACGCGACCGGCAGGGGAGAGAAGCTCGTGACGATGCCGCTGGTCGCACCGGTTCCGCTGATCCTGATGTTTCCGGAGGAGCGCGTCTTGACCGCGCAGGCCTACGCGATGCTCCGCCGCTTCTCGCCGCCCCTCGGCGCCGCCCGCTATCGCGCGATGATCGACGACGACCTGCTCGATCATGCGACGGAGCTCGTCAATGATTTCGAGGAGGCGGTGTTCGCGCGTCTGCCGCATCTGCACGCGCTCAAAACGCGCTTGTACGAGCTCGGCGCGGCGTGGGCGCTGATGAGCGGATCGGGATCGACGATCGCCGGCGCGTTTCGCAGTCAGGCCGATCGCGATGCCGCGCTCACGCGGATTTCCGGCGTGCGTGCGGTCGCTTGTGAGACCGTCTGACGCGGAGCGCTTCGAGCCGCTGCTCGATCGCTTTCTCGGCGCGGCGGACGGCGTGCGGATCGTGGCGGAGCCGGCTCGCGAAGTTCGCGCCGAAGAAGAGCGCATTCAATTCGAATGCGAGCTGCGAGGCATCCGTGCGCGGATCGATGTGGCGCTCCTCTTTTGCCAGTGCGACCGCTTTCTCGAGCGTTTGCAGCCAGTCGTCCATCGCTTTTGCGATCGCGTCGCGCACGGGGCCGGGGCGGTCGTCGAACTCGAACGATGCCGCGGCGAAAAAGCAGCCTCCGGGAAAGACTCCGCGGCCGACGTAGTTGAGCCAGCCGCGGCACATCGCCATGAGCCGCGGATAGCCGCGCGGCGCCTTCAGCGCCGGCCGGAGCACTTCGTCGACGAATCGCTTCTGCGCGACCTCGACCGTCGCCAGCTGCAGCTCTTCCTTCGAGCCGAAATGGGCGAAGAGGCCGCTCTTCGACATTTCGAGCTCGTCGGCGAGGCGGCCGATCGTGAGGCCTTCGAGCCCTTCGACCGATGCGATGTCGACGGCGCGCTCGAGGATGCTCTGCCGCGTGCGCTCGCCTTTCATGCGTACGCCGGCAGGTCCTTCAGCAGCTCGGTGTGCACGCTTCGGAACGCGTCGCTCCATGGCGCCGGCCGGCGCGACTGCGTGTCGATCTTCACGACCGTGCGCTCGCCGCGCGCGTAGGGAATGCGGCCGTCGGTGCTGGAGCAGAGGAAACCGTAAACGCAGCTCGTGTTGCCGAGGCGTTCGACCCAGATGTCGATGCGCATTTCGCCGGTGCCGAGGAGGGGGTTGAGGTATTCGATGCGCAGCTCGCGGACGACGTGGAACTGGTCGGGATTGGCGGCGGCGTCGAGGCACCAGGCCTTTCCGTTCGCGGCGAAGAAGGCCGCGACCGCGCGCTCCACGTGGGCGGGGAAGCGGGAGTTGTGGAGCATCTGCATCGGGTCGAGCTCGTCGAAGTGGACGGGGCTGATCCAGGTGAATTTGGGATTGAGTTCCATGTCATCCTCCGATGCCAGAACAAAATAGTACGAACGTTCGTATTTGTCAAGGCGTTCACCGAACATTTACTTGACTAGTCAACTAATTCGCCGCTAGCCTGCCGGGCTCATGGCCACGATCGGCCGCGACCTCAAACAGCGAAAGCCGTTTCCGACGAAGGAGCAGGAGGCCGCCGTCACCCTGCTTCGCACGGCGGACGTCCTCCGCCGCCACATCGGCTCCGTCGTCGGCCGCCGCGGAATCACGCTCCAGCAGTACAACGTGCTGCGCATTCTTCGCGGCGCCGCGCCCGATGGGCTGCCGACTCTCGAGATCGCGTCCCGCATGATCGAGACCGCGCCCGGCATCACCCGCCTTCTCGAGCGTCTGCAGAAAAAAAAGCTCGTCGATCGCGAGCGCAATCACGACGACAAACGCTGCGTCGTCTGCCGCATCACGCCCGCCGGCACGGCTCTCGTCGCCGCGCTCGACGATCCGGTGCGCGACGCAACCGGCGAGGCATTTCGATCCGTCAACAAACACGAGCTCGCGCAGCTGGTCGGCTCGCTCGACCGCATGCGCGCTTCGCTCGAAAAAGAGGAGGAGTCATGAAAACCATTCTCAACATCGCGGCCGCGGGCCTGGTGGCCGCAAGCGCGTTCGCCGCCGACACGTTCGTCGTCGACAGGGCGCATTCCGAGGCGAGTTTTCAGGTCCGGCATCTGGTCAGCCGTGTCGGCGGCAAGTTCGACGACTTCAGCGGAACCATTAGCGTGGATCGCGGCGAGCCGTCCGCTTCATCGGTCGAGTTCACGATCAAAAGCGCTTCGATCGACACCGGCAACGAGGACCGCGACAAAGATCTTCGCAGCGCGAACTTTTTCGAAGTGGACAAGTTCCCCGAGATCTTCTTCAAGAGCACGACCGTCAAACCGTCGGGCGCGAAGGACACGTACGATGTCACGGGCACCTTCACGATGCACGGCGTCACCAAAACCGTGACCCTTCCCGTCGAGTTCCTCGGCTTCATCAAAGATCCGTGGGGCGGCGAGCGCGCCGGCTTCTCGACGCACATCGTGCTCAACCGCAAGGACTACGGCATCAACTGGAACAAGGTCCTCGACAACGGCGGCACGCTGCTGAGCGACGACGTCGACGTGACCGTGAATATCGAGGCGGCGAAGGCGAAACCGAAAGCGCAATAGACATTTTCATGTTGACTTACGCAATCATATGCTTGTATAACACTGATTTGATATGAGCATCTCCGCGCCTCTTTTTGACTTTCGAAACGCAGCCGCAGCCGAAGAAGCCGTGACCACCCTGCTCCGCTACATCGGCGAGGACCCTTCACGCGAGGGCCTCGCCGACACTCCGGCGCGCGTGGTCAAGGCGTGGCGCGAGATGACCGCCGGCTATCGCGAAGATCCGGCGGGCATTCTCTCGCGCACATTCGAGGAGTCGAGCGATGAGCTGATCATCCTCAGCGGCATCGCGTTCTACTCGACCTGCGAGCATCACCTCCTGCCGTTCTACGGAACCGCATGCGTCGGCTATCTGCCGGGGAAGGTCGTAGGAATCAGCAAGCTCGCGCGGCTCGTGAGCTGTTTCGCGCAGCGCCTGCAGATCCAGGAGCGGATGACGCGGCAAATCGCCGATGCGATCGAAACGCACCTCGATGCGCGCGGAGTGGGCGTCGTCGTTCGGGCCCACCATCTCTGCATGGGATGCCGCGGCGTGCGTCAGCAGGACACGGATATGATCACGAGCGCGATGCTCGGCACGCTGCGAACCGATGCGACGAGCCGCTCGGAGTTTCTCCGGCTATGCAAGGCGAACTGACCGGCCCCGATCTCAAAGCAGGAATCGTCGCGGGAGAGCTGCGGGAAAAGCTCGTTGGTCATTTCGAGGGCGAGCCCGTTCTTCTCGTGCGCAGCGGCAGAGACGTCTTCGCGATCGCCGGCGCGTGCACGCACTATGGCGGCCCCCTCGGCGAAGGACTCGTCGTCGACGGCGGCGTGCATTGTCCGTGGCATCACGCCTGTTTCGATCTGCGCAGCGGTGAAGCGGTGCGCGCGCCGGCGCTCGCGCCGGTCGCGACGTACGACGTCGAAGTCGGAGATCGCATTCGCGTCGTGCGCAAACGTGTGGCGGCGAGCGCCTCGCTCGCCGATCGGCGGCCGCCGGCGACCGGCCCTGCAGGAAGGATCGCCATCGTCGGCGCGGGTGCGGCGGGCGCGGCAGCGGCGGACATGCTCCATCGCCGCGGCGTCAATGCCACGCTCATCGGTGTCGAAGACCCCGTCGATCGGCCGAATCTGTCGAAGGAGTATCTCGCAGGGAATGCGCCCGAGGAGTGGCTGCCGTTGCCGGTGCCGGAGGAAGTGGAGCGGATTCGCAAACGTGCGACGAAGCTCGATGCAAAATCGAAGTCGCTCACCTTCGACGACGGGACCACGCGATCGTTCGACGCGATCCTGCTCGCGACGGGTTCGGCACCGATCCGGCTGCCGATCGCCGGGGCCGATCAGCCGCACGTGCACATGCTGCGCACCGTGGCGGACAGCCGCGCGATCATCGCCGCCGCGCAGAACAAGAAAACGGCAGTGATCATCGGCGCCGGCTTCATCGGGCTGGAAGTCGCCGCTTCGCTGCGCGCGCGTCGTGTCAACGTCAGCGTCGTCGCGCCGGAGGCGATCCCGCTCGCGCGGATCATGGGGGACGACGTCGGGCGTTTCGTGCAGCGCCTCCACGAATCCAAGGGCGTCCGCTTTTTCCTCGGCAACGGCGTGAGGTCGATCGGGCCCGCGTCCGTCCTTCTCAACGACGGCCAGTCGATCCCGGCCGATTTCGTCGTGATGGGCGCGGGAGTGCGGCCGAACGTGCAGCTCGCGGAGGCAGCAGGAATACGCGTCGACAACGGCATCGTCGTGAACGAACGGCTCGAGACGAGCGCGCCCGGCATCTTCGCCGCGGGCGATGCCGCTCGCTTTCCGGAGCGCTACACGGGCAACTCGATCCGAGTCGAACATTGGGTTGTCGCCGAGCAGCAGGGACAGATCGCCGCGCGCAACATCCTCGGCGACCGCACTGCGTACACGCACGCGCCGTTCTTCTGGAGTGCGCACTACGACGTGATCATCAACTATGTCGGCAACGCGGCGGGCTGGGATCGATACGAGATCCGCGGCTCGCTCGACGATCGCAAGGCGCTCATCGCCTACCGCCGCTCCGGGCTCGCGGTCGCCGTCGCGACGATCTTCAGGGATGTGGAATCGCTGGAGATCGAAGCGGCGATGGAAGCCGGCGACAACGATCTCGTCGAGCAAATCCTCTCGCGGTAACTCCCGATCGCGCCTTGTAGATGCCAGGTGGCAATTGCCGGCGAGCAAATGGGCCGACCCCCACCCGCTGCCCGCCGCTCGCCGCTCGCCGCGCCCACCCGCCACCCGCTACCCGCCACCCGCCTTCCCGGGGTCCTCCGGCCAGCGATGCTTCGGATATCGCGCGCGCAGCTCTTTGCGCACCTCGGGATAGGTGTTCTTCCAGAAGCTGCGAAGGTCGCGCGTGACCTGCACAGGCCGGCCGGCGGGCGAGAGGATCTCCAACGTCACGGGCGTTCCGTTGATCTTCGGTGTCTCTGTTAGGCCGAAGAGGTCCTGAAGCTTCGCCGAGACGACGATCGTGCCGTCTTCCCGAACATCGAGCTTCGCCCTGCGACCGCCTGGCAGCGTCAGCGTTTCGACGCGCTTCTCCTTCGGCTTCGGCTTCGGAATCCGCCCGATCGTCTGCTCGTGCAGCAGGATCGCGCCGTACCAGCGGCGCTCGACGATCCGATCGCCGTCGGTTGTCTGCTCGCTGCTCGTCGGCGTGAGCCACTCGCGTTCGATGGGCCACGCCATGCGAATGATCTCGCCCTGGATGTCGAGCACGACGAGAAACTCGCCGCGTCCGTCGTCGATCTCGCGCGCGAGCGTCGCGCCGGTGCCGGACGACAGCAGCACGCGCGGCGACTTCGGCTCGCGCCGCATCGCGACGCGATCGGGATAGCCGGCGAGCAGCGCGCGTCGCAGTGCCGCGTCATCGATGCGCTCGCGAAATCGTGCGCCGAGGAGCCGGCGAGCGATCGTGGAGATCTCGCGCGGGTCGTCGCCCGACAGCTTCGCGCAGATCTCGATGATCGCGTTCGCGCCGCGCGCGTCGATGATCATCCGCGCGAGCCGCGGATGCATCGGCCAGCGGGCGAGCATCTTCGCATCGCCGAGGCGCGAGATCAGCTCGATCGCGGCGTCGATGCGATCGTCGGGCGGCCGCTCGAACCATTCGAACGACCCGGGATCGCCGCCCCACGCGA
>DATIZY010000005.1:0-3178 GCA_035516895.1 Thermoanaerobaculia bacterium | reverse complement strand
CCCCTCGGACAGCGCGACCGAGCTGAAAACGAAATCGCGGCCGTTGATGGAGGCCGTGGCGGGACTGCCTTCAATGGCGACGCTCTTCAGATCGCCGGCATCTGCCGTTCCTCGAATGGAGATTTGTTGTGCGCCGACCGACCCTCCGTCGGCCGGATCGACGGAAACGAGCCTCGGCGCGACCGTGTCGATCGCAAACTGCGCCAGCCGCGGTTCGGAGACGTTGCCCGCGCAGTCGCTTGCCATCGCGCGGACGGAGTAGGCGCCGTCGTTCGAAATGAGTGTGCCGGGCGCGTAGGGCTGATCGTTGACGGTGATTGTCACCGCCGACGCGGCATCGGCATCGATCGCGCGGACGAACAGGGCGAGCGGATGATTGAACACGCCGCCGTTGAAGACAGCGCCAGCGGAGCTGATCTCGATCGACGGTTTGTCGCGATCGATTGTGATCGGTAGGTGCAACGTCGAGCGATGTCCGGCGCGGTCCGTGGCCTCGACCCCGACATCGAACACGCCCTGTGCGTCGACCGGAATCGAGGCGGCGAACGTGCCGTCACTCGCAACGGTGGCATCGACCGCGGGCAGAGCGCCGATCACAACCTTCACCCCAGTGAGCGTGAGATCGATCGCGCGTCCGGCAACTGCGACCGCAGCCGCGCTGGTGCAGGCGCCGCGAGCGGGTGAAGAGAGCCTCACTTCAGGAGGCGTCGTGTCGATGAGAATTCGCAACGAGGTATCGCCGCCCGTCGTGTGCACGACGATCGTGTGAGCGCCGTCGCCG
Organism: Thermoanaerobaculia bacterium; assembly: GCA_035516895.1. GTDB lineage: Bacteria > Acidobacteriota > Thermoanaerobaculia > Gp7-AA8 > Gp7-AA8 > Gp7-AA10. The sequence goes on along the minus strand of DATIZY010000005.1, from coordinate 2,397 downwards.
GCGATGGGTGATTCCTGCGTGTACGGCGCGCCGTCGAGCGTGATCGATGCCTCCGCGTCGGCGAGAACGCGAATGCGCGGAGTCGTGGCAAAGAACGCGACGGCCGACGGGTCGAGCGTTTGACTCGTCGCCGCGTCGATAAATGTGACTGCGGAGGTCGCTGTGCGGCCCGCAGTGACGCTCAGGTCGTCGACGAAGAAGTCTCCGCCGCCTGACCAGAGACCGATGTTCCCGGAGGTCAGGCGCTGCGGATCGCCATCCGCGGCGTTGATGGAGAAGGCTTGTGGCTCGGCAGAGCCATCCTGCCAGATGCGCGCGCGAATCGCAGTGACGCCGCTCGAATCGTCGGCTTCGACCCGGAAGTCGTACCAGCGGTTCGGCTCGACGGCGATGTTGGTCTCGGTCACGCCCGCCAGGGTGCCGCCGCCCAACGCCTGCACGTCGATCATTCCATCGTGCCAGCCGATGACGTAGGAACGAGCGCCGTTCGAGAGCAGTGTTAGGCCGAATTGCGACTGCGCATCGGTCACCAGGACGCGTCCGGTGTAGTTGAGAGCCATTGCGTCAAACGACTGCGCGGCGTACGTCGAGAAGACTCCGTGGCGCGCGTCGCTGCCGGCCGGCGGCTCCGCGACCGCGCGACGACGCATCTGCCGAATGCCATACACCGTGTTGGCCGGCTGCAGCGGGTCGGGCCACGCACGGAAGACCCTCTCGATGCGCGCTCCGTTGCCATCGGAGTCGACCCAGCCTGGAACGGCGGCTTGAATCGAAATGTTTTGAAAATCGGCGGTGTACGTCGTGATTTGGGCGAAAACCGCCGACGAGAGCAGGAACGGTACAATGAAAACGATGACGAAGCTGGAGAGCCTCGAGAGCGAAATCCAAAAGCTCACACCGGAGGAGCTCGATTCGTTTCGGCGGTGGTTCGTCGAATTCGACTGGCAACAGTGGGATGAGGAGATCGAACGTGACGCCGCTGCCGGGAAGCTCGATCGATTCATCGAACGCGCTCGTGAAAACGTGAGGCGCGGAAAAACAAGAGAGCTTTGAGCCATCGAACCGATCCGGAGTTCTGGGATCACTTTGATCGGCTCGCTCCAGACGTGAGGGAGCTCGCACGTCAAAATTTCGAGTTGCTGAAGCAGAATCCCCGGCACCCTTCTTTGCGGTTCAAGCGCGTCGGTGATCTCTGGTCCGTTCGCGTCGGTCTGAATCACCGCGCACTCGGCGCCGACTGCGAAGACGGAGTCTCGTGGTTCTGGATCGGAACTCACGACGAGTACAAGCGCTTGATCCGTGGCTGAACGCGTGTCCATTTCGCTTTCCCGAGCGGCACGGCAGACCGCGGCCGTGCTCCTCGCGACGCGAAAGAGTCGCGCGCGTCTCAGGGACGAAGCACCACGTAGGATCGCGTTTCGGTCGCGACGTACAAACGGCCGGCGGCGAGCCTCACGTCGGTCGCGTTCCCCTGCAGCGGCTGGCTGCCGAGGACGATCGGGTGCAGCCGGTCGCTGGTGTCGAGGAACGTTAGACCTTCGCCGCTCGCATCGGCGACCGCGATCTCGTTCGGCTTGCTCACCGCGACCGCGCGCGCAATTCCCGGCGTATCGACCGTGCTGACCCAGGCCGGCGCGCCGGGATTCGTCAGATCGACGATTGCCACTCCCGGGTCGGCGCCGGCGAGATACAACGTCGTTCCGTCGATGACGCCGCCCGTCGCATCGAAGCTCGGGACATCGAGCTCCGCGACATTGCGAAGATTGTTGATGTCGCTGCGGTCGATGACGGTGACGTCATGCCCGATGCCGCTCGTTTTATCCGGCGTGATCGCGATCAGGTATTGCGTGCCGTACGCAAGCAGCGCGCGGTAGTTGATGCCCGTCGTGCCGATCGCCTGTTGACGCATATACACCGGCGCCGCGGGATTTGTGATGTCGTAGATGTCGATCGTTCCGTTGTTCGCGCAGCCGCTCTCCGCGCCGAATGCATAGTTGGCCGCGACGGCGAGCGCCAGCTCGCGGCCGCACGGCTTCGATGGTGGAACCTGCACGGACGGCGTCTTCGCGGAGACATTGATCGTGACGAAGCGGTCGCCGGTGACGAAGCCGAAGCCGTTCTGCATCGCGGCGTCCTCGACGGTGCCGGCCGTGGTGTCGACCGACACGATGTCGGGTGGGGCGGATGCGTCGGGCTCGCGGAACAGCAGCGCACGCGACGATCCGCCGTTGATGTGCGCGCCGGATACCGTGCCGTTGGTCACGATCCAATTCGTGCCATCCGCGGCGACCCGCCGGGATCGGAACGCACTGTCGCCGGCGAACAGAGCAGCGTCGTAGCGGGCTATGGTAGTGAACTGTATAGCGCCGACGACTCGCGTCGCCGAGCGATTCGAAC
>DATIZY010000004.1:0-18621 GCA_035516895.1 Thermoanaerobaculia bacterium | reverse complement strand
GTGATCACGTTCCTGTCCAGTTTCGCTTCTGCAAATTCATTCAGAACCTGAGCGACCGATGGACTTGGACAGCCCGGCAGACGGCACTTCGAAAGTACGCCGCGACGGCCGCAACGCGTGGACACCATGGCCAGATCGTAGCGATCAATTTGCGGTTGGCGACTTGCTATTCCTCCGAGCTTCTCGCGGCCGTACCCACTTGATTTGATACCCTTACTCCCGCATGCGCAAAATGCTGGCGGTCTTCAAGCGGGAGTACCTCTCGTCCGTCCGGAAGAAGATGTTCATCTTCATGACGCTCTTCTTTCCCGTCCTCATGGCCGGGCTCTTTTTCATTCCGATGATCGTGATGGCGCGCTCGTTGGGCGGAAAGAGCGTCGCCGTGATCGACGGCACCGGCGATGTGAGCGAAGCGTTCCTGAAAGACTCGAAGACTCGCGCGCATGATCTGCCTGCGACCGTCAACGTCGAGTACGTCAACGCCAAAGGCAGCGACGTGACGGACGTCGCGAAACCGTATCTCGACCGTCTCGCGGCCGGCAGCCACGCCTCGAAGCCGCTCGACGCCGTGCTCATCGTCCCCGCCGCGGCGATCTCCGGCGAGAAGACCAAACTGACGTTCTACAGCCGCGCCGCAACCGACCTCATCACGCAGCAGCTCCTCGGCGCCACGGCCAATCACGAGATCCAGCGCCAGCGGCTCGCTCTTCGCGGAATCAAGCCGGAGGAAGTCGAGGCGCTCACGCGCAACGTGCCGGTCGAAGGCGTGCAGCTCTCGCGCACCGGCGAGCAGAAAAAAGGAGGCGAGGCGAACTTCATGTTCGCGTTCCTCCTCGCCGGTCTGCTGATCATCCCTGCCTTCGTCTACGGACTCGAGATCATGCGCGGTATCGTGCAGGAGAAAAACGACCGCGTCGTCGAGATCCTCATCTCCTCGATGTCGCCGAGGGAGCTGCTGACCGGGAAGATTGCGGGGGTGGCGGCGGTCGGCCTGACACAAGTCAGCGTGTGGCTGCTGATCCTCGTCGCGGCCGGCGCATTCGGGGCGACGACCGCGATGGCAGCCGGCGTCAATGTCTTTCAGTTTCTGAAGCCGATCACCTTCGTCTACTTCCTCGTCTTTTTCATCCTCGGCTACCTGACGTACGTCTGCGTGTATGCGGTCGCCGGAGCGGCGTGCAACAGCGACAAGGAGGCGCAGCAGCTGATGGCGCCGATTCAGATGGTGATGATGATGCCGTGGTTCCTGATGTTTCCGATCATCACCAATCCCGATTCGACGCTCGCGGTCGCGTTCTCGCTCTCACCCGTCTTCGGTCCCGTGACGATGTTCGCGCGCACCGTGGCCTCCGAGCCGCCGCTGTGGCACATCCTGCTGTCGATCGCGATCTCGATCGTCACGATCGCGGCGTTCTTCTGGGGCACGGCGAAGATTTTCCGCGTCGGAATTCTCTCGTACGGCAAACGCCCGACCATCCCTGAATTGTGGCGCTGGCTCCGCGTAGCTTGAGTTGATACCATCGTCGGCCGCGCGTAGAGCCGGCTCTCCGGTCGGCTCGCCGGCTGTGGGTCGGCGCTACGTTGGAGGTGTCGGATGGAGATCAAGACTCTCAACGATATCTACGCCGTCACGTGCACGCTGGAACGCTCGCCGGCGCTGAAATACAAACGAGACGGGAAGTGGGTCGACATCAGCGTCGCGGAATTCTGCGACGCCGTGAAATTCTTCGCGGCCGGTCTGCGCCAGCTCGGGATCAAACCGGGCGATCGCATCGCGATTCTCTCCGAGAACCGGCCGGAGTGGGCCATCGCCGACTTCGCAATCCTCTGCAACGCGGCGATCACCGTGCCGGTGTATCCGACGCTGCTCGGCTGGCAGATCGAATACATCCTCAACGACTCCGGCGCGGTCGCCGTGATCTGCTCGACGCAGGAGCAGGTGCAGAAGATCAACGACATCCGCGCGCACACGCCGCACGTCCACAACGTGATCGTCTGCGAGGGGCCGGGGCCGCTGACGTTTCCGCAGGTGATCGAGAGCGGGCGCGCGAACTTCGATCAGCGGCGCTTCGACGAACTGCGATCGCAGCCCGGCGCCGGCGATCTGGCGACGATCGTCTACACGTCCGGCACCACCGGCAATCCCAAAGGGGCCATGCTGACGCACGGCAACATCGCGAGTAACGTCGCCTCAGTCCATTCCGTCATGCCGATCGGCAGGGGCATGACGGCAATCTCGATCCTGCCGCTCTCGCACATCTTCGAGCGCATGGCCGACTATTTCTACTTCTCGAAAGGCCTGACGATCGCGTACGCGGAAAATGTCGGCAAAGTCGGCGAGAACCTGCAGGACATCAAGCCCGATGCATTCGCCGCCGTCCCGCGGCTGTTCGAAAAAATGCGCGAGCGGATCATGAATCAGGTCGGCGAGAAGCCGGCAATCGAACAGAAGATTTTCCGATGGGCGCTCGGTGTCGCGCAGCAGCGGCTGCCGTACCGGCTCGAGCACAAGCCGATGCCGTTCGGCCTCAAGCTGAAGTCCGCGATCGCCGACAAGCTCGTCTTCCGCAAGATCATCGATCGCCTCGGCGGCAACGTGAAGTACGTCTTCTCGGGCGGGGCGCCGCTGTCGCCCGAGCTCGCGGCGTTCTTCATCGGCGCGGGGCTGGAGATCCTCGAAGGCTACGGCCTGACAGAAACCTCGCCCGTGATCACCGCCAATACGCCGGAGGCGCGCAAGGTCGGCACCGTCGGCCGGATGATCAAAGGCGTCGAAGTGAAGATCGCGCCGGACGGAGAGATCCTCTCGCGCGGGCCGCACATCATGAAGGGCTACTGGAACAATCCCGAGGCGACGGCGCAGGCGATCGATGCGGAGGGGTGGTTTCACACCGGCGACATCGGCGAGATCGACAAAGAAGGATTTCTCAAGATCACCGATCGCAAGAAGGACATCATCATCAACGCGTACGGCAAGAACATCGCGCCGCAGCCGCTCGAAGCGCTGCTGAAAAGCTCGCCGCTCATCGCCACGCCGGTCCTGATCGGCGACCGCCGCAAGTACCTGTCGGCGCTGATCGTGCCGAATTTCGAGAAGCTCGAGCGCGACGCCGCGTCGATGGGCATCCGCTTCGATTCGCGCGAAGAGCTGGTCCGCAACGACCGCGTCCGCGAGATGTACCAGCACGAGATCGACAACTTCAACCGCAATCTCGATCGCCAGGAGAAGATCCGCCGCTTCGCGCTGCTGCCGCGCGACTTCACGATCGAGAACGACGAGATCACTCCGTCGCTGAAAGTGAAACGAAGAATGATCGACAAGAAATACAAGAGCATCATCGACGAGCTCTATGCCGACGAAAACGTCGAGGACGAGCGGGAAGTGAAGCGCGCATGACTCAGAATTTATCCCGAGCATCAGCGAGGGATCTCCGGTGGCGGCGCCAAGGGAGTGACGGCCGGAACGCATGGCGGGAGATGCCTCGCGCCGCTCGGCATGAACTGAAAAGGAAGTGAAACGCGCATGAGCGCAGTCGCAGAACCGACGCGGCCGGCTGAAGCCGGTCCGCACACAGCCTTCCGCGTCGAACGCGAGGGCGACCTGGCGATCCTCTGGTTCGATCTGCCGGGCGAGAAGGTCAACAAATTCTCGTCGTCGGTGATGATCGAATTCGCCGGCATCGTCGACCAGATGGAGCGCGCGAGCGACGTCAAACGGATCGTTCTCGCGTCCGGCAAGCCGTCGATCTTCATCGCGGGCGCGGACGTCGGCGAATTCTCGAAAGCCACCTCGCCCGAGCAGGCGAAGGAGTACACGCGCTTCGGCCAGCAGACGTTTCACCGCTTCTCGAAATTGCCGCAGGTCAAAGTCGCCGCGATCAACGGCGCGTGCCTCGGAGGCGGATGCGAGCTTGCGATCAGCTGCGACTGGCGCGTGATGTCCGACAGCCCGAAGGCGCAGATCGGACTTCCCGAAACGAAGCTCGGGATCTTTCCGGCGTGGGGCGGCACGACGAAGCTGCCGCGGCTGATCGGACTCCCGGCCGCGCTCGACATCATCCTTCAGGGCAAAGCTCTCGACGGAAGACGCGCGAAGAAGGCCGGCCTCGTCGACGAGGTCGTCGCGCCGTCGATTCTTCTCGATGTGGCGAAACAATTCACGACGCGCGGCAGGCGGCGCGACGGCGGCCGCACGAAGTTCTATCTCGAAGGAAACCCGCTCACGCGCTCGATGATCTTCAACAAGGCGCGCAAGAGCGTGCTGCAGCAGACGCACGGCAACTACCCGGCGCCGCTGAAAGCGATCGATGTCATGGAGGCCGGATTCGCGAACGGGATCGATGCCGGCCTCGCGCGCGAGGTCGAAGACGTCGTTCCGCTCATCACCGGCGACGTCGCGCAGAATCTCGTCCGCCTCTTCTTCCTCAGCGAAGACGCGAAGAAGGACCGCATCGCCGCGAAGCCGCGCGCGGTGGAGAACGTCGGCGTGTTGGGCGCGGGCGTGATGGGCGGCGGCATCGCGTACATCGTCGCGGACAAAACCGACGCTGCGATCCGCATGCGCGACATCAACTGGAACGCGCTCGCCGGCGGACTCAAAGCCGCGGCGCGCCTGTGGCGCAAGAAAGTCGAGCGCCGGCGCATGAAACCGGTCGAGATGCAGCGCAAACTGGCACGCGTCACGACGACGACCGACTGGAGCGGCTTCCAGAACGTCGACCTCGTCATCGAGGCGGTCGTCGAAAATCTTGATATCAAACGAAAGGTGCTCGACGAATTCGAGGCGCTGGCCGGGGAGGACGCGATTTTCGCCAGCAACACATCGACGCTGCCGATCACCGATATCGCCGCGAACGCGAAACATCCCGATCGCGTCGTCGGCATGCACTTCTTCAACCCGGTCGACCGCATGCCGCTCGTCGAAGTCATTCGCGGCGCGAAGACCTCCGACGAGTCGGCAGTCACCGTCGCGAGCTTCGCGCGCAAGCTCGGCAAAACGGTCGTGATGTGCAACGACGGCCCCGGCTTCGTCGTCAACCGCATCCTCGGACCGTACATGAACGAATCGGGGTTCCTGCTCGAGGAGGGCAACAGCATCGAGTCGATCGACGCGGCGATGATCGAGTTCGGCATGCCGATGGGGCCGATGGCGCTGCTCGACGAGGTCGGGATCGACGTGGCCGCGAAAGTCGGCGCGATCCTCAAAGAGCGCTTCGGCGACCGCATCCAGCAGTCTCGCGTCGTCGACGTTCTGTACGCCGACCACCGCCTCGGCAAAAAGGGCGGGAAAGGACTCTATTTCTACGAGAACGGCAAACGGAAGAATCCCGATCCGGCGGTTTACGCGCGGCTGGGCGTGAGTGCGCCGCATCCGGTCAACAAACGCGAGGCCGTCGATCGCATGGTGCTGTCGATGGTCAATGAAGCGGCGCGAATCCTCGACGAGAAAATCGTCGCCTCCGCGGCCGACATCGACCTCGCGATGATCATGGGCACGGGCTTCCCGCCGTTCCGCGGTGGTTTGATGCGCTATGCCGATGCGTTCGGCCTCACCAACGTCGTCGCGCGGCTCGACGAGCTCGCGGCGAAATACGGCTCGCGTTTCACGCCCTCCGAGCCGCTGAAACGGCTCGCCGAGAGCGGCGGTACATTCACGCAGTGAACCTGACCGAGGCGCCCGAGGCGCTCGAGCGGAGAGAGCGGGCGATTTACTGGACGCTCGCGATCGTTTGCGGCGCGTCGCGTTTTCTCGCGCTGGCGCGCTCGCTCTGGGACTGGGACGAGGCGCTCTTCTGTCTCGGCATGCGCGACTACGACGTCGCGAGCCATCATCCGCATCCGCCCGGTTTTCCCGTCTACATCGCCGCGGCGAAGATCACGCGGATCTTTGCGCCGACCGATTTTCGCGCGCTGCAAGTGGTCAACCTCATCGCCGCACTGCTCGTCTTTCCGGCGATGTTCATGTTCGCGCGCGAGCTGCGCCTGCGGTTCACGACCGCTGCGATCGCGGCGGCGCTCTTCGCCTTTCTTCCCAACGTCTGGTTTTTTGGCGGAACGGCGTTCAGCGACGTGCCGTCGATCGTGCTCGTCGTCTATGCCGTCGCCTTTCTCTTTCGCGGTTGCCGCGATGCGAACGCGTATCTCATCGGCGCATTCCTGCTCGCGCTGTCGGTGGGGATCCGTCCGCAAAACCTGCTCGTCGGGCTTTTTCCCGCGGCGATCTCGACCTGGTACCGCGCCCGCGAATCGATTCGCGACGTCGCCTTCGCGCTGATGATCGGCATCGCCGTCGTCGGCGCCGCGTACGTGTCGGCCATCCACGCGACCGGCGCGTGGGGACCGTACGTCAACGCCGTGCGCGTGCACAGTCAGTACATCTCGCGCGTCGATTCCTTTCGCAGTCCCGACCGCCCGCCGCTCTGGCGGCTCATCGACCGCTTCTTCATCAAGCAGTACGCATCGCCCGGCCTGAGTATCGCAACGTCGCTGTTCGTCGTGATCTCGATCGTGGGCGCGATTCGCGGACGCGACGAGCGGCTGCTGCTGAACGCGCTGACGTTCGCGCCGTTCGCGATCGCGGCCTGGCTGATGCTCGATCGCTACAGCGTGAGCCGCTTTTCGATCGGCTACGCACCGATGTTCGCGGTCTTCGCGGCGGACGGAATCCGTCGGGTGTGTGCGGGCCGGCTTCCGCCGGCCGGCGAACCGGGGAAAGCCGGTCGCCGCAACACGATCGAGGTCCTCCTCGCCGCCGCGCTGATCGCCGGCTTCATCATCTACACGTTCCCGGCGCTCAACGTCGTGCGCAACTCGATCTCTCCGTCCGTGTTCGGCGTCGAAGCAGTGCGCCAGCATCTCGATCCGAGGCGCACCGATCTCTACGTGGCGTTTCCGATGACGCCGTTCATCGACTACTTCCTGCCGAATCATCGATATCACCTCGTCGCCGACGAGCGTGCGCTGCCCGTGACGGTGCCAACGCGGCCGCCGTTTCTCCTGACGGAGATCGATCACACGCAGCCGAGCGGCTGGGTGTTCGAGCGTGATCGCGGTGCGCTGTGGAACATCGCGCGCCGTCATTACTTCAAGGTCGCTCTCGAGCCGGTGCGCCGTCAGGCGCAGTTCGTCGGCGGGTGGTACCCGCCCGAGCGCTCCGGCGTGGACGAATGGCGATGGATGACCGCGCATTCCACGACGATTCTTCCCGCTGCGCGTGAGACGACGAAGCTGCGCCTGCAATTCGATGTCCCCGACGAGCTCATGTCGAACCCGCCGACGATTACGTTGCTGCTCAACGGCGCCGTCATCGATCGCTTCAAACCATCCGAGGCGCATATGGATCGCGAGTGGGGAGTGAGGCCGGGGCCGGCGGCGAACACGCTCGAGATCACAACGGACCGCACGCTCGAACAATCCTCGGGCGATCGCCGGAACCTCGGACTGCTTGTTCGCTCGATCTCGTGGGGACCCGAACCGCAGACATGATCCTTCTCGCCGCGGCAGTCACGATCACCATCCACGCTGCGCAGCCCGTCAACACATTCGTCCCCGACCGCACGTTCGGTGCGGGAGTCGACGGCGGCGATTCCGGCGGCGCCGGCCGTACCTTCACACCCCACAACATTCAACGGATGCGCTCCGCGGGATTTTCGATGCTCACCTATCGACTCCGAACGGAGCTTGGCGTCGAGGCGTGGCACTGGAATCCGCGCGGCACCTGGAGCGATGCGTCGCGCAACGAAGGCTACTGGACGTCGAGCGTCGCCGGTCCGCTGCCCGATTCGTACGGGGATCGCTTGCCGCGCCGCGGAAGCACGACGGACATGGCCAACAACGACGGCTTTTCGCGGATCGACGACGGCAACGCGCGCACCTTCTGGAAAAGCAATCCGTATCTCGACGCAGCGTTCACGCACGAGAGCAACGATCTCCATCCGCAATGGATCTTCGTCGATTTCGGTCGGCCGCTGCGCATCAACGCGATCCGCATCGCGTGGGGCGAGCCGTATGCGACGCGCTACGAGGTCGATTACGCGGCGGGCGGCACCGGTCCGAGCGACGAGATGCCGAAGGATTGGATGCCGTTCCCGCGGCACGCATTCACCTCGTCGGGCGCGCGGCGAATCGATCGCCTTTCGACGTCCGCCGTCGCGCTTCGCTACATCCGCATTCTTCTGACGGAAAGCTGCCGATGCCGCCGCACGCCCGGGACGTCCGATATCCGCGACCGCGTCGGTTACGCCGTTCGCGAGCTCGGGGCCGGCGTCGTCGACGCGCGCGGACGTTTTGCCGATCGCATTCGTCACGCGCCGAGCCGCCGGCAGACGAAGGTTCTCGTCTCGTCGACGGATCCGTGGCATACGTCACATGATGTCGATCACGATACCGAGCAGCCGGGATTCGATCGGGTCTTCGCCAGCGGCCTGACAGAAGGCCGCCCGATGCTCGTGCCGGTCGGCGTGCTGTACGACACGCCGCAAAACGCGGCGGCGGAGATTGCGTCGCTCCTCGCCCGCGGTGACCCGATCCGCGAAGTCGAAGTCGGAGAAGAGCCGGACGGTCAATATGTCACGCCTGAGGACTATGGCGCCCTGTATGTCGAGTTCGTCGACGCGATTCGCGCGGTCGCGCCGTCCGTCAAATTCGGCGGACCGTCGTTTCAGACGACCGAAGCGGAGTCGTTCACGATGCCGATCGTGCGCGGCGACGAGCGTACGTGGCTTCGTCGTTTTCTCGACTATCTCGCGCGTCGCGGACGCACGGCCGATTTCGAATTCTTCTCGTTCGAGTGGTATCCGTTCGACAACGGCTGCGCGCCGGCGCCGCCGCAGCTGGCACGGCATCCGGCGATTCTTCGCCGGGTCATCGAACGTCTCGAAAGCGACGGCCTAACACAGCGCATCCCGTGGTACATCACCGAGTACGGCTATTCGGCGCATTCGGCGCGCGCCGAAGTGGACATCGACGGAGCGCTGATGAACGCCGACATCGTCGGACTCTTTCTCACGCTCGGCGGCACGCGCGCGTACCTGTACGGATTCACGCCGAGCGACCTGATGGACGAGCTGGACTGCGATTCGTGGGGCGACAACGCGATGTTTCTCGCCGATGACGACGGCGATGCCTTCACGAACACCGCGATCTACTGGGCCGCACGCATGATCGATCAGGAATGGGTCGAGCCGGGGAGCGGCGAGCACGCGGTCTTCGCTGTCGACTCCTCGGCGCCGCTCGTTGCCGCGTATGCCGTGCGCCGGCCCGACGGGAAGCTCGCGGTGCTGATCATCAATAAAGATCCGAAGGGCGAGTCCTCGATCACGATCGATCCGAAGCCGGCCGGTGCCGTCGATGTCATTCGCTACTCGCGCGAACAGTACCGATGGCACGCGAACGGCGAAAACGGCCGGCCGGCGAGAAACGACCCGCCGCAGCGGGAACGGCTCGCGGCCGGGGTGCCGATCGTTTTGCTCCCATACTCCGTGACCGTTGTCCGTTATGATCCGGCTCCATGAGACGGATCACGCTGCTTCTTCTGTTCGCCGCTTCCATCGCATCCGCGCAGGACTTCATGCCGGTCGAGTTCGACGCCGCGACCGGAAAGCTGCTGATGCACGTCAATCACATCGGCGAAGAATTTCTCTATTTCGTCTCGCTGCCGGCGGGCGTCGGATCGAATCCCATCGGCCTCGATCGCGGCGAAGAGGGCGAGTCGCATCTCGTGCGCTTCGACCGCGTCGGGCCGAAGCTGCTGCTCGTCGAGGAGAACACGCGGTTTCGCGCGCTGACGAACGACGCCAACGAGCGCCGCGCGGTCGAGGATTCGTTCGCGAAGTCCGTGCTGTGGGGCTTCAAGATCGAGAAAACCGAGGGGGACACGGTCACCGTCGACGCCACCGACTTTTTTCTGAGCGATCAGCACGGCGTTGCCGAGCGCCTTCGCTCGACGCAGCAGGGCAGCTACAGCGTCGATCGCAACCGCAGCGCGATTTACACGCCGAATACGAAGACCTTCCCGAAGAACACCGAAGTCGAAGCGATCCTGACCTTCGAGACGCACGACCGTCCCGGCGCGCTCGTCCGCGGAGTCACGCCGACGCCGCAGCTGATCACCGTTCGCGAGCATCACTCGCTCGTCGAGCTGCCGCCCGCCGGCTATATACCCCGCAAGCTCGATCCGCGCGTCGGTCTCTTCGGCGTAGAGTTCGCCGACTACGCGAGCCCGTTCACCGGCCCGATCATGAAGCGCTGGATCACGCGGCACCGGCTCATCAAGAAGGATCCGACCGCCGCGGTCTCAGATCCGGTAGAGCCGCTCGTCTATTACGTCGACAACGGCGTACCCGAGCCGATCCGCAGCGCGCTCGTCGAAGGTGCGTCGTGGTGGAGCAAAGCCTTTGAGGCGGCGGGATTTCACAACGCGTTCATCGTGAAGGTGCTCCCCGACGGCGCCGATCCGATGGACGTCCGCTACAACATGATCAACTGGGTGCACCGCTCGACGCGCGGCTGGTCGTACGGCGGCTCGATCATCGATCCGCGCACCGGCGAGATCATCAAAGGCAATGTGCGACTGGGGAGCCTTCGCATTCGACAGGACGTGCTCATCGGAAACGGTCTGATTCCACAATACGAAGAGCTCGATGATCGCGCGCTCGCGGCGATGGATCCGAAGACTTCGCCCGCGCAGATGGCGCTGGCGCGCATCCGCCAGCTCGCCGCGCACGAGACCGGCCACACGCTCGGCCTCGATCACAACTTCGCCGCGAGCAGCTACAACCGCGCATCGGTCATGGACTATCCATCGCCGCTCGTGAAGATCGTCGACGGCAAGCTCGATCTGTCCGACGCGTACGCGACCGGCGTCGGCCCATACGACATCTTCGCGATTCGCTACGCATACACGCAGTTTGCGCCCGGCGCAAACGAGGACGCGGAGCTCGACAAGATGATCCGCGACGCGGAGAGCGCCAATCCGCCGATGCTGTTCATCAAAGACGCCGACGCGCGGCCCGTCAGCTCGGCGCATCCCCTCGCCTCGGTTTGGGACAGTCCGGGCGATCCGGTCAACACGCTGAAGCACGAGATCGAAGTGCGGCGCATCGCTCTCGACGCTTTCGGTCTGCGCAACCTCGCCCCGGGCGAGCCGCTCTCCGACCTCGAAGCGATCCTCGTGCCGCTCTATTTGCATTGCCGCTATCAGATCGAAGCGACTTCGAAGACGATCGGCGGCGTTGATTACACCTACGCGGTGAAAGAACGCGGCGCGGTCGTTCCGACTCCGATCCGGCAGATCGCGCCCGCCGATCGACAGCGCGCCGCGATCGACGCCGTTCTGTCGACGCTCGATCCATCGTTCCTGCGGATTCCGCAGCGCATCATCGATCTGATTCCCCCGCGCGCGTACGGTTACGAGCGCGGTCCGGCGGAGTACTTCGAACATCGAACCGATCCGCTCTTCGATCCGATCTCCGCCGCGCTCTCGTCGGCGGACATCACGTTAGGCGCGCTGCTCGATCCGAATCGAGCCGCGCGCATGGAGCAGTTCCACTCCGAGAACGCGGAGTACCCGTCGTTCATGGAGCTGCTCAACAAACTCGTCGATCTCGAGACGCAGCCCGGCGCGATCACGCGCGCGACGTCGACGCTCACCTCGACGCGGCTGATGGAGCTCGCCGACTCGAAAGACGCTGACGCGCAGGTTCGTGCCGAGGCGAGCGAGGCGCTGCGAGCGATGTCGATGAGACTCGCCACTGCGAGCAGCGATCCCGCGGAAGCCGCGCACCGGCACGCCTTGCGCAGCGACATCCAGCGCTTTCTCGAGCGGCCGGGCGCGCCGCGCACCCAGCCGCGTCCGCCGGACGTGCCGCCGGGAGCGCCGTTTGGAAATTGATGAGTCAAGCCCGCCTCCCGAGGGAGAGGTTAACGCGATCGGCGGCCGGAGCTCTCCTCCGGGTGAGTTCGCTGCGAAGCGCCGGCCCTCTGGCCGAAGGGAGGGCCGAGAGGCCGTCGCTCCGCGCGACACGATAGAATCACGCTTCGGATGACCCTCGCCGCCGAAGACCGGAAAGTCGATCTCGTCCAACGTCTCGCCGCCGAAGCGCAGAAGCGCCGCGGTGAGGCGGCCGCGCATTTCATCTGGCGCTACTTCGCGCTCGTCGCGCCCGACGACATCATCTACAGCTCGTTCGACACGCTGTTAGGCGGCGCGCTGTCGCTTTGGGACTTCGGCAAAGAGCGCCCGGCCGGCCGGCCGAACGTACGGCTCTTCAATCCCACCGTCGAGAAGAACGGATGGTCGCTCGAACATACGATCATCGAGGTCGTCAACGACGACATGCCGTTCCTGGTCGATTCGGTCACCGCGGAGATCATCCGCCGCGACCGCAAGCTCCACCTGCTGCTGCACCCGGTCATGCGCGTGCGCCGCGACGCGAACGGCCGCCGCCTCGACTCCTCCGCGGACGAATCGGGAACGATCACCGAGTCGTACATGCACATCGAGATGGACCAGGAGACCGAGCCGGCGGAGCTCGACGCGCTGCGCCGCGCGATCGAAAAGGTCCTCGCCGACGTGCGCGTCTCGGTCACGGACTGGCGCGCGATGCGCCAGCGTCTGCAGGACGACATCAGAGAGCTCGACGGCAAAGCATTGCCGATGCCGGCGGAAGAGGTCGACGAAGCCGAGACGTTCCTCAAATGGCTCGACGACGGCAACTTCATCTTCCTCGGTTTTCGCCGCTACGGATTCGAGACCCGCGACGGCAAGGACTTCCTCCCCGCCCAGCCCGACAGCGGTCTCGGAATTCTCCGCGAGATGCGCCCCGAGTCGGTCGAGCGGAGCCGGCAGCCGCTGTCGCCGGAGTTCAGCGCGTTCGCGCGCCGCAAAGATCTGCTGATCGTCACCAAGGCCAACACGCGCGCGACGATTCATCGACCCGTGCCGATGGACCGCATCGGCATCAAACGCTACGACGCCAAAGGCAACCTCATCGGCGAGGACCGCTTCCTCGGACTCTTCACGTCGGCGGCATACAGCCGGAGCGTGCGCGAGATCCCGATGCTGCGCCTCAAATTCAAGCGCGTGCTCGACAAAGCGGGCCTCGATCCGAGCAGCCACAACGGAAAGGCTCTCGTCGAAATCCTGGAGACCTTCCCGCGCGACGAATTCTTCCAGATCACCGACGCCGATCTTTTCGAGATCGCGCGCGGCATTCTCCTTTTGCAGGAGCGGCATCGGGTCGCTCTTTTTGTTCGTCGCGACGTCTTCGAGCGCTTCGTCTCCTGCTACGTCTTCGTTCCGCGCGATCGCTACACGCCCGATTTCAGGGATCGCGCGCGGCAGATTCTCGAAGAGGCGTTCGACGGACGCGAGACGGCGATCTACGACCACGTCACCGATTCACCGCTCGCGCGCGGACTCTTCATCGTTCGCACCACGCCCGGCAAACTCCCCGACGTCGACATCAAACGCGTCGAGGCCTATCTCGCCGAAGCCGCGCGCACCTGGAGCGACCGCCTGCTCGAAGCGCTGATCCAGCAGGGCGGCGAGGAGGCGGGCATCGAGCTGCATCGCCGGTACAAGAGAGCGTTTCCGATGGCGTATCAGGAGCGCTTCTCGGCCGAGGCGGCGCTGTACGACGTGGCGCATGTGGAGGAGGTGCTCAACAGCGGAGCGCTCGTCGCCGATCTCTACCGCCATCGCGGACAGGAGCAGCGGCAGTTCCACTTCAAGATCGTTCACTCCGGTCCGCCGGTGCCGCTGTCGGAGATCATGCCGCGGCTCGAGAACATGGGACTCAAAGTGCAGTCGGAGGTGCCGTATGAGGTGCAGCCGCTGGGTGCGGCGGGGCCGGTGCGCATCCGCGACTTCAGTCTCTCCGCCGCGGGGATGCAGGACGATCTCCGGCCGGTCAAGGAAAAATTTCAGGAGACGTTCATCCGCGTCTGGAACCGCGAAGCGGAGAACGACGGCTTCAATCGCCTGATCATCGCCGCCGAGCTCGAATGGCACGAGGCGGTCATCCTTCGCGCGTACGCGAAGTACATCCGGCAGACGGGCGTGCCGCTCAGCGAGTCCACGATCCAGCAGACGCTCGCGAGCAACGCTCAAATCACACGATTATTGATACAACTATTCCGTAATAATTTTAATCCTGCGTTAGGCGGCGCGGGGAAGAGCAGCGGCCGCTACGCCGCGGCGCTCGGCATTCGATCGCAGATCGAGGACGCGCTCAACGCTGTCACGAACCCCGACGAGGACCGCATCCTGCGGCTGTACGTCACCCTGATCGACGCCACGCTTCGCACCAATTACTTTCAGGACGAGCAGCGGGCGGCGGGCAGCGAACAGGAGACCGGCGATCCCGCCCGCCGCCCGCCCCTCGCCGCTCACAAGCGGTACCTCTCCTTCAAATTCGATTCGCAGCAGATTGCCGATCTTCCCGCGCCGCGGCCGATGTTCGAGATCTTCGTCTATGCGCCGCAGATGGAAGGCATTCACCTGCGCGCCGGCAAAGTCGCGCGCGGCGGCATCCGCTGGTCCGACCGCCGCGAAGACTTCCGCACCGAGATCCTCGGTTTGATGAAAGCGCAGAACGTGAAGAACGTCGTCATCGTGCCGATGGGATCGAAGGGAGGATTCGTCGTCAAGAATCCGTCGGCGGATCGTGCGACGTTCCAGCGCGAAGGCGTCGACTGCTACAAAACGCTGCTTCGCGGAATGCTCGACCTCACCGACAACCTCCGCGGCGACGCGGTCATCCCGCCGCCGAAGGTCGTGCGCTGGGACGCCGACGATCCGTATCTGGTCGTCGCCGCCGACAAGGGCACCGCGACGTTTTCCGACATCGCGAATTCCATCTCCGCCGAATACGAGTTCTGGCTCGGCGACGCGTTCGCGTCCGGCGGCAGCGCGGGTTACGACCACAAGGAGATGGGAATCACCGCGAAGGGGGGGTGGGAGGCGGTCAAGCGGCACTTTCGCGAGCTGGGGATGGACACGCAGTCGCAGGACTTCACCGTGGTCGGCGTCGGCGACATGTCGGGCGACGTCTTCGGCAACGCGATGCTTCTGTCGCCGCACATCAGAATGATTGCGGCATTCAATCACTCGCACGTCTTCGTCGATCCCGATCCGGACCCCGCGCGCTCGCTCGCCGAGCGCCAGCGCCTGTTCGACGAGCGTCTGAACTGGAACGGCTACAACACGAAGCTGCTGTCGAAAGGCGGCGCGATCTTCGAGCGCTCGGCGAAGACCGTGAAGGTTTCCGAGGAAGTGCAGAAGCGCTTCGATCTGGCGTCGAAGACGCTCGCTCCGGCCGATCTGATCAAGGCGATTCTCCGCGCGCGTGCCGATCTGCTCTGGTTAGGCGGCATCGGCACGTACGTCAAAGCGACGCACGAGGAGAACACGGCGGCGCGCGACCGCGCCAACGACGCGCTGCGCATCAACGCGGACGAGCTTCGCGTCCGCGTCGTCGGCGAAGGCGCGAACCTCGGCTTCACGCAGAAGGCGCGCATCGAATTCGATCTGCGCGGCGGAAAAATCAACACGGACGCGATCGACAACTCCGCCGGCGTCGATACCTCCGACCACGAGGTCAACATCAAGATCCTGCTCGACGACGCGATCGTGCGCGGCGAATTGAAAGCAGAGGACCGCAACAAACTCCTCGCCGAGATGACGGACGAAGTCGGCGGCCTCGTGCTGCGCGACAACTACGAGCAGACGCAGGCGATCTCGATCACGCACGCGCTCGGCGAGGGCGTACTCGACGAGCAGGCGCGCTTCATGCGCGTGCTCGAGCGCGGGGGCAAGCTCGATCGCTGGCTCGAGGGTCTGCCCGACGACGACGAGATCGCGCAGCGCCACTTCGCGCACATCGGCCTGACCCGGCCGGAGATCGCGGTCATCATGGCCTACAGCAAGATCGTGCTGTATCAGGACCTCCTCGGCTCCGATCTGCCCGACGATCCGCTGCTCGTCGAGGACCTCGTTCGCTATTTCCCCGAGCCGCTGCACGCGCGCTTCCGCGCAGCGATCGGCCGGCACCGGCTGCGCCGCGAGATCATCGCCACGTACGAGACGAACTCGATCATCAACCGCGTGCGGCCGACGTTCATCATGCAGATGAACGACGAGACCGCGAAGCCGCCGAGCGACGTGGCGCGCGCGTTCACGATCATTCGCGAGTCGTTCGATCTGCGCTCGCTGTGGCGCGCGATCGAGTCGCTCGACAACAAACTCTCCGCGCAGATTCAGACCGAGATGATGATCGAGGTCGGACGCCTGCTGGAGAGAGCCGTGGCGTGGCTGCTGCGCAGCGAATACGCGAAGCTCGACATCGCCGCGTCGGTGAACGAGTTCCGTCCGCGCATCGAAGCGCTCTCCGAAAAACTGGACGACGTCCTGCCGGCGACGCTCATGGCCACGCTCAAGACGCGTCAGGGCGAGCTCGAAGCGAGCGGCATTCCATCCCAGCTCGCTCATCGCGTGGCGAGCCTCGGCGTGATGAGCGCAGCGCTCGACATCGTCCGCCTCTCGCACAGCGGACGTCCCGTCGAAGACGTCGCCCGCGTCTACTTCGGCCTCGGCGCGCGCTTCGGGCTCGATCGTCTGCGCGCCGCCGGCGCGTCGATCGCCGCGGAGACGCCGTGGCAGAAGGCGGCAGTCGCCGCCGTCGTCGATGATCTCTTCAACTATCAGAGCGTGCTCGCGTCGCGCGTCATCAGCGAAACGGACGGCGCTCGCGATCCCGTCGACGCGTGGCTCGCCTCGCGGCCGCGCGTCGTCGAGCGCATCGATCAGATGATCACCGATTTCCGCGCGGCGACGACGGTGGATCTCGCGATGCTGACCGTCGCGTCGCGCCAGCTGCGCGCGCTCGTGGAATCCTGATGCCGCTGCGTATCATCAGCTATCTCGCGCCGAGCATCCCTTCCGAGTTTTTCAGGCTCGTCGCGGAGGATCTCGGCGCGTCGATCGAGTTCAACGAGACGATTTCCGGTCCGCTCGAGGGCGACGACGAGCCGTTTACCAGTGCGCGCAGCGACGTCGGCTTCGTCTGCTCGCCGACGTATCGATGGCTGCAGCCGCGCGTCGAGCTGCTGCCGCTGCCGGTCCCGCTCGATCCGCGGGCGCAAGAGCGGCCGGTCTACTTCGGCGATGTTGTGGTCCGCAAGGACTCCGCGTTCGAGCGCTTCGATCAGTTGCGTGGACGCGTGTGGGCGTACAACGACCGCAACTCGCGCAGCGGCTGGTTCAGCATGCGCGAGCGCGCCGGCGAATCCTTTTTCGGCCGCTGCGTCCATTCCGGCTCGCATCTGCGTTCGATCGAGATGGTCCGCTCCGGCGCCGCCGACGCTGCTTCGATCGATTCGAATGTCCTCCTGCGCCACGCCACACGCGATCTGCGCGTGATTGAAAGCTGGGGACCGTTCGGCATTCAGCCGGCAATTGTGCGTGCGGACCTCGAACGAGACGTCAAGACATCGATCGCAAGAAGGCTTCTCACGCTCCATGAGCGGCACGCACTGGAGCCGTTCGGCTTCCGGCGTTTCGTCGAGCCCGAAGCAGGGCTCTACGCCTCCGGTGACCGCGTCTGATTCGAAATCTGCGACGGAATGTTTTCACTGACTGTCGATCGCCTGCACTCGTGATCCGGTTGCGAGCGCATCGATCGGATGATCACCGAGTTTCGAGCGTCCGGTGGCGATCGTCGACGCTGACCCGCCACCTCAGACTCGAATCGTTCGCCTACTGCTGTTCCGACGCCTTCAGGACCGCGCCCGTCTCCTCCGAGACGTTGTGCAAGTGATCGGAGATCAGCTGTTGCACGCGCAGCCACGCGAGCGTTTCGGCCTGCAGCGCGGACGCATCGCGCACCGCGACGCGTGACGCCGGTCCGATGCCGTCGCTGTGCACGACCGCGCGCAAGTGGCCGAAGTCGGCGGTCGACGGACCCAGATTCGCGTCCGACAGCTCGTGCTGAACTCGCATCAGGCCCTGCACCACGGCGAATTCCGGCATTCCGTTGTGAGTGTCCTCCTCGACCTGCCGAGCCTCCGCCACTTCGTCGACCGCCTTCTGAATCGAGTTGGCCGGCTGCATCGGATCGGTGAGCGCCGCATCCGCGTTGCGCAAGTGCTGCAGCACGTCGATGTCGCGATCGGAAGTTTTCTTGAGGATCGTGAACTGTTCGACCGCCTGCTTGACCGCTCCCTCGGCCATGTCGGCGAATGACATCGAACCGGGGCGCACGATCCGGCGCGGTACGGGCTGAGCAAACAAGGGCATCGCGATCAGGAAGACCACCAAGCACGCGTGTCGCATGCTGATAGTACGAATCAGCGGCTGAACACGTCACTCAGCACGCGCGCGAACGCTTCGGCCGGATTGTCGCCGACGCGGAGCCGTCGACGGTGCCGCATCGCGGCCAAAATTTGTCGCCGTAGGAAACGTAGTGCTCGCAGTTGGGGCATTCTGGCACGTCTGGATTTTACCTCCCGGTTTCAACCGAACTTCGGCATCTCGACCAAGTTGGTGATCAGCTACTACGGCGTCGATGCGTTCCTCTGCATAACGGCAGGCGGCGTGATCGGTGGGATCACCGTCGTCCGTCT
>DATIZY010000003.1:0-14805 GCA_035516895.1 Thermoanaerobaculia bacterium | reverse complement strand
TCTGCCGGACCTCGAAGACGTCTATCACATCGTCGAGCTCGAGGACATCGGCCGCCTCTGCATCTATCACCTCGTCTACGCCGGCCGCGGCTCGTATCTGCAGGGCATCGATCTGACGGTCGAGCAGAAGCGCCGGATGATGATCCGGCTCATGGAGCAGGTCGAGTACTGGAATGAAGAAGGGCGCGAAGTCGAAGTGATGACGGTCGACAATCATGCCGACGCACCGTTCATCTATCTGCGGCTGAGAGATCGCAACTCGGCGCTCGCCGACAACGCGCTCGCGCTGCTGCGCAACAACGGCGGGAATCGCTCCGGCGTGGCGATCGGAGAGATCGACAGCTTCGGCTTCGTGCATCCCGATCAGTTCACGCAGCATCACACGGTCGGCTCGATTCGCGAGCGGCCGTTCTCCGAGATCTGGCGCGATCCGCGCGTCGACCTGCTCGAGGACCTCCGCAACCGAAAAGCGCTCCTCAAAGGCCGTTGCGCGCGATGCCGGTGGCTGTCGGTCTGCAACGGAAACTTCCGCGCGCGCGCCGAAGCGGCGACCGGCGATTACTTCGATTCCGATCCGGGCTGCTACCTGCTCGACTCCGAAATCGTCGGCGAGGTCGTGGCATGACCGCGCTCCTCGAGCAAACGACTCCGGTCTCGCCGCGCGATCCGATCAACCGTCAGATCCTCGAGGTCTCGGAAGATCAGATCAAGGGCTTCGTGCGGAATCCGATCGCCGAGATCGCCCGCCGCTCGGGGCTCGACGCGCGCACGGTGACGGACCGCATTCGCATGATGCTCGCGGCGGGAACGATCCGCCGCGTCCGGCAGACGCTGCTTGCGACAAACCTCGCGCAGGGCGCGCTCATCGCCTGGAAGATGAACATGGATGATGCCGTGCGCGGATTCGACTTCATCGCGAAGTCCGATCCGTTCTCGGGACACGTCGTGATCCGCAACACCGAGTTCGGCGCGAACGAATGGCCGCTCTGGACGACGCTCAAAGTTCCGACCGGCTTCTCGGTCGAAAAGCACTGCGACTACCTCAAAGAAAACATCGGCGCCGAGAAGTACCGCATCATGCCGGCGCTCCGCGCCTTCGTCCTCGGCGTCGGCCACATGCGGCGCAAAGGAATGAAGGTCGGCGAGAAATCCGAGCAGCCGGCGAAGCCGATCGAGCCCGCCATCGTCGATCTCACCGACGACGATTGGGAAATCCTCACGGTGCTGAAGCGCGACTTCCGGCCGGACGAGATCGGCGACGGCATGTGGGAGTGGCGCGCGATCGCGGCCGGAATCCCGGTCGACCTCTTGTTCGCGGTCGCCGAGGATCTCGACCGGCGCGGAGTGATCGGAAGGTTCTCGACATTTCTCGAGCACACCAAACCGGTCGGCGGCGACGAGCGCGTGTCGAGCTTCAACGGGCTGTTTCACTGGGCCGTCCCGGCGGGACGCGAGATCGAAGCGGGCTGCGAGATCGGACGCTTCGCGATCCTGACGCACGCGTACTGGCGCGATGCGGGCCCGGAGCTGAACAACGTCAACATCATGGCCGTCGCTCACGGCGAATCGAAAGATCAGGTGATGGCGCACAAGGCGGCGATCGATCAGCACCTGATCGACACCGGCATCGGCTTCACGTACACGAACGTGTACTGGGGCGGACGCGCGGAGATCAAGCCGTCGGAAGTTTCGCCGGCGATGTATCGCGAGTGGGCGAGGCAAGTGGGGCTGCAATGATCGACTTCAACATCAGTCCGTTCGTGGTGATCTGGGAAAACACGCGCGCGTGCGACCTCGCATGCGTGCACTGCCGCGCCGCCGCGCAACCGCGGCGCAGCCAGTTCGAGTTAACAACGGACGAGGGATTTCGTCTTATCGATGAGATCGCGGCGATGCGACCCAAAGTGTTCGTGCTGACCGGCGGCGATCCGCTGAAGCGTGAAGACACCTACGACCTCATCATGCATGCGAAAGAAGCCGGCCTCGAACCCGCGCTCACTCCGAGCGCGACGCCGCTGCTTACCGAGGAAGCAGTCGCGAAGATGAAGCAGTCCGGGTTGGCGCGGCTGGCAATCAGCCTCGACGGCTCGAACGCGACGCTGCACGACAACTTCCGCCGGGTGCCCGGATCCTTCGACATCACCCTGCGCGCGATTCGCGCCGCGAAGCGCGAAGGAATTCCCGTCCAGGTCAACACCACGGTCACGCGGCGCACGATCGGCGATCTGCCGGCATTGGTCCGCGTCTTCGAGGATCTCGAGATCGCGATGTGGAGCGTGTTCTTCGTCGTGCCGACAGGCCGCGCGAAGAACGTCGACCTCGTCGCCGCCGATGAAGTGGAGAAGCTGTTCGAATTTCTGTTCGAGACGAGCAAACGCGTTCCGTTCTCGATCCGCACGACCGAGGCGATGCACTATCGCCGCTACGTCATGCAGCACGGCGGTCCCTCCATGCCCCTCGGCGTACAGTTCACTCCGCGCGCGCCGCGCGGCGTCAACGAAGCGAAAGGGTTCGTCTTCGTGTCGCACATCGGCGACGTCTTCCCGAGCGGATTCCTGCCGCTGAAGGCGGGCAACGTCAAGAATCAGCCGCTGCGCGACATCTACCGCGACAGCGAGCTGTTCGTCGCGCTGCGCGATCCGGACAATCTCAAAGGCAAGTGCGGACGCTGCGACTTCCGCGACCTCTGCGGCGGCTCGCGGGCGCGCGCGTGGGCGCTGACCGGCGACGTCTTCGCCGAGGATCCGCTGTGCTCGTATCAGCCGGCCGTGGCATGAGATGCGAGTCGTCGCAGTCGTCGCCGCGCTTCTCACCGCTGTTCCGCTGACGGCAGCGACGATCGCCGGCCGCGTCCTCGATACCACCGGCGCGCCGCTGCCGGGTGTCACAGTCGAGATTTCGAAGCACGTCACGACAACCGATCGCGACGGGCGGTACCACCTCTCTGTTGACGCGGGCGTCTACGACGTCGAGTTTCTTCTGATCAACTTCACGACCGTCGTCAAGCGCGCCGTGCGCGTGGAGAACAGCGCGACCGTCGATGCCACGATGGTGGTGACGGCGAGCGCCTCGATCGTCGTCACCGGAAAAAAGACCTTCCGCAATCTCGCCGATCTCGACGAGCCGGTCAACGACATGATCGGCATCGCCGACGCTGCGAGCGTCGGCGTGATCACGGCGAAGCAGATCGAAGAGCGTCCGACGCAGCGGCCGGGAGACGTCCTCGAATCGGTGCCCGGTGTCATCATCAGCCAGCACAGCGGCGAGGGGAAAGCGAATCAGTATTACCTTCGCGGCTTTAATCTCGATCACGGCACCGACCTCGCCGCGACCGTTGCCGGCGCGCCGGTGAACATGCCGACGAACGCGCACGGGCAGGGCTACTCCGACGAGAACTTCCTCATCCCGGAGCTGATCAGCGGCGTTCAGTACAAGAAGGGCCCGTACTACGCCGACGAGGGCGACTTCGCATCGGCCGGCGCGATCAACATCAATTACGTGAACTTTCTCGAGCATCCGATCGTGGCGCTGACCGGCGGTCAGCTCGGCTATCAACGCGCGCTCGCCGCCGGCTCCGAGGCGTTCGGCTCGGGTCTGCTCCTCGGCGCGCTGGAGCTATCGCACGCCGATGGCCCGTGGCGGCATCCCGATGATTACCAAAAGGCGAACGGACTCCTCCGCTTCACCGGCGGCGGCGATACGTCGGCGTACAGCGTCACGCTCTCCGCTTACGACGGCCGCTGGAACTCGAGCGACCAGATTCCGGATCGCGCGATTGCCGAGGGCGTTGTGTCGCGATTCGGCGAGATCGATCCGAGCGACGGCGGCTCGTCATCGCGCTACAGCGCCGTTTTCGAAGGGCAGTCGCGCGGGAAGAACTCGCTGACGAAAGTCGACGCGTACGCGATCGGCTATCGCCTCGATCTCTTTTCGAACTTCACATACTTTCTCGAAGACCCGATCAACGGAGATCAATTCGAACAGCTCGATCATCGCATCGTCCTCGGCGGCCGTACGACGCATCAGTGGTTCTGGGGAAAATCGGAGAACCTCATCGGCGCCGACATTCGCCACGATCACATCGGCGAGATCGGTCTGTTTCACACGCGCGATCGCGAGCGGCTGGACACGATTCGTCTCGATCGCGTTTTCGAGACGAGCAGCGGCGTCTTCGCGCAATCGACGGTGACGTGGTCCGACAAGCTTCGCACGGTGACAGGACTGCGCGGCGACGCGTACTGGTTTGATGTCAGCGGCGCGCGGCGAAGCGCATCGCTTCTCAGCCCGAAGCTCAGCATCATCGGCGGACCGTGGCGCGACACAGAAGTGTACGCGAGCGCGGGGAGCGGTTTTCATTCGAACGACGCGCGCGGCGACACGACACCTCTCGTGCGAACCGCCGGCGCTGAGGTCGGAGTGCGGACGACGGCGATTCCGCGATTGCAGACGACCGTCGCGCTGTGGGGGTTGGACATGGCGTCGGAGCTCGTCTTTGAAGGCGATGCGGGGACGACGGAACCGAGCTTTCCGAGCCGGCGCACGGGTCTCGAGATCTCGAACTACTATCGCATCTCGGATCACGTGCTGCTCGATGCCGACCTCGCGTACTCACGGGCGCGCTTTCACGGCGATCCGGCCGGCGATCGCATTCCGGGAGCAGTCGAAGGCGTCGTGTCGTCGGGGATTTCGCTCGACGATTTCGGCCCGTGGTCCGGCTCGTTCCGCTATCGCTACCTCGGTCCGCGGCCGCTCGTCGAGGACAACAGCGTTCGGTCGAACGCGTCGCACACGTTCAATGCCGAACTCGGATACGCCTTCGCGCAGCGCGCTCGCGTGGTCGTTGAAGTGCTGAATCTCACGAACGCGCCTGTGAGCGATATCGACTACTACTACGTCTCGCGGCTTCCCGGCGAGCCGGCCGACGGCGTCGCCGACATTCACACGCATCCGGTCGAGCCGCGCTCGATCCGGATTGGCCTCGGAACGAGGTTCTAGCCGGCACCGAGAAGAGCGGCCGTCCGGGCCGCAATCGTCGAGCGTCGATCGCTGACCGTCGTTCGGGAGAAGAGCGTGTCGTGGCCGGGTGACGCACGCGCTCCTGTGACGTTCGTCTCACAAGCATATGATTCGAATCATCACAGCAGTTCGGCGCGACTATCTAATCTGCATCACAAAAGGAGAGTTCACATGTCACGCACCGTTCGCACAATCCTCACCCTGGCCCTCGCCCTGACCTGGACCGGATCCCTTCTGGCGGCAGACGGCGCCGCAACCTACAAAGCACGATGTGCGATGTGTCACGCCGCGGACGGCAGCGGCAATACGCCCGCAGGTAAAGCGCTGCACACCAAAGCGCTCAACAGCCCTGACGTTCAGAAGCTCGCCGACGCCGATCTCTTCAAAACCATCCACGACGGCAGGAACAAGATGCCCGCGTTCGCCGGCAAGCTGTCCGACGACGACATCAGAGCGGTCGTGACATTCATCCGCACGTTCGGCAAGTAGAGGAAACGTCATGGATGCTTTCGCCGACAGCTTCAACCGGCGCCGGCTGATCAACTGGTTCCTCGGAACCTCGTTCGGCGCGCTGCTCGCGTCGATCGTCTATCCCGTGATTCGCTTCATCACACCCCCGCGTGTGGCGGAGGCGAGCACGAATCAGGTGGAAGCGGCGCAGACCGATGATCCCGATCTCGCGCAGAAGGGATTCAAGATCGTCCGCTTCGGCGCCGAGCCGGTGATCCTGATCAAGGCCACGGAGAACGAATACCGCGCGTTCAGCGCCACGTGCACGCATCTCGACTGCATCGTCACATTCAAGAAAGAGACGCCGTGCATCTACTGCAACTGCCACGGCGGGACGTACGACCTGACCGGCCGCAACATCGCCGGGCCGCCGCCGCGTCCGCTGACGCCGTACAAGGTCAACATCGTCGCAAAGACGATCGTCGTGTCGAAAGCGTAAGCAATGAGCGTGAAAGAGAACGTCGTTTCGTGGCTCGATGACCGCCTGGCGCTGCCGACGATCCGTAAGGTGGCGGCGCACAAGACGGTGCCCATGCACCGCTACATGGTCTTCTACTACCTCGGCGGCATGACGCTGTTTTTCTTCCTGGTGCAGGTTTCGACGGGAATCATGCTGATGCTGTACTACCACCCGTCGGCGCAGGAAGCATTCGAGTCGGTCGAATTCATCATGACCACCGTGCCCTTCGGCTGGCTGATTCGCTCGATCCATTCGTGGTCGGCGAATCTGATGGTCTTCTTCGCGTTCCTGCATCTCTGCAGCGTTTTCTTTTTGAAGTCCTACCGGCCGCCGCGCGAGATCACCTGGATCAGCGGCGTCGTCCTCTTCCTGCTCATCATGGCCTTCGGGTTCTCCGGGTATCTGCTGCCGTGGAACCAGCTGGCGTTCTTCGCGACGAAGGTCGGCACGGACATCGCCGGCGTCGTTCCGGGCGTCGGCCCGTGGGTGCTGCGATTCCTGCGCGGAGGCGATCGCGTCAGCAGCGCGACGCTCTCCCGCTTCTACGGATGGCACGTGGCGATCCTGCCGGCGATCACGTTCGTTTTTCTCGTCGTGCATCTCGCGCTCGTGCAGATGAAAGGCATGAGCGTGCCCGCGGCGGCCGAGGATGAGACGAAGCGGCGCACGCCGGTGAAGTTCTTCCCCGATTTCGCGCTGCGCGATCTCTCCGGCTGGATCTTCGCGCTCGGCGTTCTCGCGGCGCTCGCGGCGCTCTTTCCGTGGGAGCTCGGCGACAAGGCCGATCTCTTCGCTCCTGCGTACGCGAACATCCGCCCCGAGTGGTACTTCGTGTTCATGTTCCAGACGCTGAAGCTCGTGCCGGGCGGCGAGATCCTCGGCATCGAATACGAGGCCGTCCCGATCGTGCTCTTCGGCCTGGGCGGTCTGTTCCTGATGCTCATTCCCTTTCTCGATCGCGGCGCGGCGCGCACGGGGCGCAGCCCGTTCTGGTCGATCGGAGGAATCGTCGTCCTCGCCGGAATGGTCGTCATGACCTGCCTCGGCTACCACTCGCTCGTTCCGCTATACGTCGTCGGCCTGACGGCGATCCTGTTGCTGATTTTCGCCTTCATCACGCGCGGCCCGCGGGAGGTGGGGCGATGAAAACGAACGTGCCTGGGGTGCAGACCTTGCCTGGTGTGCGGACCGGCTTTAGCCGGTCAGATCGGCTGAACCCGGGTCTCACACGGTTGAGCATCGTTTTCGCGCTGCTCATTCTCGTACCTCGATTCCTGCCGGCCGCTGCAAGCACCGGTCGAGCGACCTCCTGCCTTCAATGCCACGCGACCGAAGACAAGGCGAAGCACTTCGCGACCGACGTGCATGCGCAGGTCGGCCTCTCGTGTCAGGACTGCCACGGCGGCAATCCGGATTCGAAGCTCGCGGAGGACATGACCGGCGCGATGGATCCGAACTTCAAGGCGAATCCATTCCGCGGCGCGCCGAAGCGTGCGGAGATTCCCGAGTTCTGCGGCCGCTGCCATTCGTCCGCCGAATTCATGAAGCGATTCAATCCTGCGATTCGCATCGATCAGGTCGCCGAGTACTGGACGAGCAAGCATGGCGAGCTGCTGAAAAAAGGCGACACCAACGTGGCGACGTGCATCGACTGCCATTCGGTGCACGACATCCGCCGCAAATCCCAGCCCGACTCGCCCGTGTATCCGACGCACGTCGCCGAAACGTGCAGCCGCTGCCACTCCGACGTGAAGCGCATGGCGCCCTATCACATCCCGACGGATCAGTACGCACGCTGGCGCGTCAGCGTGCATGCGAACGCGATGTTCAACAAGAACGATCTGAGCGCGCCGACGTGCAACGATTGCCACGGCAATCACGGTGCGATGCCGCCGGGCGTCGATCGCCTCACGTTCGTCTGCGGCAACTGCCACCTTCGCGAAGCGGAGCTGTTCCGCAAGAGCGCGAAAGCACAGGCATGGGACCAGCACAACACGTTTCTCGCGAGCGGCGCCAAATGCGGCGACTGCCACGACGACAACCGCGCCAAGCTCGCGGTCAGCAAGTTCAACGAGTGCGTGACGTGTCACGAGAATCACGCGATCGTGCGGCCGAGCATCGCGATGCTCGGCACTCTGCCCGACACGCCGTGCGCGTTCTGTCACGAGGGGACCGGCCCGCTTGCGAACGTCGTCAGCGAGCCGAAGGCGAACGTTGCCCGCTTCCAGCAGATGCGCGATGAGCTCCTCGCGCGCGCCGAGCAACTCCATCTGACCGGCGCGCAGCGATTCGACTGGCTCGTCGATCAGGCCCAGACGCTGCCGACGCATCTCGAGCCGTCCCCGCCGGACGCGAAGCCGCAGCTGCGTCCCGAGTTCGCGCGGCTCTTCGAAAAGTTCCGTATCGGCAAGACGCACTACGACATCAACGGAGTGCACGTGACGGTCCGCCGCTGCGTCGACTGTCATCCGGCGAACGATCCGAACGGGCGCGCGTACGCGGAAGCCTCGCTCGCCAACATGCGCAATCTGACGAGCATGACCGCGCGCGCGGAGCGGATTCTGCTGGCGGCGCAGCGCGGCGGCGTCGAAGTGCGCAAGACGCGCGTGGAGCTCGATGCCGCGGTCGACAATCAGATCGAGCTCGAGACGCTCGTCCACACCTTTACGCCGGGTTCCGAGGCGGGACCGGCGAAAGCGAAGGAGGGACTCGACCACGCGCGCGCGGCGCTGCTTGCCGGCAACGCTGCCCTCGGTGAGCTCGCGTACCGGCGGCATGGCCTCGGCGTCGCGCTCGTCATCATCGTCATCGCGCTCGTCGCGCTGGCGTTGAAGATCCGAACTTTGTGAGCGATGTGCACGAGCTCGAGTCACGGATCGAGCGGCTGGAAGCACGAGTCGCGCAGCTGGAGATTCGTGGAGCCGGCACTCCGCCGGTTGAGCGCCCGATCAGAGCCGGCGCGACGTGGGACGAGGATTTACCCGGAGCCGGCTCTCAACCGGCCGACACCCGACCGAGTGGAATCGCGACGTCGGATCGTTCGCCGAATCTCCTCGCCGTCGCCGGCTTCTGCAGCCTGATTCTCGGCGGCGCGTTCGTGTTGCGCGCGCTGACCGAATCGCAAATGCTTCCGCGCCTCGCCGGCGCGATCCTCGGCCTGACGTACGCGGCGTTCTGGATCTGGCGCGCGAACCGCTACTACGCGATCACCGCCGCCGCGATCGCCTTTCCGCTGCTGTGGGAGACGTCCGTTCGTTTTCAGATCATCACGCCGCTTCTCGCAACGGTGCTGATCGCGGTATTCGCGTTCTTTTTCCTGTGGATTGCGATTCGCACGAAGCAGCAGGTCCTCGCATGGGTCGGGAGCGTGGGTGCCGTCAGCGCCGCGTTTGCAATCGGACCCTCCATTGCCACGCTGATCGCGGTCAGCGCGATCGGTGCAGCGATCACGTTCGCCGCGCCGCAGTGGGAGTTCGTGCCGTGGCCCTCGGCGATCGGCGCGAATGTGATCGCGTTGATTCTTCTGGTGATGCGACCCGCCGGCGTTGCGATCGTGCTCGTGCTCTACGCCGTGCTTTGGCTGCGCTGTCCCGTGCAATCGACGATCGCGATTCTCATCGGCCTCGGCGGCGCGGCGTATCTGCTGATTCCCGATCTGCCGATGCTGGCGGTCGCGGCGTGCGGGGCGGGCGTCGTCGCAGCGGAAATCGCGCGATGGAGGTCGTCGCGCGAGCTGTCGATTCAAAGCACGGTTTGGCTGGTCGCCGCGGCGATTCTCAATCCGTTCACCGGCATCGCGGCGCTCATCGCGTTTTTCCGGCTGCGCTGGCGTGAGGAGCGTCTCGTTCTGCTCGCCGTGTTTTTGTACGGCGCGTTCATGGCCATCGACTCCGTGATCAGCGCGCCGCTGATCCGCACCGCGATTCTGGCGTCGTTTGCCTGCGCTCTCGCCGTCGCCGGCCGCCTCACGGCCAATTGGGAATCGTCGGTGCTCGCACGCGTCGTCCTCGTCGCCGGCGGCGTGAAGCTGATCGTCGAGGACCTGCGTTTAGGGAGCGCCGCGACGCTGGTGATCGCATTCGCTCTGTACGGCGCTGCATTGATCGTCGTTTCGCGGTATAAGACCACTCAACCGGTCCAGTAGGAGGTTGAGATGATTCCGCTGACAACGCTGTGGCTGCCGATCCTGTTGTCCGCCGTGTTCGTCTTCCTGGCCAGCAACATCCTTCACATGCTGATTCCCGCGTGGCATCGCGGAGACTACGGCAAGCTGCCGGACGAGGCGCAGGTGCTCAAAGGCCTGAGCAGCGCAAAAACCGGCCAGTACCTTGCGCCCCACGTCGACTGGGGCAAGATGTCGAAAGAAGAGCGCGACGAGATCACGCGCGGCCCGATGGCGTTCATCCTGATGCGCAATCCGGCGGAATTCTCGATGGCCGGCGCGCTCATCTCATGGTTCGTCTTCACGATCATCCTTTCGATTCTCATCGCCTATGTCGGTGCGGTGACGCTGGCCCGCGGAACGAACTACCTGGAAGTGTTCCGCGTCGTCGGCACCGCGGGAATCCTCGCGTACTCGTTCGGCAGCGTGAGCGAAGCGATCTGGTACGGCAAGCCGTGGAGCTCGACGATCAAGGACATCATCGACGGAATCATTTACGGGCTGGTGACGGCGGGCACGTTCGGGTGGCTTTGGCCGCGGTGAATGCCGAACCGGACAACGTCCGGTTGCTGATGTTTGCTGCGTTGCGCGCGATCACGATGGAGTCGGCCCGTTCGCGTATGCGTGCGGGCTCAACCGGCGTCATTGGATGCCGGCGATGGACGCGCGGTCTGCCGCGAGGTCAGCGAGAGTAATGCAGGTAAATCCCGATGCGATCGCCGCGGAAGTCGCCGTAGCTGGGCGAGGCCTCGTTGTACGTGTCGCGGTTCCACTCGGCTGTTAGGCCGTAATGTTCGTGGATGAGCCTGGAGATCGCGCGGAGGGCGATGCGCTCCAGCGTGAACGGATTCGAGCCGCTGTTGGTGAAGCGAAGGACCGAGGCGTCGAACGAAACCGGAGTCAGCGTGAACGCAATGCCGCCCTCCGCCGAATTCCCGCTCTCAATGTCGATCGAGGTGTCCGTCGCGAACGTCTCCGGATGCCGATAAAGAATTGAAGTATCGGTGCGGAAGCGCGAGATCGACAGCCGCAGCCGGACGATCTGCGCGGGCGCGCCTTCGGCGTCGGCGGTGAGCTGCCGGATCTTCGCGGAGTAATCGAAGCCCGTGCGATCGTTTTTCGGCGTGCTCTCCTCGGCGGTGACGCCGAGGCGGATGCGATTGCCGAGACCGTTCCACCCGCCGCGCAGCCGGTAGCGGTCGCGCGTCAGAAAATCGGTGCGCAGGATCGGATCGTCCGCGCTGTCGTGTCTCCACCACGCCTCGGCGCTGTAGCCGGAGTGCGACCAGGTGCCGCTCGCGTCGAGCGAGGTGACGCGGCGCGTGAAACGCCCGCCCTGACTGGCGCCGGGAACGACGATCTCCGCGAGATCGGGAGTCACGGTCACATCCTGATCGGAGATGCTCGCGCCGGCGCGGACGGCGAACGGTCCGAGCGAGCGCGCCGAGCCGGAGAGGCTGACGACGTCCTCGTCGCGCTCGAGCGAGTTGTGTGCGTTGATGACCGTCTGCACGTCGCGCGGATCGAGGCCGCCGAAGTTGACGCTCTGCAGAAACAGATCGTTGATCAGCGCGGCGCCTTCGAGCGAGCGGTGCTCGCGGCGCGCGTCGGCGAAGAGGTCGATTTTGTCCGTCAGGCCGATCTCCGCGCGCAGTCCGCCGCGCCAGGTGTTGTTGTGCGCGTCGCCGCTGATCTGATCGGTGAGTCCGGCGAAGAGGCGGCTGATCGCGAACGACACGAACGATCCCGCGGCGTTCTCGTCCTCGTTGCTGTCGGAATTCGCGCTGAGGCGAACGTAATCGCCGATGAGGCGCACTCGATTCGTGATCTGGCTCGTGACGTACGCGTTCGTGTATGGCGTGTGGCCGCTCGCGTGATCGTCGCGCGAGATTCCCGACGCGCTGATCGGAGTGCCGAGAATCGTGCCCGAGCTGTTGCCCGTGCCGGCGCCCGGCGCGAGGTTCAGCGTCTCGTGATCGCGGAACGTCTGCCAGCCTTCGGTGAGCTGTCCGGAGAATTTGGAGAAGTTGAACGATGCGCCGGCGCGAATTTCGGCGTCGCGATTCGCGAGGCTCGAGTTCAGCAGGAACTCGTCGCCGCCTAACGTGTACGTCGATGTGCCCGGGCCGGAGTACTTGTTCCACGAGAATCCGATGAACGGCGTGATCGTGCTCCACTTGTCGAATTCGAGATCGGCGTCGATCATCCGCCGCTCGCGATCGTACGTATGCTGGCCGGGGACGATGCCCTGATCGAGCAGTGGATTGGCGAATGCGGGCAGCGCGCTGAACGCGTTCGTCTGCCGGTACGCGAGCGTGAAGCGATAGAGATTCGATTTGCCGAGGTCGACGCGCAGCGAACCGGAGGGGCCGACGCCGAGGTCGCTCACGTCGACGCGGTAAAAGTCGGCGAATGTCCCTTCGTTTCCGGCGAGGGTCAGGGAGCGGATGAGAAATCCGCTGCGCTCGTTGATCTGCGTGCGGTACATGTCGCCGCTGCCTTTGAGATCGAGGAAACGGAAGCCGGCTTCGATGTCGAACGGCGGCGTTTGAGCGGCGAGGGTCGTCGCCGAAAGTACGAGCACTGTGATCGCGCCGAGGAGGTTCGAGGTTCGAGGTCCGAGGTTTGAGGGAAGAGGTGCGGGAAGAACGACTTCTTCCCTCTTCATTCGAACCTCGAACCTCGAACCTCGAAGAGAAGTCAGGATGCGAGTCACGAGTCTCATTTCAATAGCTGCGGATCGCGATTCGAGCCATGAATCGCGACGTGGCACGTCGTGCAATTCCGATATCGCGGATCGTTGAGATTGTGGAACGACGGCGGCTGCGAGCCGATCGTGTCGTTCGCGATCGGCGAGTGGCATTCGATACACACCTGCCAGACCGTTGCGCGCTTGAGCTGCTTCGGATTCACGGAGCCGTGAACCTCGTGGCAGGCGGTGCAGTCCCCGATTGCATTCGCTCCGTGCGGAAAGACGAACGGCCCGCGCTTCTCGGTGTGGCAGCCGAGGCATGGAGCTTCGCCGGCGGATGTCAGCTGAAGCGGGTCGATCATCGCGATCGATCGCACGGTCGCCCCGGGACGGCCGTGCGGCTCATGACACGACGAGCACTCCATGCCGCCGTGGTCGAGGCGGTGGCGATACGGTTTGTTGCGGAACGAGGCCGACTGCGTGTGGCACATCCCGCATAGGTCGAGCTGCGGACGCGCGACGAGATGCGCCTGATGCGGATCGCTGTGATGAATCGAATGGCACGTCA
This sequence comes from Thermoanaerobaculia bacterium, assembly GCA_035516895.1. GTDB lineage: Bacteria > Acidobacteriota > Thermoanaerobaculia > Gp7-AA8 > Gp7-AA8 > Gp7-AA10. Next base: position 1,397 of record DATIZY010000003.1, on the reverse strand, counting down.
GGCAGTTGACCGCGGCGGAATTCGCATGCATCCCGTTCTTGCGCGAGATGCGGTTCGTCGTCGTGTCGTGGCAGAGGAGGCAGGTCTCGTTCGCGCCTTTGACGCCGCGCGGAACGGTGATTTTCGATTTGTCGCCGCCGGAGAGCGCGTGCTCGGTACCATCACCGTGGCACGGTGTGCAGGCATCGTTCGACACTTCGCCTTTGGTCACCGCGCCGCGAGCGTGCGGGTTCGTGATGAACTGCTTCGCCTCTTCATGACATGTCGAGCACGGCGGCGGCTCCGTGGGTGCAGCGGCTGGGGCGGGTGGCGGCTGTTGCGCAAACAGCGGTGTCGCAAAGCAGAGGAGTACAAACAGTGTGCGGACCGGCTTCAGCCGGTCGCCGTGCCGGCGAAGGCCGGCGCTCACACCCTCTTCGTTTTCCTTCCGCTTCGCAAGAGCCAAAGAAGCTCGACGGACGAAGTTCGAGCGTAGAACGAAGAAAGGGGACGAAGCCCCTTTTCCTCGTTCGAGCTTCGAGCTTCGAAATTCGAAGTTCATCGTTACCGCGCGTGAACCTTGGCGACGTCGAAGTCCTTGCCCGTCCCGTGGCACGTCGCGCACGCCTCGGCGGGAACGCTCGATCCGGGGAAGTTCGCCACATTGAGGAACGCGTGCGCCTCGGTGTCCTCGCTGTCGTGACAGCCAAGACATGCCGCCGTCGCCGGCCCCTGCGGCGAGAAGTAGTCGCGAAGCGTGATCACCGGATCGATTCCCGTCGGTAGCGGCAGCAGGTACGCCGTGGCGGTATGGCACTTCGCGCAATCGCGCAGATCGCCGGGGAAGCGGATGTCGTTGAAGTTGTTCACCGACCCGCCGAAGCCGTAGATCGTGAAGTTCTGCGTGAGATTCTCGCCGGTGTGAATGCGATGAATCATGCGCTGGAACGAGATCGACTCCGGCGGATTCGCCGTTGCCGGCCGCAGAGAGGAATCATCCGCCAGCGGATTGTGGCAGATCACGCACTCTTCGGTGTTCATGCGCTGACCGCCGTGCGCGGAAAGAACGTCATGACACGTATCGCACTGCGGCGTGGTGACCACGGTGCGTCGCGGCGCTGCGGTTCCCGTGATTGCCTGATATTTGATCGGATTGAACGCCGCCTCGCGGATGCCGGTGATGTCCGGCTTGCCGTCCGCGCGTTTGAGTGAAACGGTGCGGTAGATGTCGGCGCTCACCGTCCAGGTTCCGCTCGCGTCCGAAGGAAGGGCCGTGGCGAACGTGTAGGTGGTGTTTCCTGTCGTGGGGTCGAATGTCGCTTTGTTGACTGCGCTCTCGCGAATCGAAGCGCGATAGCTCTTCGTCGGTCCGCCGACGATCGGCGCGAACGTCGAGAGCTTGCTCGCGTCCACCGTGC
>DATIZY010000002.1:0-18679 GCA_035516895.1 Thermoanaerobaculia bacterium | reverse complement strand
TGCCACCACCGAGGAAGTCCACCTTGCCCGAACGCTGCGCAGGTTATAACTAAGAGGGATCGCCACGGTTCACACTCTCCTCAGGGCATCAACTACTCGCAACCGCATTGCGCCGAGTGCGGGAATAAACCCTGCCGTTGCTCCCACGGCCAATGCCACTAGAGCTCCCTCGATGATGGCAGGCGCCGGCAGGTAGAAGAAGGGAAGCAGGCCGCCGGTCGGGTCGCCGCCCAGCGTAAATGCCTTGGCGAGCAGCAATCCTACGCCACCGCCAATGGCGGCGATGACCAGCGACTCGGACAGTACCAGGAATAGAACAAAACGATCAGAGTACCCGAGGGCTTTCAACACCGCCAGCTCAGCGGTTCGCTCTCGAACTGCTATAGCAATGGTGTTTCCCGTTACCAGCAGGAGGGTAAAAAATACCACCCCTCCAATAGTCATAATCAGGAACTGAATGTTGCCGAACTGCTTGACCCATCCGGCTGCGAACGCCGACTCCGTTTCGGTCTTGGTCTCGTAAGGACTGTTCGCGAACTGCTGGTCGACCGCCTTCGCGACGCGCATCGCGTCGTCCGGCGAATTCAGCTTGACCGTATACCAGCCCACCAGACCTTTGAAACGGTCCGGAACGCGCTCGGTGAAATAGTCCCACTGCAGCCAGAACTGCGACTCGTCGTCCTTCGGCGTCTTGCCGTGGTAGATGCCGTCGAGGTTGAACTCCCACGCGCCGCCGCCCCAGATCGTCGTCTTGAGCGGAATGCGATCGCCGATCTTCCAGCCGAAGCGCTTCGCGAGGCTCGCTCCGGCGATCGCGCCCTGCCGGTCTTTGAGGAAGTTCTGCCACTGATCGTCCGGCACGATCAGCTCGGGATAGACGGTCCGCTGGCTGGCGGGATCGATCACAAACTGCGGGAAGAAATTTCGCTCGTCCTGGTAGACGCCGCCGAACCAGTTGTCGTGTGTGACCGCCTGCACGCCGCGAAGCGCGCGAATGCGGTCGCCATACGAAAGCGGAATCGGCTGAATGATCGAAACGCGATTGATGGTCACGAGACGGCTCGCGTTGGCGACATCGGCGCCGCGATTGAATGCGTCCTTCACCACCGCCAGAAACGCGAACAGAAACAACGCGACCGCAAACGAGCCGATCGTCAGGATCAGACGAATCTTCTTGCGGAAGAGATTCGCGAAGATCAGGCGAGCGAATTTCATACTGCCTTCTCCGCCGCAACGTTCTGCCGGAATCTCGCGCCTTCAACGAGCACACCCTTCTCCAGATGCAGAACGGTGTGCGCGCGCTCGGCAACGACGGGATCGTGCGTGACCATCAGCACCGTCTTGCCGTGTTTGTCGACGAGCTCGGTGAGGAGAGCCATGATCTCGTCCGCGCTCTTGCGATCGAGATCGCCCGTCGGCTCGTCGCAAAGAAGGAACGTCGGATCCGAAACGATCGCGCGTGCGATGGTCACGCGCTGCTCCTGGCCGCCCGAGAGCTGACGCGGGAAGTGCTGCATGCGATCGGCCAGGCCGACGATCGATAGCGCGGTCTCGACGTGTTCCCGCCGCTCCGATTTCGAAAGCTTCGTGAGCAGCAGCGGCAGCTCGACATTCTGATAGGCCGTGAGAACCGGAATGAGGTTGTAGACCTGAAACACGAAGCCGACATGACGCGCGCGCCACTGCGTCAGCTTTCCTGACGACATGTGCGTGATCTCGTCGCCGGCGACGGAGATCGTTCCGGCCGTCGGAACGTCGAGACCGCCGAGGAGGTTGAGCATTGTGGTTTTGCCGGAGCCGCTGGGTCCCATGAACGCCACGAAATCGCCTTTGTCGACATCGAGGTTCAAGCCCTGCAGAACCTGAATCTGCTCGCCCCCTCGCCGGTAGGTTTTGTTCAGCCCGCGCACCTGGATGAGGGCCGTCGAACTGCCGCTGTTGTTGACGCTGACCATCTTCGCTCCTAACGCTGCGTGTTGACTTTCTGGCCGTCCTGCAGATTTTCCGGCCCCTGGACGACGACATCATCACCCGGATTCACACCGGCGATCACTTCGACTTCGTTGCCGATCGTGCGGCCAAGGCTCACCGCGCGCCGCTCGATCTTGTTGTCGCGGACCGCGAAGACATACGACTGATCGCCGCGGCCGCGAACGGCGCTCTGCGGAACGATCGCCTTCGCAGCACTCTGATTCTTTGTTTGCGGCTGGCTCTCATCGAGAAACGCCACTTTCACTCCCATGTCCGGCAGGATCCTCGGATCGAGTTTGTCGAATGAGATCCGGACCTTCACGGTCGCTTTCTCGCGATCCGCCGTCGGGATGATCGTGCGCACGTGCGAGGGAATCTGCCAGTCGGGATACGCATCGAGCGTGGCGACGACTTTTTGCCCGGGCTTCACGCGCGCGATGTAGGCCTCGTTGACGTCGACTTCGATCTCGTTCGAGTTCATGTCGACAATCGTCGCGATTCCGGTCCGGGTAAATCCCCCGCCCGCGGAAATCGGAGAGACCATCTCGCCGACCTGTGCATCCTTCGAAACGATGATTCCGCTGAACGGCGCGCGGATCACGCAGTTGTCCACCACCTGTTGCGCTTCGCCGACCCGCGCCTGCGCCGCGTCGATCTGCTGCTTTGCCAAACCGATCCTGGCTTGAAGCGACTCGACATTCGTTCGTGCTGTGTCGAGCGCGTCCTGGCTCTGAACGTTCTCCCCGCGAAGCTGCTGCGCACGCTTCAGCTCGATCTGCGCCAGCTGAAGCTGCGCCTCGAGGTCCGGAATGGCGGCCTTTGCCGCGTCACGATCGGCGATGGCGCTGGTGAGAGCGCGCTTCGCATCCGAGTTGTCGAGCGTCGCGAGGATCTGCCCTTCCTTGACCGACATGCCCTCGTCGAAAAACACGCCGGTCACGCGGCCGGTGATCTTCGCTGCGACCGTCGCGCGGCGGCGGGGCGTGACGTAGCCGCTGGCGTTGAGCAGAGTCGCGCCCTGCGCTCCCTCCGGGCTGCGCGCGGTGGCCACCTGCACGACCGTCGTCTTGCCGCGAAGTGCGAAGACGAGACCGACGAGAATCACCAGCGCCCCGAGCGACGCGGCAAAGATCCGCCAGAACCTCGACCCCGCGCCGCTCGAGCGGGCGGTGTCGTGGATTTTCAGTGAAGAGAGATCCGCCACCATTCAGGGTTATAGAGACCGCGGCACCCGTGCCTCGAATTCCATACCGATGTCAGCTGATCGAACGGGCCGCCGGGGACGATGCACGAAATCATATCCGAGGACGCTGATATCATCCGCGGCACACGTCAATGACGGCGATCGAGTTCCCCTCGAACGCAGCCGCGCCGATGGAGCGCAGTGCCGAAGCGGTCTGGCCGTTCGCGAAGCGATGGACCTTCGCGTTCATCGCCACGTTCTTCTTTCTGATGAACTGGCAGTTCCCGTGGACGTCCATTCCGCTGCTTCGAGTGCCGGTCGAATGGGTCAACGACGCGGTGTGGGGCCGCGCCGTGGTGTTCGTCGCCACGCATATCCTGCACACCACCGTCAGCCTCGCGGAAACGGGCAGCGGCGATTCCTCCGCGGACTACATCCTTGTCGCGATCTGCATCTCCGCCGCGGTCATCGCTGCATTCGCATTCGCGTTCATCGATCGCTCGGCCGCGCACTACGAGCGGATCAGCGACTGGTTCCGCGTATTTCTCCGATTCGCGCTCGCGGGAGTGATGATCGTCTACGGGACCGCGAAGTTGGTTCCGTCGCAGTTCTCCGCGCCGACGCTCGACCGGCTGATCGAGCCCTTCGGCGCAGCGTCGCCGATGGGTCTGCTCTGGACGTTCATGGGCGCATCGCGTGCGTACACGATCCTGACCGGCGCCGTCGAGACGATCGGTGGACTGCTCCTCGCCGTGCGCCGCACCACACTTCTCGGAGCGCTCATCTCGGCCGGCGCGATGGCCAATGTCATCGCGCTGAACTTCTGCTACGACGTGCCCGTGAAGTTGTTTTCAATGCAGCTCTTCCTCGAAGCGATCGTCATCGCCTCACCCGATCTGTCTCGCCTCGCGAACCTGCTTCTCATCAACCGCGACGCTGCGCCGCGTTCCGACCGGCCGCTCTTCTCGAACCGATGGGCTGCTCGCGCCTGTTCCGCCGCGGGCGTGCTGTTCATCGCGGCGTTGCTCGTCATCGGTCTGCGCCAATCGCTGGCGCTTCGACGCGACTACGGCGATCTCGCGCCGCGCTCGCCTCTTCGCGGCGTCTGGAGCGTCGACGAGCTGACCGACAATGGCGTCGCGCGGCCGCCGCTGACGACGGACCTCACCCGCTGGCGCAGGTTCGTCTTCGATTCGCCGCGCCTCGCATACATTCAGTTCATGAGCGATGCGCGCCTGCGCTACCGATTCGAGCTCAACGAGAAAACGAGGACCATCAAACTCACCGATTGGGAAACCCCCAAGCGGATTCTGACCATCGCCTATGCCCGGCCTGAAGCGGGTATCCTGCTGCTCGATACGACCATCGATGCCCACAAAATGCACGCGGTATGTCGCCTTTCGGACACGGCGACGAAGCCGCTTCTGACCACTCGCGGCTTTCACTGGATCAGCGAGTTTCCGTTCAACCGATGACCGATCGAAAGGAGAACGAATGAATGCCATCCGCCGCAGCTACGCGATTTTCGTCGAGTCGCTTCGCGTGCTCGCCAAAGACAAGGAGATCCTGATCTTCCCGCTTCTCTCCGGAATCATCACGATCGTCGCGTTCGCCTCGATGGTGTTCGCCGGCGTGACGAGCGGCCTCCTTCGCGAATTTCAGAGCGGCAACCGCCTCCTCGGCTACGCCGTTCTGTTCGTCTGGTACTTCGTCAGCTGGTTCATCGTGCTGTTCTTCAACGTCGCCGTCGTCGAGTGCGCAAGCATCCGGCTCAAGGGCGGCGATCCGACGATCGCCGACGGCTTCCGCGCCTCGATGCAGCACCTCGGCCGCATCATCGTGTGGGCGCTGATCTCGGCCAGCGTCGGCGTCATCCTGCGCGCGATTGCCGACCGCTCCAAGCTGATCGGCCGCCTCATCGTCGGCCTCGTCGGCGCCGCCTGGTCGATCGCGACGTACTTCATCGTGCCGGTCATGATCTTCGAGAAGCGCTCGATCGGCGATTCGGTGAGGCAGTCGACGAGCCTGATCAAGAAAACGTGGGGCGAATCGCTCGTCGCGGCGGGTGGAATCGGCGCGTTCATCGTGCTGCTCGCGCTCGCCGGGCTCGTTCTGCCGGTCGTCGCGTTCTTCATCAGCGCGACCGCGGCGCTCATCGCGCTCGGCGTCCTGGTCGTCTACTGGATCGGATTGTCGGTCGTCTCGGCCGCGCTCAGCGGAATCTTCCGCACCGCGCTCTATCTCTACGCGACCGAGGGGCGGACGCCGGCTGGGTTTACGCCCGATTACGTTCAGAACGCGTTCGCCGTGAAGCAGAAGGGAGCGACCAACCTTTCTTTCGGGACGCGGTAATTGCGAGCATGAAAGCCATTCGCATCGCTCTCGTGCTCGCTGTCGCTGTCGTCTGGGTGCTCTTCGCGCCGGACAATTTCATCCTCCGCTACGGCGGCGTCCTCGCGCTGGCGCCGGCCCTCGACTGGACCACGCGCTTGATTTTCGGGGAGGGCGTCGCCGATTCGGATCCGCTCGCGGCCGATCCGGTGCCGAGCCTCAGCCCCGCCGAGAGCGCGCTCGCCGGCGTGAAACGCGAGCGCGGGTGAAGTTGTAGGAATCGGTCACGATCGATCGGACCGTCGGCCACTTGACGGTCCGGTCGAGCCGCATTCCGACCCAACCCGATTTGCCGACGTACGGCGGGAAGAAGAAATTCTCCGGGTCGGATCCGAGCAGAATCTCCTGCGCGCCTTCGGGCACGTTGCACCACAAGCCGTAGCGCAGATCGCCGTGATGGCTCTCCGCGTACATCACGAACACGCGATTGAGGACGAAGAACGTCGGCTCGCCGTGCGACAAACGCTCCTCGACGTCATCGAACGAGAGGCAGAGCTTGCGAACGCGCTCGAAATGAGACGCGGCACGTTTCGCGTTCGGCGGTGCCGGGCGCGCATGCCGAACCGTCATCGGCTCGCCTCTTTCGCCTTCGCCTCCTGCACCATCACTTCGACGTCGTGCAGCAGCTTCTTCGCGTCGTACACGATGCCGTCCTTCATCACGTACTTGATGCCGCCGATGCGCTCGACCTGCCCGGTCTGATCGTTGACGTGAATCCAGCCGGTGCCGTAGAGCACTTTCAGATTCGCGATCGGGTTCTGATCGACCATCACGAGATCGGCGAGATAGCCGGCCTTCACGATTCCGAAGTCCGGCTTCACCCCCTTCGGCGCCATGATCGCCTCGGCGCCCCACATCGTGGCGGAGCGAATGACTTCGAGCGGCGAGAAGCCGGCTTCCTGCAGGAGCTCGAGCTCGCGGATGTACGCGAAGCCGTAGAGCTGGAAGATGAATCCCGAGTCGGAGCCGGTGGTCACGCGACCGCCGCGATTCTTGTAGTCGTTGATGAACTGCATCCAGATGCGGTAGTTGTTCTTCCACTCCACTTCGTCCGCCGTCGTCCAGTTGAACCAGTAGGATCCGTGCGCCGCGCGGCTCGGCTGGTAGTAGCGCCAGAGCGACGGCAGCGTGTACTTGTCGTGCCACTCCGCGCGCATGGCGCGCATCAGATCGCGGCTCGCCTCGTAGATGTTGAACGTCGGATCGATGTTGAAGTGCAGCTTGATGAGCTCATCGATCACCGCGTTCCACTTCTCGCTTTCCGGCGGTGCCGCCTGCTTCCACAGACGCCCCGCCTGGCCGAAGCGGTCCTGCTCGTTGTTGTAGTTGTAGTCGGGCGGATAGTCCTGGATCGTTCGATCGACGAACAGCGATTCAGGGAGGCCGTACCAATGCTCCATTCCGCGCAGACCCATGCGCGCGGCCTGCAGGATGTTCGTCTGCGTCACTCCGAGCTGTTGAAGATGCGTGGTGGTGCCGAGGTGGAGCTTGTTGGCTTCGTCGAGGAGGGCGCCTAACACGTCGGGCGCGAAGACGGTCGCCGGACCGAGAATCTTGATGCCGTCGCAGCCTTTCGCCGAGACCCAGCGCGCGAATTTGCGCGCCTGCTCCGGCGTGTCGATCGGGCCCTGGTCCCAGCTTCGCTCGTTCGTGAAGACATAGGGAAATAGCCGCGGCGCGACGATCTCGTTCTTCGCGCTGCGATCGCGCTCGTGCAGGCACCAGTCGACGCCGTTGCCGCAGCCCGGCTCGCGCACCGTCGTGACGCCGTGTGCCATCCAGAGTTTGAAAACATATTCGGCCGGCGTCCCCTGCTCGATGCCGCCGGAGTGTCCGTGCATGTCGACGAAGCCGGGCAGCACCCAGAGATTCGAGCCGTCGATCTCGCGCGTGGCGTTCTTCGGCCGCGCCGAGTCCTTGATCGGTACCTTCGGGAAGCCGACGCTGCGCACCTCGACGATGCGATTGCCTTCGATGACGATGTCGACCGGGCCGACCGGCGGCGCGCCGGTGCCGTCGACGAGCGTCGCGCCGCGGATGATCAGCCGCTGGAACGGCCCTTCGCCTTCGCCGGGACGGCGGTCGGGCGCGTACGGAACTTGCTGCGCCGCAGCAGTCGCCGCGAAGAGGATGAGCGCGAGCAGTCTCTTCATTGTGCGAGGATAGTCTAGTCCCGACCGAAGCGAAGGACCCCCTCGGGTGTTCTGCAGCGGGTCCTTTGCTTCGCTTTGGGACTTGACCGCATGGACATCCGCGTCAACAGCTGGATCGAGCTTCAGGAGGCGGTGTTCGCCGGCTCATGGCAGTCGCGGATTCAGCGGCACCGGTCGGCGTTCGCGTTTCGCGGCGTGCCGCGCGTGTCGCACACCCTCGACACGAGCCTGCAGACGGGCGGCTTCGTCGCGCACGAGAAGCATCTGCTCACGAGCTTTCGCAAGTACGCCGTCGAGCGCGCGGTGCACGGCGACTGGGTGTGGAACTGGCTGTCGCTGGCGAAGCATCACGGACTGCCGACGCGGCTGCTCGACTGGAGCTACTCGCCGTATGTGGCGTTGCATTTCGTCACGGCGAACCTGAAGGAATTCGATACCGACGGCGCGATCTGGTGCGTCGACTACCAGAAGACGAACCAGCTGCTTCCGCAGCCGCTCCGCGAGATCCTGAAGAGCGACGACGCGAACATTTTCACGACCGAGATGCTCAACCGCGTCGCGACGTCGCTGGAAGAGTTCGACGCGTTCGGCGGCGATTTCGTGCTCTTCTTCGAGCCGCCCTCGCTCGACGAGCGGATCGTCAATCAGTTCGCTCTGTTTTCGCTGCCGTCGAGCGCGAAGCTGTCGCTCGAGGATCTGCTGAACCGCGGCGACTCGATGCATCGCCGCATCATCATCCCCGCCGCGCTGAAGTGGGAGCTGCGCGACAAGCTGGATCAGGCCAACATCACCGAGCGCGTGCTCTTTCCCGGCCTCGACGGCCTTTCGCAATGGCTCAAGCGCTACTTCACGACGAGAAAGTGAACGTCGGTAGAATGCGCGGATGACGAAAGCGGAGTTGCTGCACCTGCGGCGCGCCGAAACGCCGAAGACGGTCCGCCTCCTCGAGCTGTATCCCGACGACGAACGCGACCGGAAGCCGAGCGAGAGATCGCGCACGGCGCTCGAGCTGGCTCTGACGTTTCTCAACGAGGAGCGGCTCATCACGGACCTCTGCACGGGAAACGCGGCGACGCCGCACCTGACCGGTCCGCATCCGCAGACGATCGCGGACGCCGTCGCTGCGCTGCGGGAGTCGTTCGAAGCCAACGACAAGGTCATCGCGGCGGCCGATTTCGACCGCATCGTCGATTTCTTCGGAACCAGACTGCCCCTCGGTACCGTGCTGCTGATCGTGCTTCTCGATCACATCCACCATCGCGGCCAGTTCACGATCTATTCGCGTCTGGCCGGAGCGCGCGTTCCGCGCATTTACGGGCCGAGCGCCGACGAGCCGAACGCATGACGCACCTTCTTCTCGCGACACTGCTCGTTCTCAACAAGGCCGACTCGAATCTGGCGTTCGTCGATCCCTCGAAGCTCGAGGTCGTCGCGCGAGTGCCGGTCGGAAATGCGCCTCACGAGGTGGCGGTGTCCACCGACGGCCGCATCGCTCTCGTCGCCAATTACGGCACCGGACCGGAGCCGGGCCGAACTATATCAATTATTACCATAGCTGACCGCAGCGAGCGAAGGCTCGAGCTTCCGCTGCTTCGTCCGCACGGAACGTTCGCGATCGGATCGCACATCTACTTCACTGCCGAAGGCAGCCACGCAATCGCGCGCTACGACGTTGCCCGAGGGGCGATCGACTGGATTCAGGGAAGCGATGCGAATACGACGCACATGCTCGTCGTCCTGCCGGACGAGAAGAAGATCTACACGGCGAACATCGGCTCGGATTCGGTGAGCGTCATCGACCTGTCCGGCGCGCCGCGCGCCGTTCGTGTGACGGCCATTCCGGTCGGCAAGGGGCCGGAGGGCATCGACCTCTCGCCCGACAGCCGCGAAGTGTGGGTCGCGCATCGCGGCGATGGAGCGCTCTCGATCATCGACACGGCGACCGACAAGGTCGTCGGGACGCTCGCCATCGGCACGAAGATGGCCAATCGCGTGCGATTCACACGCGACGGCAAGCGCGTGCTCGTCTCCGATCCGCCGTCGAATCAGCTTCTGGTGATCGACTCCGCATCGCGGCAGGTCGTGAAGAAGATCGGCACGGAAGCGAGTCCTGAAGGAATTCTGATGGCGCCGGACGGCAAGCGCGCGTTCGTCGCGTGCAGCGGCGCCGGCAAGATCGCGGTGCTCGATCTCGATTCGCTCACCTTCACCGGATCGGTCGTCACCGGAAGAGATCCCGACGGAATGGCTTGGGTGCCTTGACGCGGTGACTCCGCAGGTTCGAGGCGTTGGGCGTCGATCTTCGAAACGCGGTCGATCCGTTCGAAAGAGGAGGTGTCGACGGCGCGGAGCAACTCCTCGTGCGTTTCGAATTCACATCGAATTTCTACCCGGCGTAGATCGCCTTGCGAAGCCCCACGCGACCACCAGCCAGACGATCCCGAACGTGATCGCCATGTCGGCAACGTTGAACACTCCGGTGTGCAGCGGACCGGAAGCGAGGTAGAGGAAATCGGTGACGCGGCCATTGAACATCAGCCGGTCGATCAGATTGCCGACGCCGCCGCCGATGATCGCCGCCACCGCGATCTCCTCCGCCAACGTGCCGATCGATCCGCGGAAAAGAGCGATCGCCGCCCCGCCTAACACGATCGCCACGATGCCCGAGAAGATCGCCGCGCGCACGTTCGGCGGAAGATTCGATCCGATGCTCAGAAACGCGCCGCGGTTCGTCGTGTAGAGCAGCGTCAGAAATCCGAAGTGCAGCGGCGCTTCGTGCGCGAGCGTTCGACGCACGATCGCCTTCGTCAGCTGATCGACTCCGATCAGCAGAAAAATCAGCAGCAACAGGCCACCGCGACGCTTCATCATCCTCTGGAGTGCGGTGCCCATGCCACCGCTCTTCTGCAACCGGTCGATGAAACAGCGGCACCCCTGGCCGCAGCAATCCGGATCACATCACCAGCTCGGGCATGCGCGGCTCGCGGTCCGTGAACGAGCGGATCACCGTGACGTTCTGGAAACCGCGCGGAACCTTCAGACCGCGCTGCGCGCGCTTGCCGGCGTACGGCTCGAGATCGGACGGCTTCAGATTCGTGAAGCGCTTGCCCGCGTGTACGACAAGCGTCCCGTCCTCCGGCACGATCGCGACGCCGACCACTCTCTCCGGCGCGATCGGCGTGCGATGGATCTTGATCGTCTGCACTCCTTTGCCGCGCGCAAGCTGCGGCAGCTCGCTCGCCGCAAACAGCAGCAGCTTGCCCTCCGTCGTCGCCGCGGCGACGCGATCGGAACCGGCATCGAAGACGCGCTGCGGCTTGAGCGTCGTCGCGCCGTCGTTCACGTTGACGACCGTCTTGCCCGCTTTGCGATCGGTGACGAGATCTTCGAGCTTCGCGACGAAGCCGTAACCGTCGTCGGTCGCCAGCAGCCAGAGATCGTTCGGATCGCCCATCAGCACGCCGGTGAACGTCGCGCCCGCGGGCGGCGCAAGAAATGCGGTCAGCGGCTCGCCGTGGCCCTTCGCCGACGGCAGCTCGTGCGCCGGAAGCGCATACGTGCGTCCGGTCGAATCGAGAAGCACCGCGAGCTGATTGCTGCGGCCGTGCGCGGCGTGCAGATACGCGTCACCGACGCGGTACTGCAAGCCGTACGGGTCGATATCGTGCCCCTTCGCCGCGCGAATCCAGCCTTTCTCCGACAGGATCACGGTCACTGGCTCCGACGGAATCAGCGCCGTCGCATCGAGCGCCTTCGCCGCTTCGCGCTCCACGATCGGCGAACGCCTCCGGTCGCCGAACTCCTCGGCATCCTTCAGCAGCTCTTCGCGCACCTGCTGCTTCAATCGTTTTTTCGATCCGAGGATCTTTTCGAGGTTCGCGCGCTCCTCGGAGAGGCGCGCCTGCTCGCCTTTGATCTGCACCTCTTCGAGCTTGTTGAGGTAACGCAGCTTCAGCTCGAGGATCGCTTCGGCCTGCACGTCGGAGAGCTTGAAGCGGCGCATCAGCACCGGCTTCGGCTCGTCCTCGCGGCGAATGATCCTGATGACTTCGTCGACGTTGAGATAGGCGATGAGATAGCCGTCGAGGATGTGCAGCCGCGAGTTGACCTCATCGTAGCGGTGCTGCAGGCGCCGCCGGACGGTCTCGATCCGGAAATCGAGCCATTCGAGAATGAGATCTTTGAGCGTGAACAGGCGCGGGCGGCCGTCCATCCCGATCATGTTCATGTTGACGCGATAGGCGCGCTCGAGATCGGTCGTGGCGAAGAGGTGCGCCATCAGCTGCTCGATATCGACGCGGTTCGATCTGGGCACCAGGACAATGCGCGTCGGATTTTCATGATCCGATTCGTCTCGGATGTCTTCGAGCATCGGCAGCTTCTTCGCGTTCATCTGCTGCGCGATTTCCTGCTGCACCTTCGAGCCGGAAACCTGGAACGGCAGCGCGGTGATGACGATGTCGCCCCCTTCGATCTCCCACTTCGCGCGCTGGCGAATGGAGCCGTTGCCCGTCTTGTACATGTCGCGGATCTCCGCCAGCGGCGTGATGATCTCCGCCTCGGTCGGAAAATCGGGACCTTTGATGTGCTTCGTGATCTGCGCGATGTTCGCGTCGGGATTGTCGAGCAGCTCGACGCAGGCGTTCACGACTTCGCGCACGTTGTGCGACGGAATGTCGGTCGCCATGCCGACCGCGATCCCCGACGCACCATTGAGCAGAACGTGCGGGAGCCGCGACGGCAGCAGCTTCGGCTCGCGCAGCGTGCCGTCGAAGTTTTGTCCCCATTCGACCGTGCCCTGATCGAGCTCCGACAAAAGCGTGTGCGCGAATTTCGTCAGGCGCGATTCGGTGTAGCGCATCGCGGCGAACGATTTCGGATCGTCGGGCGAGCCCCAGTTGCCCTGCCCGTCGATCAGCGGATAGCGCATCGAGAACGGCTGCGCCAGCAGCACCATCGCTTCGTAGCAGGCCGAGTCTCCGTGCGGATGGAACTTGCCGATGACGTCGCCGACCGTACGCGCGGACTTCTTGAACTTCGCCGTTGCGCTGAGGCCGAGCTCCGACATCGCGTAGACGATCCGCCGCTGCACCGGCTTGAGGCCGTCGGCGATGTGCGGCAGCGCGCGATCGAGGATGACGTACATCGAGTAGTCGAGGTACGCCTTGCGCGCGAACTGTGCGACGGGAGTCGACTCGATGTCGGGCGGTGGCGGAGGCTTTAGCGTGAGTTGATCGTTTCGTTTTCGGATTGCCATACTTAAGTGCTCAGGACTGAGGACTGAGGACTGAGGACTGAGGACTGAGTCGCGGCCAGCCGACCAAAAATCATTGGGCGGGGCCACTCAGGCCTCAGTCCTCAGTCTTTTTCAATCGAGGATCTCCGCTTTGTTCCCCTCTTCCATGAGCCATTCCTTCCGATCGCCCGCCCGCCCTTTCGCCAGCAGCATGTCGATCACCGAATCCGCTCCGTCGTTCGAATCGAGCGTCAGCTGGACGAGCCGGCGCGTGTCGCGGTTCATCGTCGTCTCGCGCAGCTGCATCGGATTCATTTCGCCGAGGCCTTTGAAACGCTGGATGTTGACTTTGCCTTTCACGCCCTCGGCCTCGATACGCTGGAGGATTCCGTTGCGCTCGTGATCGTCGAGCGCGTAGTACACGCTCTTGCCGACGTCGATGCGGTACAGCGGCGGCATCGCCACGTGCACGCGTCCCTCCTGCACGAGCTTGCGAAAATGTCGTACGAAAAGTGCACACAACAATGTTGCTATATGCGCGCCGTCCGCGTCCGCGTCCGCGAGGATGCATACCTTGCCGTATCGCAACCCTTTCAAGTCGTCGGACCCGGGATCGACGCCGAGGGCGACGGCGATGTCGTGGACTTCCTGGGAGGAGAGCACTTCGTTCGGATCGACTTCCCACGTGTTCAGAATCTTT
This sequence comes from Thermoanaerobaculia bacterium, assembly GCA_035516895.1. Lineage (GTDB taxonomy): Bacteria > Acidobacteriota > Thermoanaerobaculia > Gp7-AA8 > Gp7-AA8 > Gp7-AA10. Next base: position 5,045 of record DATIZY010000002.1, on the reverse strand, counting down.
CCACGCAGCGGCATGATCGCCTGATACTCGCGGTCCCGCGCCTGCTTCGCCGATCCGCCGGCGGAGTCCCCTTCGACGAGGAAGAGTTCCGTCTGGCTGAGATCGCTCGATGTGCAGTCGGCGAGCTTTCCCGGCAGCGCGGGGCCGCTCGTCAGCTTCTTCCGCTCGACTTTCTTCCCCTGCCGCAGCCGCGACATCGCGCTGGCGATCGCCACCTGCGCGATCGCTTCGGCTGCCGCGACGTTGTTGTTCAGCCAGATCGAGAATGCGTCCTGCGTCACGCCGGAGACGAACGCCGACGCTTCGCGCGACGACAGCCTGTCTTTCGTCTGCCCCGTGAACTGCGGATCGGTCATTCGGAGCGAGAGGATGTAGCAGCAGCGCGACCAGACGTCTTCCGGCGTCAGCTTCACGCCGCGCGGAAGGAGATTGCGCAGCTCGCAGAATTCGCGAATGGCGTCCGTCAGGCCGGTGCGGAATCCGTTGACGTGCGTGCCGCCCTGCGTCGTCGGAATCAGATTGACGTAGCTCTCGCCGATGATCTCCGCTCCCTCCTCGGCGAGCCACGCGACGGCCCAGTCGACCTCCTCGCTCGTTCCTTTGAAATGTCCGACGAACGGCTCCTCCGGCACGGTGGCTTCGCCCTGCAGCTCCGATTTGAGGTACGCCGTCAGTCCGTCTTCGTAATACCACTCCTCGTTGTCTTTCTTGTCCTGCTCGTTGACGAACTTGAGGCGCAGCCCCGGCGCGAGCACGGCCTTCGCGCGCATGACGTGCTTGAGACGCGGGATGTTGAACTTCGTCGTGTCGAAGAATTTCTCGTCGGGCCAGAAGCGGATCGTCGTGCCGGTGTTTCGTTTGCCGACCTCGCCGGTTTTTTTGAGCTCGGCGCGCTTCTTCCCGTCGGCGAACCACATGAAGTATTCGTGTCCGTCGCGACGCACCCACACCTGCAGCTTCTTCGAAAGCGCATTGACGACGGAGACGCCGACGCCGTGCAGCCCGCCGGAGAAGCGATAGTTCTTGTCGGAGAACTTCGCGCCCGCGTGCAGCCGCGTGAGGATGACTTCGACTCCGGAGACGCCCTCTTTCGCATGCTTGTCGACCGGCATGCCGCGCCCGTTGTCGGAGACGGACATCGATCCGTCGTCGTGAAGGGTCACGACGATCTCGTCGCAGAAGCCGGCGATCGCCTCGTCGGCGGAGTTGTCGATCACCTCCTGCGCGAGGTGATTCGGACGCTCGGTGGTGGTGTACATCCCCGGCCTTTTGCGGACGGGTTCGAGGCCGGTGAGAACTTCGATTGCTGATGAGTCGTAGGTCGTGGTCACTGATTGCGATGATAGGTTGTCAGTTGTCAGTTGTCAGTTGTCGTTGTCAGTTGCCGGGCGGGCGGGACTGACAACCGACAACCGACAACTGACAACGCGCCCGCGGAGCGGCGCTCTACGGCGCGGTTCGCTGCGCCGTCATGACCGCCGGCGCGTCCTGAACGAACGCGACCTTGCCGTCGGCGCGGCTCGAATCGGGATCGAAGATGCGCGAGGGCGTCGCTTCGATCGACCTCTCGAGCTCCTGCGGTGTCAGGTACGGGTTCTCCGACAGCATCCGCGCAGCGATTCCGGAGATGATCGGCGCCGCGAACGAAGTGCCCGATCGCAGATTGGGCCGCGAGCCGCGATACTCGTCATTCGCCGTGATCGTCGCGCTGAAGATGTCTTCGGACGGCGCGAGAATCTCCAGCCCGCCCCTGCACGCCCCCGGCCACCAGCTGTTCTCCTCGGTCATTCCTCCGACGGTAATCAGCCCGTCGAGCTCTTTGCCCAGGGTCGCGGGGAAGCGGTCGACGAGGCCGGCGCGGCCGCATCCGTTATCGATGTTGTTGCCTGCGACGACGAAGAGGAACTTCTTGCCGTTCGGATCGGGACGCCCTTCGGCATCGACGCCGCCGATCATGTCGCGGATTTTTCGTTCGAGCGCGGAGTAGCTGACCGGATTCGGATCGGGCTGCGACGCGAGCTTCTCGAGCATCCAGCCGCTGATGTTCACGACGGCAGTGTGAAACGGCGGCGTCGTCGGGTCCCAGGCATGTCGGATGATGGCGTTGAGGCCGTCCATGTACGTGCGCGTCGTCGCCAGCGCCGATTCGTTCATCACGCGGATGCTGACGATCATTGCGTGCGGCGCGACGCCGACGTTTTGTCCGGCGACGATCGACGCGACGCTCGTCCCGTGCTGCGCCCCGACAAGCTCCGTGAAATCGGAGTAGCACGGTTGCAGCGCCTTGTTCGGACTCTGACACGCCGAAGCGCCGATCGTGACGCTGGCGACATCGAAGCCCGCGATCACCCGACTGCCGGCCGGAGTCGCAAACTCGCTGTGCGACGCGAGCACGCCGGTGTCCATGACGTAGACGACCGCGCCGGCTCCGGCATCGCGGCGGTGATACGTTCCGTCGAGCTCGCCCCCCAGCTGATCGATCCGGTCGAGATGCCACAGCAGATCGACAGGAGCGTCATCGCCGCAAGGTCCGAGTTTCGCTGCGTCGTGAGTGGCGTCGAGCGGGACCGTGATTTCGCGGCAGTAGGTGGAGACGACCGCCGAGTCCGCCCCGAGTACCGGAAGAACGGCCCATAAGAAAACAGCGGACGCGAGGAGGATTCGCAACCGAAACCCGAATTGTGGAAGTCTTGGACGACTTTGGAATTAGAGTGCGGCAAACGCCGCGAAATGGCAAGTAAAAAAATCGCTGCCGCCATTTTCTTTCTGGCGCTCGCCGTCCGCGTCCTCAACGCTCCCGCAATTCTCGGCGGGCGCATGCCCCGCCTCACGCCGCTCGACGACCTTTATCACTGGAAACGCATCGAGTTCTCCGCTGCGCATTTCCCGCGGGTGCTCGAATTCGATCCCGATCGAGGCGAGCACGGCGCCTTCTGCCCGTGGCCGCCGCTCTACGACCTCGCCTGCGGCGCAATCGCGCGCGTCTTCGGCATGCCGGCGGTCGTCTGGATCCCGCCGGTCGCGGGCGCGATGTGCGCAGCGCTGGCGGCGCTCGTGATCGCGCGATGGTTCGGATGGATGGCCGGAGCCGCGGCCGGAGTGGCACTCGCAGTCTCGCCGTTCATCGTGACCGAGTCCTCGGTCGGCGATATCGATCATCACTGGCTGGAGTGGCCGCTCGTATTCGCGATTCTGTTCAGTGTGGCGGCGGCCCTCAGACGGCCCGACCGGCTGAAGCCGGTCCTCACACTTGCTCTCGCGACGACGCTCGCGGTGTTCATTCAGGTCGCGCTGCTGCCGGCGTGCGGGCTCGCGTTCCTTGCGCTGTTTGCGAGCGGCGAGCGGCGAGCGGCGAGCGCGTTCGCAATCGTCGCCGTCGTCATCGCGATCTTCCGCCTAACACGCCCGCCCGGCTACCCGGACAGCCCGTGGTTCCTCGGCTGGCCGCACGTGGTGCTGTTCGCCGCGGCGGCCATCGCGCTGCTTCTTCGGAAGTGGCCGGTCGTTGCCGTCATCGCCGGCGCCGCGATCCCGCTCGCCGCCCTCCGCTCGCTGCTCGCCGGTCTCCATTTTTTCGGCGGCGATCCGTGGCTGTCGACGATCTCCGAATTCCAGCCGGTGTGGAAAGGCAATTTCCAGGACTGGCTCTCGCACGCCGCGGGCTTCTCGATCGGGGCGATTCTCGTGTCGGACCTGGCGCGCCGCGCTATCAATCACCACCGAGACATGGAGCACAAAGAGACGTGCCCTCTCTGCCTCTGCGGTGACAAAACGGCGGCGGCGATCGCGCTCTTTGCCATCGTCTATCTTCCGCTCGCGATCACCAGCCGCCGCTTCGAAGCAACGTCGATTCCACTGCTCACGCTCGCGGCCGCCGCCGATGCGGCAATGATTTTGCGGCGAAACGCGGCGATGTTCGCCGCGGCAGCGATCGCCGTGGTTCCCGCCGTTCAGCTGGCGATCTGGATGTCGCATCCGCTGCCGCCGATCGCACCGAATCAGCAGGCGTGGATTCGCGCGGCCGCATGTCTTCGCAATCTTCCGCCGGGCCGCGTGCTCGCTCCCTGGCCGCTCGGCCATTGCCTCGACGTCCTGGGACGCCACGCGGTGGTGATCGACAATTTCGGCACGATGCCCGATCCGGCCGTTTTCTGGCGCGCCACCGCGGCGCTGCAGAGTGCAGACCCGGCGGCGTATTGCGCTCGCGCCGGCGTCCGCTACGTTGTCAGGCCGGATTCGCCCGGAGCGGAGTTCCGCCTCGTGAACACGACGGGCCTCGACATCTGGGAGTTCACCGATGGAGCCCGATGACGCGCAGCCGGCGACCGGCAACCCGCTTCCGCGCTGGTTCGCACCCGATTTCAGCGAGCCGTCGTTCCTGGGCGCGCGATGGATCTGGCTGCGCGCTCTCGGCGCGATCTTCTTCTCCGCATTTCTCTCGCTGGACTTTCAGATCCATGGACTCATCGGCCCGAACGGAATTCTTCCCGCCGGCGCGTACCTCGATGTGCTGCGCCGTGCGCTCGGGGCGAAGGCGTACTGGTTCGCGCCGTCGATCCTGTGGATCAGCTCGAGCGATCGCGCGCTCGACGCGCTCGTGTGGATCGGATTCGCCGCGTCCGTCGCGCTGATTTTCAACCTCTGGCCGCGCGTCAGCATCGCCCTCGCCGGCATCTGCTTTCTCGGATTCGTTTCGGCCGCGCAGGATTTCTCGTCGTATCAGTCCGACGGAATGCTGCTCGAAGCGGCGCTGCTGTCGATCTTCTTCGCCCCTCGCGGAGTCCGCCCCGGCCTCGGCGCCGATCAGCCGCCATCGAAGGCCGCGCTCTTCATGCTGCGATGGGAATGGTTCCGCATCTACTTCGAATCGGGCCTCGTGAAGATCCTCAGCGGTGAGCCGCAGTGGCGAAACCTCACTGCGATGGACAAGTACTACGAGAACGGTCCGCTGCCGACGTGGATCGGCTGGTACGTGCAGCAGTGGCCGCACATGTTCCACGCCGCCACCGCCGCCGCAACGCTGATCGTCGAGCTGTTCATCGCAT
>DATIZY010000001.1:0-2143 GCA_035516895.1 Thermoanaerobaculia bacterium | reverse complement strand
CGCGCGACTCCTGACGTGCCTCATGGCACTCGCGTTTTCGATTCCGCGGACGGCGCCGCCGCCGTCCGCGCTTCTCGATTCCACGCCGCAGCATCGCGTGCACGTGATCACGATGCCGCAGGTCGACAGCCACGTTCTCGCGAATCTGCTCACCGACGTGCCGTCCCGCGCCTCCGATCTGCCGCTGACCGTCGTCGCCGGCGAGATCACGCAGTGCGAATCGGCGACGTGCACCGTTCCGCTGACGCTCCGCGCGCTGGGCGCAGAGGGCCCGGTCAAACTGGCGCTCGCTGTCGCAAACGCGCGCGGTGAGCTGTCGGACGTGAAACACGCCGATTGCGGCTTCGGCGCGTGCAGCGTTTCGCTCGTCCTCGAGCGCGGCGTGAACACGGTGTCGATCGGCGTCGTCGACGGGATCGCGCAGACCACGGCCTACACGACACTCCGCATCGACGCAAACCGCGCCGTCGCCGCGAATCCCGGCAAGACCGAGTGGTTCTAGAGCGGATCATCAAGTTTCTTCGCAGCATCGGGAACGAAGCGCGCTCCGACGAGCTGCCGCGTTCGACGCTTCTGCTCGAGGGTCGAGCTTCCGTTCATCGAAAAGCTGCGCGCCCCGGCGCAGTCGTGCCTTACGTGTCGACGTGCAGGAAGAGATACACGGCCGCGATCGCGAAGAGCACGTTCGCGCTCCACGCGGAGAGAACGGGCGGCAGATTTCCGACCTCGCCGAATTTCGTGAAGATCGCGAACACCATCCAGTAAACGATGCCGACGACGAGCGCGATGCCGACGCCGTACAGCGCGCCGCGCTTGCCGGTGCGGAACGCGAAGGGAAGCGCGATCAGCGCCATCACCACGCTGATGAACGGCCACGACGTCTTCTGCCACAGCTTCACGGAGAGATCCTCGGTCGCGTATCCCGATCTGCGGATCGCCTCGATGTAGCGCCGCAGCTGCGCAAACGTCATCTGATCCGGCTGCTTGACCTCCGTTGCGAAGTCCTGGGGACGCTCGCGATAGGCGAGACGAAGCGGCGTGGTGATCGGCGTGATGACGCTCGGGGGGTTCTCCGGGAACGACATCATCCAGCCGTGATCGAACACCCATCCCTGGCCGTCCCACTTCGCGCTTTGCGCGTAGACGCGGCGTGTCAAGCGGAACTCGTTCGCCGCAAATTCGAAGATCTGCACCTGCGAGAGCTGCTGTTCCTCGCGATCGTACGAGAGGAAATTGATGATGTAGTGCCCCTTGCCGACGAACCACAGTTTTTGCTGGTTCTGCGCGGCGACGGTCTGCTGCCCGCGAATTCGTTTCTTCAGCTGATCGACGCGCTGGTTCGAGTACGGCAGCACGTAGTCGCCGAGGAAGTACGACAGCAGGCTCATGATCAGGGCAATGCCGACGATCGGCGTCGCGATGCGGTACAGCGACATGCCGCTCGATTTGAACGCCGTGACCTCGTTGTTCTTCGAGAAAAGACCGAAGGTGATCAGTGTTGCGACGAGCACCGAGATCGGCAGCGTCCAGTTCACGATCTGAAACAGCATGAAGCGGTAGTACGAGAAGAGCGTGTGAAACGGGATGTGATTCGCTTGAACGTCGCCGCTGATCTGCGTGTAATCGACGACGATCGCCAGCACGGCCACCGACACCAGCACGAGCAGCAAAATCTTCAGGAACTCGCGCAGGATGTAGCGATCGATCGTATTCGGGAACGTGATGTCGAGCCTGCGCAGCACCTCGGGCTCATCGACATCGGCGCCGGCGACGCGCCTGCGGTTCGCGCGTTTGCGCCGGAACAGCGACACGGCGTGCTGCACGAGACCTTTGAAGAATCCGACGTCGGAGCGCGCGGCGCCGGCCTCGCGGTTCGCGCGCATCAGCAGGTAAATGCCGATCCCGAGAAGAATGATGTTCGGCAGCCACATCGACAGCCACGGCCGCACTTTGCCGGTCGCTGCGAGCTGCTCGCCGTTCGACAACATGATCCAGTAGACGAGGACGATCACGACGCTGAGCGAAAAACCGGAGCTCTTTCCGCCGCGACGGTTCGTGATGCCCAGCGGAAGACCGAGAATGCCGAAGACGACGCAGGCGAAAGGAATCGCGAACTTCTTGTGGATCTCGACGTTGGCGAGCG